>CAJUDE010000045.1 GCA_910585295.1 uncultured Lachnospiraceae bacterium | reverse complement strand
TATCCAACGCGTCTTTGCAGTATTTTTCAATATGCTGCTTCTGGTACGTGGTTAAGCTGTCGTATGCCTTTGCAATCGCAGATAATTTATCTTTGTCTGAAAGGTTCAGCTTACTTGGGTCTGGCATATCGTCAATCGCTTCCTTGAAGTCGTCCCCAATCAAGGTTGCTTCCAGGTAAACGTCATCCACTACCGTATCAAGGTCATCCAAATTATACCAGGATTCATCTATAGACAAATAAGTCTTGCTCCCTTCCTTACGGACCTGGTCTACCCTTCCTGATATGTAGTTTGTGGTCCCGCTGACGTCAACTGCCATAATTACGGTTTTCCCGACCAGGCTTGTTGCCTGTGCCGTCTCTAAGGAAGCGCGCATATTCTGCATTTCTTCCAAGGATGAAAATGTGGCGAGCTGAGAAATATATTCTGTGTTAGAGGTAGGCTCCAAAGGGTCTTGGTATTTCATCTGGGCTACCAAAAGCTGTAAAAAGGCCTCTTTGCCTAACGCGCCGCCACTTTTCTCTTTTTTGGCTTCCTCAGCTTCTTTGTTGGGGTCATACCCATTTACAATTTCCCCATTTTGCACTGGTACTGTAACTGACATATGGTTCTCCTTTCTGAATTGCTTCTATTTTCCTTCTTGATTGTATAATATTACTCTTATGCTGTCAAATTTACACTGTTGCCCTGTTCAGACATAATCTTTGCCACCAGGTTCTCTTCCTCAGACAGCGCCCCTTCTAATTCATCTAAACTGTTAAGGTTAATGTTCCTCCTAGAGGCCTGCCTTGCCTCCTCTTCCTGCTGCCCTGACGGGTTCTGCTGGTTCTGTTCTAAGTTCCGCTCAAACTCATGGCTTGCAATTGTCACTTCAATCGCTTCCACTTTTATGCCCTGCTGGTTCATATTCTCTTTCAATATGGCAACCTGGCTCTCCAGCGCTTCCTTCACCGCCTCATTTTGGGCTGCAATCTGTGCAGTGACTACCCCTTCCCTGGAAACTACCTGTAAATACACTTTCCCCAGGTTTGCAGGGTTTAACTGCATCTCAATGGATGACTCTGCCTGGCTGACCATAACCTTTGTCATATGGCTGACCTGGCGCATAATTTCTTCCACATCTACCCGAACCTGCACGACAGTCTGTGTGACTTCAACTGCCTGTCCCTGATTTACCGTTTGTGCCGTGGTTTGGTAAGTCACCTGGTGCTGTTCTGTACGGGTTTCTGCCTTATCTGACGCTTTGGGGCCTTGGGTCAGTTCTGAAAGGGATTTTTGGCCTTCCTCACTGTTTTCCTCTGGGGTTTCCTGCTGCTGTGCATCTGCATTTGCCAGCTTGCTTACGCCTTCCTGAGCATCTTCTGGGTTCTCCACTGCATTTGCTTGCTCTGGCTTATCCTGTGCGTTTGAGCCTTGCACTTTCTGTTCTGTTGCTGCTGCTTCTGTTTGGGTTTTTAAAACCTTATCCCCCTCTTGGCTAACTTCTTCTGCCGAGGCCTCCACTGTTTCAGCCTCTGCTGTTTCAAGCTGGGACATCTCCTGCCCTGGATTCTCTGGCAACGGCGCTTCTTGGTTTTCCACAAGCATTTCCTTTAATTGCCCCATTACCTGTTCCATTTCTTCCGGTGAAAGGTTTAGCTGCGCCATCAAATCCTGTGACAGCTCCCCAACCTCTCCAATAAGCTGCTGGAAACCTTCACTGAACAATAAGGAGCCAATATCCTCGCTTCCTGTCACCTCCATCACAAGGCTAGCCAGTTTCGATGGGTCTGTCAAATCCAGTGCAGTAATGCCTAAATTCTCCATGGCTTCCCTGACTTCTTCTTCTGTCACGCCTAACTCTTCTGCCACTGCCTCAGCCACTTCCTTATCAAATGACTCCAGCTTCCCTTGTGTATCCTCTGGCAGCCTGCCTTGGATATCTGCAGTATCCGTTTTTGCGACAGGGTTTTGGTACCCAGTCCCAGAAGGCTCTTTCACAAACGTAGCCTGGTTCGTCAACTCTACCTTGGGGGGCTTTACTAAATTCCCATTCCAAGCGTAGGCGTCCCCTTTTCCACTGTCAGCCGTCTGGCTTAACAATGCCCCAAAAGCAGGGCTGTTTCCCTGTTGTGGGCTTTTCTGGGCGTTCACCAGCTCTGAGCTTCTCATCAAAGCCGCAAGCTGGGATATCTTGCTGCTTGTCATAGCCTTCCTCCTTCCTTTCATAAGATTATTTATTATATGATTCCATACGGAACCCTATAACCATGATTATAATATGTGGCGCCAGCATTATGGTTCCATCATTTTGGTTATCCTTGCCGCTACCTCAGCATCCATGGCTGCAAGGATCTTGCTCCTTGCATCTGTCTCCATATTCTGCAGTATTTTCACCACCAATTTCAAATTATCCTGCATGGCTTCCATAATTGCCGCTGCCTGGTTCGGCTTCATCTCAGAATAAGTCTTGGCATATTCTTCAATTTCTTCACTTGCCTGCTGCTGCTGGACTACCTGTTTATACAGCACCTCCGCATTGGCAGGGTCAATGCCCTCATAATACGCTTTATATTCAGATATATCGGGCGCATTTTCATTGAACACAACCTCTTTATAGAATTTCGTCTTTTCCTCCTCAAAAGCAGACTGCTCACTCTCAAATTCCCGTAATCTGGCAACTTCCGCCTCCAATTGGGCTACATAATCAGAGTTCCCCTCTGTCTGGGTCTGGGCGTTGGAAAGTTCCACTTCCAACTCTTTAATGCGCTCAATCGCCTCGTTTAAGGTAGTATAAGGGTATTGGGCGTCCACGACCGGCCCCTCCGCGCTTTCTGGGAGGATTTTATTGACTACTGGGACATCTTTTAGGATAGGCTGCAGCACTGTGGACCCAAAGCCCCCAATATCCATCTTAATAATCAGCCCAAGGATTGCAAGCCAGATGGCAATAAACACAATCGTGGCAAGGACCACTGCAATCTTGCTTCCGCCGCCATCCTCTTCTTCCGCCGCTTCCTCCCCCTGTTGCTTCTTTTCTTCTTTCCGCTGCTTCTTTTCCTCTTTTTTCCTTGCTTTTTCAGCTTTCTTACGGGCCTTTTTATCTAATGCGCCTGACTCACCGTCTAACTGATCCAATACATCTTCTGCCATGCTGTCCACCACCTTACTCTTCCTTGGCATGGTTATGGGTAAAGCTTACCAGCTCATCCACCGCCTTGCTCTCTTCTTTTTCCAGTTCCTTCTTAAATTCATCAAAAGCTTTTTCTTTTAAAATTTCATGGGTTTTCCTCTCCGTCATTACATCTTTCAAACGGATCCTGGCATTCTCTAAGTTACGCTGCGCCACATGCACCGCCACAACCTGGTTCTGGATTGCGCCCTTCACCGTCTCAATGGCAATACGGTTTACCTTAATTTCCCGAAAATCTAGTTTATCTGCCACAAGCTCCTTGGCATGGCTCTCATATGCCCTTCTGCGCTGGTGCAGCCCTTCTAGCTTCTCTTCCTCCTGGTTCAGCCTGGAAGCTGCCATGGAAAAAGCCGTCTTTGCCTGTGTCTCCAGCTTGTATTTTACATCCAGGATATTCTGCATCTTATAAGAAAACTTTGCCATAACTTAAAACAGCCCTTCTAACATGCCCATAATTTCTTCAAATGAAAATTTGTCATGCGTTTCCTGCAATAAAAACCCATTCACCGCATCTATTTTCTCAATGGCATAATCTATATTTTTATTTGACCCAGACTTATAGGCGCCAATGTTAATCAAATCTTCCGCTTCCTGATAAGTCGCCATCACATTCTTTAATTTCCCTGCCGCTTCCTTATGCTTACTGTCTGCAATGGAGTTCATTACACGGGAAATGCTTTGCAATACGTCAATCGCCGGATAATGGTTCTTATGCGCCAGCTTCCGGTCTAACATAATATGCCCATCTAAAATACTACGCGCCGTGTCGGTAATCGGCTCGTTAAAGTCATCCCCATCCACCAACACTGTGTATAAGCCTGTGATTGACCCTTTATCTGAATTGCCTGCCCGTTCCAATAGCTTTGGCATCTCGGAATACACGCTTGGGGGGTATCCCCTGGTCACTGGGGGTTCCCCGGATGCAAGCCCGATTTCCCTCTGCGCCATGGAAAAACGGGTTAGGGAATCCATCATCAGCAATACGTCTTTCCCTTGATCCCTAAAATATTCCGCAATAGCCGTCGCCGTCTTGGCCGCATTCCGGCGAAGGAGCGCCGGGCGGTCAGAAGTGGCCACAATCACAACGGAACGGCGCATCCCTTCTTCACCCATATCACGTTCGATAAACTCCCGCACTTCCCTTCCACGTTCCCCAATCAGCGCAATTACATTGATGTCCGCCCTTGTGTTCCTGGCAAACATCCCAAGGAGCGTGCTTTTCCCAACGCCAGAGCCTGCAAAAATGCCAATCCTCTGCCCTTTCCCTACGGTAATCAGCCCATCCACTGCTTTTACGCCCAAAGGAAGCACTTCGTTAATGATTACCCTGTCCATGGGGTCTGGGGGCGCGGCGTCTACCGGGTATTCCTCCCGCAATGCCAATTCCTCAATATCTGTAGGCCTTCCCATACCATCTAAGGTATGCCCTAGCATCTCATCCCCTACATAAACAGACAAAGGATGTCCCGTATTCTCTACGATACATCCTACGCCCAATCCTTCCACACTTTCATAAGGCATAAGAAGCAGTCTTTTGTCCCTGAACCCAACTACTTCTGCCATAATAGAAATATTCCTGTTTTGGTCAACAATGATTCGGCATAAGTCATTCAGTTTGGCGTTTGGTCCCACAGATTCAATCGTAAGTCCTACAATTTTAACTACTTTTCCAAGATGTCTGTAATAATTATTATCTGCTAGTTGGTAATATTTATCTAAATTATATGTCACAACACTTTCCTCACACACTTAATGACCGCAGTGCCTTTATCAGATTATCGAGCTGGACGTCTGAACCACAGTCAAATATGCCTGAATCTGTTTCAATCATGCACTGCCGCTCTTTTAAGCTTGCATCTGCCATGATTTCTACGTTCACGGCTCCCCCAACCCGTTCCGTAATTTCTGCTTTATGGTTTTCCATAAACTCATAGTCTTTCAAACTCACCCTTACCTGAAAATCTTTCGTCCCCTCAGCGCTTAGGATTGCCTGCTGGATCAGGTAAATTAAAATTTCTTTTTTATCGTCAAACTGTACATGGAACACTTTTTCAAATACATCTGCCACAATATCGACCAGATAAGGCTCCAACTCTTCAATCTTCTGTCTGTATTCCTCTTCCAGGCGGCGCTGCTCCCCTTCCATCCGCTCCTGCTCAAGGGCAAGGGCTGCCTCTGCCTTTTCATTGCCTTCTTGAAGCCCGTTCCCATACCCTGCTTCATATCCGGCTTCTTTTGCCTGCTCCTGAATGGTAACTGCCTTCTCTTTCGCTTCAGCAAGGATGGCCCCCGCTTTGGCATTTGCCTCTGCAAGGATAGCTTCTGACTCCTCCCTGGCTTTCTCCAAAAGCTCCGCTGGAGTAGCCTCCGGCTCCTTGGGGACGGCGTCCACTAGTTCCATTGGCAGCCCTTCCACAAAACCATCCGCGGACTGCTGGAAAGCCAGGTTCTTTGCCAGCTCTTCTTTTAATTCCTGCATCCGCTCTTCAATCCTGGAGTTGGAATTGATAATCCTTCTGTCATTGTTATTGGCAACGATATACCGCTGCTTATACAGATTAGACAACGATCTCGTCACCTCCGCCCCTGGAGATTACAATTTCGGCTGAATCTTCCAGTTTACGTATAATACCTACAATTTTCTGCTGCGCCTCTTCTACGTCCTTCATACGCACCGGCCCCATAAATTCCATATCTTCTTTAATCATAGTAGCCAGACGCTTGGACATATTCTTAAAGATTACATTCTGCACATCCTCATTTGCAGCTTTTAATGCAACTCCTAAATCATTATTATCCACATCCCTCAGCACACGCTGGATCGCACGGTCATCCAAAAGAAGGATATCTTCAAATACGAACATCTTCTTACGGATTTCATCTGCCAATTCAGGCTCTTCAATTTCAAGGGTTTCCATAATATGCTTCTCAGTAGACCGGTCTACTGTGTTCAAAATAGATACAATTGCATCTACACCGCCCACAATTGTGTAGTCCTGATTTACCAAGGTAGAGAGTTTCCGCTCTAACACACGCTCCACTTCCTTAATCACATCTGGCGAAGTCCTATCCATTAACGCAATACGCTTTGCCACGTCTGCCTGTTTCTCCGGCACCAAAGACCCAATGATCATGGCTGACTGCCCTGCAGACAAATATGACAGAATCATAGCGATTGTCTGCGGATGCTCATCCTGGATAAAGTTCAATAACTGTGCTGGGTCTGTCTTACGCACAAATTCAAACGGGCGTACCTGCAGGGAAGCCGTAAGCTTGGAGATAACCCCCTGCGCTTTTTCTTCTCCCAACGCCTTTTCCAGCAATTCCTTGGCGTATCCAATACCACCCTCTGCTATGTACTGCTGTGCCAGGCACACCTGGTAAAATTCATTTAGTACATCCTCTTTTGTCTGAGGGGATATGCTTCTGGTATTGGCAATTTCCAAGGTCAGTTCTTCAATTTCTTCTTCTTTCAGGTGTTTGAATATGGAGGCTGATTTTTCTGGTCCAAGGGCAATCAGCAGTATTGCCGCTTTTTGGACGCCATTATATTCTTCTGAATTCGCCATAACTCTATTCCCACTCCTCGTTCAACCAGTTTCGCAGCAAAGAAGCCACCGCTTCTGGATTTTCATCCACAAATTTCTCTATCAGGATACGGGTCTCTGACTTATCCGAAAACCCAATGTCCTCCAGGGATTCTTCTTCTGCTTCTTTTGTAGAAGCCAGCAAGGTCTCCACCGAAAGTTCCGGCTCCACCTCTGCGGCCTGTTCCCTTCTGGTGCTGCGGAAAACCACATACCCCAGCATAGCCATAATTGCAAGGGCGATTGCCACTGGCAAATAATCCATCACGCCCCGCCCGCCATCATCTGAATATTCAAAAAATGGCACTTCATATCCTACAACCATTACATTGTCTTCTGGAAATCCAGTTGCCCGCGCCACCATCTGCACAAACTCTGGGTCTAACTCCATCCGCACCCGCTCACGGTTTGCAGCCACAAATTCATCAAATGTCATGTCATCCAGCTGGCCGCTCGCCCGGAGCGCGTCTTCGTTATAATTCCTGTACTGGCTTGCCACAACAGTAATGGAGGATGTGTCATAATTGATCTCCCCTACCCCGCCAGTAGTCTTGGTAATCCGTTCACTGGTATTATACTGTTCATTTGTTTCCGAGGTTGACTGAGTGGAACGGCCGCCATCCTCCAGCATATATTCGGTATCATCGTCGTTAGGGTCTGTCCCAGGGACCCCCTCTACCCCGCCGGTTGCCTCAGACTCATATACCCTCCTGCTTGCCACAGGGCCATGGTCCATGCCTTCTGGGGTGCTGTATTCATGGTTAGTGTCTTCTGTCTGCCGGAAATTTACGTCCAGGTTCAGCCCAACGGAAACATTGTTGAACACATTTGTCCCCATCATAATATCCTTGACCTGGTTCTTCACCGCGCTCTCCGCCTTGCTCTTATAAGAAAGCTGGGTATTTGCATTCCCCATTGCAGTTGCAGAATCCCCGCCAGAAAAAAGCATGTTTCCGGCTGAGTCCATAATCGTAATGTCATCCGTCCCTTTATTGCCAATTGCCGTCGCAATCCATCTCGCCAGCCCGGCAGCCCTATCTTCGTCCATATCCTCTGACAATGTAAGGGTGACAGCAGCATAAGAATCCTCCTGCAAAGCAAGCACTGTCCCGTCATCCGTGGGTATGCTCAGGTTCACCGTAGCGGAATTGACCGACTCAAGCTGCTCTAAATCTTCCTCAAGCTGGCTCTCCATATAGAGTTGGTAACGCTTGCTCTTATCTGCTTCTGTGTTGCTGAACCCGCCTTCAAATACATTGTTAATGTCATAAGAAGTCGCTGGGATCCCATTCTGTCCAAGCAAAATTGCCGCATTGGCCCTGTCTTGGGACCTGACCTTGAATTCTAAGCCATTATCCGAGACCTCATAGTCAATCTGCTCCCCTTCTAACAGTTCTTTTACCTGCCCTGCCTCTTTCGTATTCTCACAACTTCTAATTGTCACCATAGTTGGCGTCGTCAGCACTTTTGTAACGATCACCAAGCCAATGGCTACAATCACTACGATACTTGCAATCAATGTTTTCTGTTTTACAGAAAATTTATTCCACCATTCCAATATACGCTTTGGAACTTCTCTAATCCTCTCCTGCATGTGACTCTCCTACCCATCCCATTTTTCCTGACATCTGCTTAAAAGCTATTGAACAAGCTTCCTGTTCCCACAATATTGCACTTATTGCTACACAAAAAAAACTTATCAATATGCTAAATCTGCATATTCATAATCTCTTTATAAGCCTCTAACATCTTGTCCCGGACTGCTGTGGTATAATTCAGGGCTATCTCTGACTTTTCCTGTAATGCCCTTAATTCATGGGTATTGGTAGCATATCCAAGCATAAACTGCACGCCTGCCGCGTCTGCCTGGTTCTGCAAATCACTGGTTTCATTCACCATATTCATCGCCGACTGGAGCAGGCCTTCAAACCCATTGTCCTTTACAGAAATCTGGCCGTTCTCCACCGCTGCATTTTTTATGTACTCTGACCCAACACTGTTAAGCATTGATATATCCATCTTCTAAAGCCTCCCTAAACTATTTATTTTATTTGCCCAGTTCCAATCCTTTCAGCGCAATCGCCTTGCTTGTCTCAAAGGCAGTAAGGTTAGCTTCGTAAGACCTGCTGGCATCTATCATATTCGTCATCTCTGTGATAATATTCACATTTGGGTAAGAGACATACCCATTCTCGTCCGCATCAGGATGGGAAGGGTCGTATTTCATCACATATTCGCTCTCCGTATCCTCGCTGACCTTTGAGACCTTCACCCCATTCCCAAGATATGCCTCCCGGGTATTGCTCAAGACTTTACTGAACGGCGTAACATTCTTCTCCCGAAACGTCACAATCTTACGGGTATAAGGCATCCCATCCTCCGTCCTTGTAGTCGTGACATTGGCAACATTCTGGGAAATCACATCCATGCGGAACCGCTGTGCTGTCAATGCGGACGTATTAATATCAAAAGACTGAAATAATGACATACTTTTTTCCTCCCAATTTTCCTGTTTTCTATGATTTAATCCTATTTGATAACACTCTTAATCTTACGGAATTCCGTTGTCATGCTATCAATCAGCGCATTGTACTTAATCCTGGTGGACGCCAGTTCTGCATATTCCTGCTCTGGGTCAACGTTATTCTTATCCAGGCGGTAAGAAAAATCCTCTGCATCAGTATAAAGTGGCGCCTCCAAATGGTCCATATGTATATTGCTGATTTTCTCATCCAGGGAAACATACTTCATTTTCCCAAGTTCACGCTGGAACACGCCTTCAAAATCTACATCCTGCCGTTTATATCCGGGCGTATCCCCATTGGCAATATTGTGGCTGATAGCAGTTTCCTGAAGCCAGGCTGCATCTGCCGCTTTATTCATGACATCAATATAATTATATATGCCGCTGCTTAACATAACATTGCTCCTTCCATTTTCAGCGCTGCCCTGCCGCTCCTGCACGCTCAATAATATCCTATTCTTCTATATTATAAATTATCCTTATAATATTGCAAGCACTTTTTGTAGTTTTTGTGTAATTTTCACCCTATCTTGCGTTTTTCTGTCGATGTAACCACAAGTTAAGGAATAACCAGCACATAACTTCCCCACCCCCATGGAGTTGGGGCAGTTATGTGATTAATTGGAAAAATAGGAAATCCTTCCTATATATTTGAATAAAAAAGGGGACTTATAGCTTTGACCTACAAATCCCTTTTGTACAAAATAACTAATTCCCTTTAGTTATGTTTCATATTCTGTTTCTTCACTTTGTCCAGCTCGTCAAATACCACGTCGTTCAGCACTTTGATATATGTCCCCTTCATCCCCGATGACCTGGACTCAATCACCCCTGCGCTTTCAAACTTCCTAAGGGCATTGACGATAACGCTTCTGGTAATCCCTACCCGGTCTGCAATCTTACTGGCAACCAGGATCCCTTCTTTCCCCTCCATTTCATCAAAAATATGGGTAATGGCTTCCAATTCAGAAAAAGAAAGCGTGCCAATGGCAGATTTCACAATCTGCACCTTCCGATTCTCCTCTGCGCTCTCTTCATTGACGGAACGCATCATCTCCAGCCCAACTACTGTCGTCCCATATTCGCTCAAAATAATGTCATCAATATCATATTGTTTCTCAAGGCGATATACAAATAATGTCCCAAGCCGCTCGCCTGCAATGTCAATTGGCGTGATAATAGCCTGGTACCTTCGTACATCCCCGGAGACAAACCCCAACGTCTCCAGATTGACATTCTCCTTCGTGGATAGAATGCCCAGCAGACGTTCATTCAATAATGGGTCGATAAACCCGCCCACTTCATCTGCAATCAGTTCCTTAATTTCTTCCGTCCCTTCTTCATGGCTGGTCCCAAGCACTTTGCCTTTCTTGCTGATGACCAGGATGTTAGAATCCAGAATCTCCGTCAACACTTCACAAATGTCGCTAAAGATTACTTTTGAGGAATTATTATTATGCAGCAACTTATTGATCTTCCTTGTCTTATCTAACAACTGGACACTCATAAAACTCCTCCAATTCAAACTGTAACACTCGCTGTATTATTTTGAATTTTACCACGCTTTTTGACAAATTTCAATAAGTTTCTTCTATTTTCCATGCATATTTTGCAATTTTTTCAATTATCTAACTATTTCTGGCTGCCACATACCCACACTGGTTATCCGCACACACCAGCTTATTCCCCTTTTCCACCATATGCCCGCCGCACTCCGGGCATTTTTCCTTAGAAGGTTTCTGCCAGCTCATAAAATCACACTCTGGGTTGGCTTCGCACCCATAGTATTTCCTGCCCTTTTTTGTCTTCCTCATTACGATTTCTTTTCCGCATTGCGGGCATTCCACGCCTATTTTCTCCAGATATGGCTTGGTGTTGCGGCATTCCGGGAACCCAGGGCATGCCAAAAACCGTCCATGGGGGCCATATTTTATGACCATATTCCGCCCGCAAAGGTCGCACTCCACATCCGTCACTTCATCTTCTATCTGTATTTTCTCCAAATCCTTCTCTGCAGTCTGCACAGCCTCTTCCAAATCGGGGTAGAAATTGCTGACTACCGCTTTCCATCCTACAGACCCCTCTGCCACTTTATCCAGCAAGGATTCCATATTTGCTGTGAACCTTTCATCCACAATCGTTGGGAAAGCCTCCAGCATAATGGAATTCACTGCTTCGCCTAACTCCGTAATGTACAGGTTTTTATTTTCTTTTACCACATACCTCCTGCCTAGGAGCGTCGTGATGGTCGGTGCATAGGTGCTGGGGCGCCCAATCCCCTGCTCTTCTAAAGATTTCACCAGGGAAGCCTCTGTAAAGTGCGCGGGAGGCTGCGTAAAATGCTGTTTTTCCTCCAGCTCTTCCAAATTCAGCTCTGTATCCCTGTCCACAGATTTTAACAGCACATTATTCTCGCCTTTTTCATCCTCGTCGCTGGTATAGACAGACATAAACCCTTCAAAAATAACTTTGGAGGCGGACACATGGAAACGGTAAGCGCCAGCCCCAATGGTGATGGATGTCGTCTCATACACTGCGCTGCCCATGCGGCTTGCGGTAAAACGTTTCCAAATAAGCTGGTACAGCCGGAACTGATCCCTGCTTAAAGATTCCTTAATTGCCACTGGCATCCTGGTAATGTCGGAAGGGCGGATGGCCTCATGGGCATCCTGGATCTTCCCATTCCCTTTCCTCTCCCTCCCCTCTTTTGCCACATAACGCTCCCCATAGGATTCCCTTATATATTCCCTAGCAGCCTGGTCAGCTTCCTCAGAGACACGCACGGAGTCCGTCCTAAGGTAAGTGATGACCCCGACGGTCCCTTGCCCTTTAATGTCAACGCCTTCATAGAGCTGCTGTGCCAGGCGCATTGTTTTCTGAGTGGAGAAATTCAGCACTTTGGCCGCCTCCTGCTGCAGCGTGCTTGTGGTGAAGGGCAGCGGCGCCTTCCTAGTGCGTTCCCCTTTTTTCACATCCAGGACTTGGTACTTCTCCTGTTTTAGTTTTTTTAAGACCTGGTCCATTTCCTCCCTGGAGCCTATGGGCAATTTGCCTGTTTCATCCCCATAAAACCTAGCCGCCAAAAGCTTTTTCTCCCCAGGGATAGCAAACCTTGCCTCCAATGTCCAGTACTCTTCCGGGATAAATGCGTTAATTTCCTCCTCCCGGCTGCAAATCATGCGGAGGGCCACTGACTGCACGCGCCCTGCGCTTAAGCCCCGCTTCACTTTTGCCCACAGAAGCGGGCTGATACGGTACCCTACCATTCGGTCCAGCATCCGCCTTGCCTGCTGGGCGTCCACCAAGTTCATATCAATCTCCCTTGCCTGTTTCAAGGAAGCCTTCACTGCATTTTTTGTAATCTCATTAAAACTGATCCGGTAGACATGCTTATCCTCAAGCTTCAATGCCTTAGATAAATGCCAGGAGATAGCCTCCCCTTCCCGGTCAGGGTCTGTTGCCAGGTAAACTTTTTCTGCTTTCTTCACTTCTTTCCGAAGATTGGCTAAAATATCCCCTTTTCCCCGAATTGTAATATACTTCGGCTCATAATCATGTTCCACGTCAATCCCAAGCTGGCTTTTCGGCAAGTCCCTTACATGCCCATTGGAAGCTGCCACTTCATAATTTTTCCCCAAAAACTTCTTAATTGTCTTCACCTTTGCTGGTGATTCCACGATTACCAAATATTTCGCCATGTGCCTTTGCTCCTTCTAACTGTTCCCAACGATTCATGCCAATCCAGAAACTTCTGTCCTGATATAATAATTCTTATATACTTCCAGTATACATCCTTTCCCCCTCAGAGATTCCAGATTTTCCATAAGCTCTGGAAAGGAAAGGCCCGTTTCTGCCATAAGCTCGTCCAGGTTCTTTGGACTTAAATCCAGACAACTATACACCAACCTCTCTGATTTTTCAAGTGATAATTTCTGTTTTTGGGCAGACGCCCCAGCAGAATTTACAAAAAAGCCCAATTCTTCCAGAAAATCTTCCGGGGACAGGAATATGCCCGCCCCCTGACGAATCAGCCGGTTCGCCCCCTGGCTTAAGGCATCCCCGATACGGCCTGGGGCCGCATAGACTTCCCTCCCCTGCTCCAAAGCAAAATCTGCAGTAATCAGCGCCCCGCTTTTCTTTCGGGCCTCCACCACAACCACGGCGTCGGACATCCCACTAATAATCCGGTTCCTCTGTGGGAAAAACATGGCGCGCGGCTGCATATGGGGAGGATATTCTGAAACAATGCCGCCTGCCCTTCGCACCTCACCGTATAATTCCCTGTTCACCGCCGGGTAACAGACATCCACGCCGCACCCTAGGACCCCATATGTGCCGCCTTTTGCCTGCAAAGCCCCCCGATGCCCAGCCCCGTCGATGCCGGACGCCATGCCGCTGATAACTGCCACGCCCTGTTTCGCCAGGCAAAACCCTGCCTGCCCAGCCACCTGCCGCCCATAAGCAGAGCATTCCCTCGCCCCCACAATGGCCACTGCCAAATCCCCTTCTTTGGGCAGCTCCCCCTGATAAAACAGCCCATAAGGCGGGTTATCAATATGCACAAGCCGCTTGGGGTACCCCTCCCCCCGCCACAGCGCCAGGTGAATCCCGTTCTCGATGCAGTAACCTTCCTCTTCCTCCAGCTTCCCTTCTGGGATAGTCCCAGCCTCCAGCAAAAGCTGAGCCTCCCGTTTGGTCAGCCAGGATATTTGGCTAAGCCGTGCCTGCCCCATCCTGTAAATCTCTTCTGCATCTGGGAATATGGATTTCAGGCGGATTTTCTTCCTCCCAGTAAGGAATGCAAGCCCTGCAAACCAATATTCATATTTTGAGGGGCGTTTCTCCTTCTTCATCCCATTTCCCACGCTTTCTTATCTATACAGCGGTACATCAGGCTTTCCATAATATGTATTTTGCAAATTTTCCCAGAATGGGCCAGATCCGCAATCGTACGGGCCACACGTAATGTCCTGTGATATCCCCTTGCGCTCATTTCCAGGCGTTCAAAAGAATCTTGAAGCAGTTTTTTTGCACCCTGCTCCATCGGGCAGAACCTTTCCATATCGGATACTGGTATCTGGCTGTTGTAAAATAGGGCGCTCCCCGCAAAACGCTTTCGCTGCAAATCTTGCGCTTCCTGGACGCGCCTGCGTATCACGGCAGACGTCTCCTGCGCCCCCTTACTTAAAATCTCAGACAAAGGGAGCCTCTTTACTTCCACCGTAAGGTCTATCCGGTCAAGCAAAGGCCTGCTGAGCTTGTTCAAATGCCGCCCTATTGCAGCAGTGGAGCAGGCGCATCTGTTCCGGTCTGGGTAATAGCCGCACCCACAAGGGTTCATGGCGCCAATCAGCATTACGTCCGCTGGAAAAACATAAACGCCGCTGCCCCTTACAATCCGAATCAGGCGTTCCTCTAAAGGCTGGCGAAGCACCTCCAGCACTGGCCTTTTAAATTCTGTCAGCTCGTCCAAAAATAACACGCCTTTATGCGCCAGGCTAAGTTCCCCTGGCTTCGGGACCGCGCCGCCGCCTGCAAGCCCCGCAACGGTGACGGTATGGTGGGGGCTGCGAAACGGCCTTGCAAGGAACCCCTTCTCACGCTGCCCAAACCTGCCGCTGACACTGTATATTTTCGCAAGCTCCAATGCTTCTTCCTCAGTCAGGGAAGGCAGGACTGTGGACGTAGCCTTTGCCGCCATGGTCTTGCCTGCCCCTGGCGCCCCTACCATCAGCATATTATGCCTGCCGGCGGCAGCGACCTCACAAGCGCGCTTTAGCACCTTCTGCCCATGGATATCTGCAAAATCCCACTCTTTTTGGCTTTCTTGCTGCCTTTCCCACTTTGTCCCATCCCCTGGCTGGAACTTCCCAGGCGCCCGGTAAAATTCTTCCACCATCCCCACTACCTGGTTTAAATCCTGCGCTGGCAGGGCTGTAAGCCCTTTTACAGCCCCTGCTTCCCTAATATTCCCTTTTGGCACGCATATGGTGCGCTTCCCTGCCTCCCTGGCTGCAAACGCCATAGGGAGGATGCCTGCGGTTGGGCGCAGTTCCCCATTCAGGCTAAGCTCCCCTGCAAATAATATCCCTTCCAAAAACTTTTTCGGCACCCTGCCATAGGCAGATAACACTGCAAGGGCGATTGGAAGGTCAAAACCAGTCCCCGTTTTACGGATATCCGCCGGATAAAGGCTCACCGTAATTTTCTTGGGCGCAAGCTTAATCCCGCTATTGCGCAAGGCAGCCTTCACCCTCTCTTTTGCCTCCTTCACCTCAGAAGACAGTACGCCCACCATCTCAAATGAGGGCATACCGTCACACACATCTGCCTCCACCTGCACAAGGATGCTCTGGATGCCGCAGACAATCGCCGTCGATACAATACTATACAAATATACCTCCCTTTGCACTGGTTTGGGAATCTGGGCAGATACGCCCTTTGAAAAAAGATAACTGCATTATACCATGTTTCTTCCTGCTTTACAACAGCCACAGTAAAATTTTCTTTTATGGAACCTGCCAGCAGGCCCTGCTGTCCCTTTTACTCAAAACACCCTTTCAATTTTTCCAGCGCCCGCTTCTCAATCCGGCTGACATACGAACGGGAAATCCCTAATTTATCTGCAATTTCACGTTGCGTCACCGGCTTGCGGTTATACAGCCCATACCTCCATTCAATAATTTCACGTTCCCGGCTGTTTAATACCTTTGGGATTGCCTCGTAGACTTTCCTTGTGTTGCCTTTGAGCTCTATCACCTCAAAAATATCACGGTCTGTGCTCTCCACAACATCCATCAGGTTAATCTGGTTCCCCTCCTTATCCGTCCCAATAGGCTCATACAAGGAAACCTCCCTAGAAGTCTTTTTCTTCCCCCGAAAGTACATCAAAAGCTCATTGTCAATGCACCGTGCTGCATAGGTGGCAAGGCGGTTCCCACGCTCATAATTAAAAGTTGCGATTGCCTTAATCAGCCCGATTGTGCCAATGGAGATCAAATCCTCCATATCTTCTTCCCCATTCTGGTATTTCCTGGAAATATGCGCCACCAGCCTTAAATTCCGTTCGATCAGGGTATTCTTAGCTTCAAGGCTGCCCTCTTTCATTTTTTCCAGATAATATTTTTCTTCCTCGGCGTTCAGCGGCATTAAAAATGTTTTCAAAAAAAGCACCTCTAAGCTGATTTATTACATTCTATGAAAAATCAAGCTTTGAAGTGCCTTTCCAACCGGAATTTTCCCACACCCCTTGCCAAAAGAAGAAAAATCCGTTATACTATGGCTGATTTGGAGGTGTTACCATGGATATGCCAAAAGACCCTGTAATATTATTAAGTTTTACCAATACCCTTTTAAGGGACCGCTACCCTTCCTTAGAGGAATTTTGCAAAAGCTGCGATATCCCTATGGAAAAGCTGTCCGCCTCCCTGGCGGCTATCGGCTACCATTACCAGCCGGGACAAAACCAGTTCTTATAAGCGTTTCCCATAATCTTTCTTCTTTAGCACTACCTTCTTAATGTATCGGAGGGTAGTCTCTTCCCCTTGCTCCGCCAGCATATGCAAAAGCCGCTCCAACAGAACCCTGGTGTCTTTGTGGAGCATATGGTAAGCTTTCCCATTCTCATAATATTCTAATGGGCTGCGGTCCGTATAATCCTGTTTTTTATAATTTTTGGACGCGGACATCCGGTCAATAAACATTTCCACTACATATTTAATAGGCATTTTCATGCCCGCCATCCCTTTTTCTTCCCCCGCCCCATAATCAATCCAGTATTCCAAATGGTGCTTATTCCTGCCCTTATGGTGCAGCCAGGCGGAGGAATAGCCCTTGGCCTTGCGTTCCATGTTGTTTGGGCTGACGTCCCCCTGAAAATATTTGCACCCCACCAAAAATTCCGTAGGGGTATATTTGGACAAATCATGCAGCAGCCCCTGTTTGTACAGGCCTACTTTGAAACAGCCCTTCATTACCAGCATTTTATGGTGGTTGATCGTCCTTAAATGTTCCCATGCCTTCATTTTGCTCACGCTCCTGTCTGAATTTGGCTCAATACATTCCCCCTGCGTTACCGCCATAAGCTTTGGCGCCTCACGACAAAAAGGCCCTTTTTATCAAATAAAGCGCCAATAAATGGAATGGATAGCATACATAAAAAAGGTATTTCATGGACGGCCCACGCTTACCATTATACAGAAGCATAGGGACAGCCGCAAACCCGGCATACGCCTGCACACTAAGCCCATAGCTCAAAAAATTTGCCATCACAAAAGCTGCCTGTTTCATTGCCGCATATTGGTACAAAAGGTAAAAAATAAGGATAATAACCACGCCAAACCCGCCATAATCTGTATTCAGGGCTTCCCCTGCCAGCATAGCCGCCAAAAAGACGAAAAACGAGTTTAACCCAGCCCTGCGTTTCTGGTACTGCTCCACCACCAAAAGCCCCAGGAATAAAGTAAAAAATACATTTTGATGCCTGAAATCCAGCCCACCATAAAAAGCCAGGTCAAATGGAACCTCGGACAAAAACGCAAATATCAGGAGCCTCCTTTCATATTTGCGTATGTCCTTGGTATGGACTGCCCCTTCCACCAATAGGAAACAGTAAATTGGGAACGCAAGCCTCCCAACCATCCTAAACTGGAGATACTGTGGGAACAGTATAGCCCCTGTATGGTCGATTACCATAGAAACCATCGCAATCCATTTTAACGTAAAGCCACTAATGCCGAAGCTACGCTCTGCCATCCTTGCTCTCCTTACCTTTTTTAGAAATTTTCTCTATTCTCCTCCTTTTCCTTGCCGCTTTCCCTTCGGAATAAATTTTACCGCTCAACAGGCATACAGACTGCCTCTCCACTAAAAGTTCCCGGACATCCGTAAGCTTCTCTGGCACATCCAAGATTGCCTCATCCTTGGCCGTATCCAGCAAAAGCTCCCACTCCATCCCGCCAGGCAATGCAAATTTCTGCGGCACTGACTGGAAATTATACGCCGCATACAGGCTTTTCTCCATGCCCGCATAGGCTCCAGAATAGAACATGCCCACAAAGCCCCGGTTCATGCCAAAATCTATTTTCCATGCCCCATCGCTATGGTAAGACAAATCAGGGCATCCCCTGTTCTCATAATCCTGAAGCTGGAAAGGCCTTGGGCTTCGCAGTATTGGCCACTCTTTCCGAATCCTGGCAAGCTTGCCCACATAAGCGGCAAGCTGCCTTGCCTGGGCAGTCCGCTTCCAGTCTTTCCAGCCCACCTCATTATCCTGGCAATAAGCGTTATTATTGCCATTCTGGCTATTGCCGCACTCATCCCCCATCCATAGCATAGGGACGCCCTGAGCCAGGAAAATAACTGCAAGGGCGTTCTTGGCCTGGCGTTTCCGTAATTCATTGACCTGGCGCTTGCGGCTGACGCCTTCCTGCCCGCAATTCCCGCTGCAGTTGAAATTATTCCCGTCCCGGTTGCCTTCCCCATTCTGTTCATTGTGTTTATGCTCATAAGAAAAAACATCCCATAGCGTAAACCCATTGTTTTCTGCAATAAAATTCACAAACCCCTGGCATTCCTGCTGCCTGCGCATCTGGCAGGCAAATTCATAAATGCTCCCGCCTTGGTGGTTCAGCACCCGCCGCACTTCATAAAGGAACCTTTCATTATAAGAAAACAGCATCGGCCCAAACCGCTGCTTATCCTGGGCAAGCTCCTCCCGGAAGCCGTCAAAGAACAATTTGCACCCACTGAGCCGGCAATCCTGGGCAATCAGCTCCGCCACGGCGGGGCATCCCAGCAGTCGGAACCCATCTACATGGTACTCCTTGTTCCAATACCGCAAAACGTCAATAATCAGGTGAGGGTTTGTTTGTTGTGGAAAATAAAACTCTAAAATACACTCCATTTGTTTCTGGTGCATTTTCTGAATCAGGCGTTTCAAATTATCTGGATTATGGCCCTTCCCAAGATACGAAGCCTTTGGGGCAAAATAACTGCCTGCTGTGTAGCCCCAATAATTTACCACGTCCTTTTGGCTCATCCGCTCTTTGGTGTGGTCCAGCATAAGGATTTCCTCAAATTCATATACTGGCATAAATAATAAGGTGGTGACTCCCAGGCCTTTCAGATAATCCAGTTTCTGCTCTACTGCCTCTACCGTCCCATGCCGGCTGCCTGTTCCCTGCAAACCCATAGAAAACCCCCGTACATGGAGCTTGTAGATAACCATATCTTCTTTCTTAATTCCCTCATACCCCACATCTTTCCATTTAAAATCAGAAAAATAAAATGAACTCTTAACCTTCCCTACAATCTTCTCCTTACCATGTCCCCTCTCCGCCAGAATATGTCCCCCCGGAGCCTGTTCCAGCTTCCTCCTGTCTTTCTGTGGCACAAATGGCTCCGTGTTCTGCTCTTTTGGCCTTCGGGCCTCATCTGCCCAGATTTCCCTTCCAGTAATTTTACGGGCATACTTATCAAGCGCTTCTTCCCCGTTTATTTCAAAATTGTAGTCGTAATTTTTCCAGTCCAAGCCCTGGATCCCAACCGTATACATCGTGCCGCAGTTCCCCTTGGCCTCCATGGGGATTCTCAAGTCTGGGCTGCCGTCTCTGGGATATAACAGCAGATAGCAGATAGAATTTTCCGCCGCCTGTCTGGAAAATGAAATGATGTCTTTCTGTCTCGTTACGCCTGCTTTTTCTTGATTTCCGGAACAGATTTGAAAATTCATATATGCCTCCCTTGATGTCCTTCACTTTAGTTTACTGTTTTATTATAGCAATACTCGGGAGTTTTGAAAAGATTTTTTTCAGGAGTTTTATACTTTTGCAAATTCTGCCATAATTTCCGGCACATGTTCCATATGGGTTGACCGCCATGCATTGGCGCCGCAGAAAATCAGCCCATGGGCTAAATCGCCCTTCACTGCGTTGATTAAGGCGTCCGTAATGCAATAGGGAATGTCTTTTTGGTTGCACTTTTCCAAGCATTGATGGCACCGAAAGCCGCCCTGCGGCCTGAGCGCCCCCTGTTCTGACCTGTCAATAAATTCATTGCGGATAGCGCGCCCTGGCATCCCAACCGGGCTTTTCACGATTTGGATATCTCCTTTCCCAGCCTTTAGGTATGCCTGCTTGTAAGCTTCGCTGGCGTCGCATTCCCAGGTTGTCACAAAGCGGGTGGCTGCCTGCACGCCGTCCGCCCCAAGCGCTAAGGCATGCCCTAAGTCCTTCCCCTCGTAAACCCCTCCGGCAACCACGACCGGGATTTGGTATTGGTATTTCTCGCTATACTGCCTTACCAGGGCAATAATGCCTTTTATTTCTTCTTCATATGCCTTTTCATCCATATGTTCCAGTTCTTCTAACGTAAACCCCAAATGCCCGCCTGCCTTCGGCCCTTCGATTACCACCATATCTGGGCAGCGCTGGTATTTACGGTCCCATAATTTACATATCACAGAGGCAGATTTGACAGAAGAGACAATCGGGGCTATTTTGGCCCCAGACTGCCCAGCCAGGGCGGGAAGCGTTGTGGGAAGCCCTGCGCCAGAAATAATCAGGTCTGCCCCTGCTTCCACAGCGGCCCGCACATACTCCCCGTATTTTTTCGTCGCCACCATAATATTCACGCCTACAATGCCGCCCTGTGCAATTGCTTTCGCCTGCCGAACCTGCTTTGCAATTGCCCTTAGGTTACATTCTATTGGGCGTTCATCAAATTCTGGCTCCTGATATCCAATCTGCGCGGTGGAGATTATCCCTATGCCGCCGCATTTTGCCACATTCCCAGCCAGGCCGGACAAACTCACCCCTACGCCCATGCCTCCCTGGACCACGGGGACTTCTGCTGTTAAATCTCTGATTTTCAGTGGTCTTCCCATAATTCCCTCCTACATCTTCCGAAAACGCCCGTAACGCTGCGCGGCTAGCTGCTGCCCGTCCATTGGAAGGTACTGATGGAGGAACCTGCGTACCTCTTCTAGCATCACCTCAGCAATTTTCCCTAAATTCTGGGTATCTGCCGGCTGGGGTTCCGGAATAACTTTCTCAATAATGCCTAGTTCCTTTAAGTCTGCCGCCGTCACCCGCATCCATTCCGCTGCTTTGGGCGCTTTGGAAGCGTCCTTCCACATAATGGAGGCAAAGCCTTCCGGGGACAAAATGGTATAGGTGGCGTTTTCCATCATCCATACTTCATTCCCGACTGCAAGGGCAAGGGCCCCTCCGCTGCCGCCTTCGCCAATTACAATGCTCAAAACTGGTACAGCCAGGTCTGACATCTCAAACAGGTTCTTTGCAATTGCCTCCCCTTGCCCCCGTTCCTCTGCCTCCATGCCGCAAAATGCGCCAGGCGTGTCTACAAAGCAAATAATGGGGCGGTGGAATTTTTCCGCCTGTTTCATTAACCGCAACGCTTTGCGGTAGCCTTCCGGCGCGGGCATCCCAAAGTTCCTGGTAATGTTTTCTTTGGTAGTCTTCCCCTTCTGCTGCCCAATAATGGTCACCGGGCAGCCATCCAGATACCCAAGCCCCCCGACGATAGCGCCGTCATCGGCAAAATGCCGGTCGCCATGGAGTTCCACAAAGCCTGTAAAAATTTCCTGGATATAATCTAAAGCGCTTGGCCGCTCCTGCGCCCTTGCGCGCTGCACCCGCTCCCAAGCTGAAACTTTCTCTTCCCTCTTTTTGCCTTTTGCCTCTGCCGGGTGTTTCCTCCGGTTGGGGATCAATGCTTCTTTGGGTTCCACCTGATTGTGCATGGCAATTAATTTCGCAAGGGTTTCCTTTAAATCCTCGCGTTCCACAATCCCGTCAATTAGGCCATGCTCCTTCAAGAATTCTGCCCGCTGGAACCCTTCCGGCAGCTTCTGGCGTATGGTCTGCTCAATTACCCGCGGCCCTGCAAACCCTACCAGCGCCCCCGGCTCTGCCAGGATAATGTCGCCCAACATGGCAAAGCTTGCAGTCACGCCGCCAGTGGTAGGGTCTGTCAGCACAGAAATATACAAAAGCCCCGCCTCAGAATGGCGCTTCAATGCGGCAGAGGTCTTAGCCATCTGCATCAGGGAAACAATGCCCTCCTGCATTCTGGCGCCGCCAGAACAAGTAAAGATAACCACAGGAAGCTTTTCTTCTGTGGCTCGCTCTACAGACCTTGTTATTTTTTCCCCCACTACATACCCCATGCTCCCCATAAGGAACCTGCCGTCGCAGACACAGACCACTGCCGGCTCCCCATAGATGGTGCAGCGCCCGCAAGTCACCGCCTCGTCAATACGAAGCCTTTCTTTTAAGGCCGCCGTTTTCTCTTGGTAATCTGGGTAATTCAAAGGGTCTTTGCTTTCTAACCCTTCCTCCCACTTTTCATAAGTGCCTTTGTCCGCTACAAGCCGCAGGCGCTTCCTGGTGGAAATCCGGAAATATTTCCCACATTTGTAACATACATAGTGGTTCTGCTTGACATCTTCCTTATAGAGCAGCTCTCCGCAGGCGTCACACTTAATCCATAGCCCTTCCGGCACCGTGGGTTCTTTCCCCACAATGGGGGCGGAACTCGTTTTCTTAAATTTCAGCATCTATTTCCCTACTTTCCTGTTATTCAAAATATTCTGGAATAAAATGTGTATTGACCTTCCCTGACAAGAATACCGGGTGGTTCAGGATATCATATTGAAAATCCAGGTTCGTGGTAATCCCGTCTACCACCACCTCGCCCAAGGCGCTTCGCATTTTACGGATTGCATCCTGCCTATCTTCCCCATGCACAATCACTTTCGCCACCATGGAGTCATAAAATGCCGGGATGGTATATCCGTTATATAGCGCAGATTCAATGCGTACGCCGTTCCCGCCAGGAAAATGCAGGTCTTTCACTGTCCCTGGGCATGGCATAAAGTTTTTCTCAGGATTTTCCGCATTAATCCTGCATTCAATGGCATGGCCTCTTAGCATAACGTCTTCCTGGCTAAAATGCAGCGGCTCCCCTGCCGCTATCCTGATTTGCTCTTTTACCAAATCTATGCCAGTCACCATTTCCGTCACTGGATGCTCTACCTGGATTCTGGTATTCATTTCCATAAAATAAAAATTTTTATTTTTATCTAATAAAAATTCAATGGTCCCCGCATTTTCATAATGGGCCGCTTTTGCCGCCAACACTGCCGTCTGCCCCATGCGCTGGCGCAATTCCTCTGTTATCACTGCACAGGGGGATTCTTCGATCATTTTCTGGTGGCGTCTTTGGATGGAACAGTCGCGTTCCCCCAGCCAAAGCACTTTCCCATATTTATCTGCCAAAACCTGGATTTCTATATGCCTTGGCTCCTCAATATATTTCTCAATATACATGGTGTTGTCCCCAAAGGCATTGATGGATTCCTGTTGGGCAAGGCGGAAATTCCCTTCAAATTCTTCTGGGCCGGACACAACCCGCATCCCTTTCCCGCCTCCGCCAGAGGAAGCTTTTACCATAACGGGAAAACCAATTTCCCTGGCAATCCCAAGCCCCTGCCCCCATTCATAGACTGGCTCTTTCGTCCCTGGGACGACTGGGACACCAGCCTCCATCATGGTCGCCCTTGCCTGTGATTTATTCCCCATTTTCCCAATAATATCACCAGACGGCCCAATAAAGGCAACGCCGCAGCTCTCGCACATAGATGCAAAATGCTCATTTTCTGACAAAAAGCCAAACCCTGGGTGGATGGCCTGGGATTTGGTGGCAATCGCCGCGCTTAATACCCGCTCCATATTCAAGTAGCTGTCTGACACTGGCGCTTTCCCAATACAGACTGCTTCGTCTGCAAGCTGCGTATGCAGCGCGTCCTTGTCAGCCTCGGAATATACCGCAACGGACAAAATCCCCATTTCCCTGCAGGCACGGATAATCCGCACCGCAATTTCCCCCCGGTTGGCGATTAATATTTTCTGAAACATATAAAATGCTCCTTTAACTTATTCTATTGCCCGATTACAAAGGTAAGTTCCGCTGAAACAGCAAGCTTCCCATTTACCGTTGCTTTCGCGCTCCCAATCCCTACTGGCCCTTTTTGCTTGATAATCTCAAGTTCTAACTCTAACACGTCCCCTGGGACTACCTTCTGCTTAAACCGGGCATTATTGATGGCTCCAAAATATGCGGTCTTACCCTTGAAATCTGGCTGGCTTAAGATTGCCACCGCCCCTGTCTGGGCCAGCGCCTCCACAATCAGCACCCCTGGCATTACTGGCTCCCCTGGAAAATGCCCTGCAAAGAACGGCTCGTTAAATGTCACGCATTTACGCCCTACTGCACGTTTTCCCGGTTCCAGCTCTTCAATTGTGTCTATCAATAAAAAAGGCTGCCTGTGTGGAATGACTTCCATAATTTCCTTTGTTCCCATTAATGGCATTGCAATCCCTCCTGTGGTATCTACCTGTTTTCTGCCCCTGCCGATTCCTCTGGCATGGACTACCCAATCACAAACAACGGCTGGCCAAATTCTATCACATCTTCATTTGACACCAGGACCTGCTTCACCACGCCCTCAAAGTCACTTTCAATTTCGTTCATTAATTTCATGGCTTCCACAATCCCAAGAACCTGCCCTTTTGACACATGGTCCCCTACCTTCACAAACGGCTCTGACTCTGGGTCTGGGGCGCTGTAAAATGTCCCGACTAACGGGGATTTCACTGTATTCCCTTCCGCTGCCTTTGCCTCCTGGCCTGTCTCTTTAGAATCTGCCGCCACAAGGGCTGGTACGCCGGACGCTGTATTCTCCGCCACATTATTGATTGTGACAAGTTTCTGCTTCTTATCTTTTTTCATGGAAATGGACACCCCATTCTCCTCATAGGAGAACTGGGTCAATTCCGATTCCGACACTGCATGGATCAACTTCTCGAGATTTTCAAATTCCATACGTTTACTCCTGCCCTTCAAACTTTTTCAACAATAGGCTGGCATTATGCCCGCCGAACCCCAGCGAGTTTGTTAAGGCATATGTAAACTCCTTCTCTATGCCTTTCCCCTTCATATAGTCTAAGTCCAACTCTTCCTCCGACTCCTGAAGCCCCACTGTGGCATGGATATAACCATGCTGCATCTGCAGGATGCATGCAATCGCTTCCACTGCGCCTGCCGCCCCCAGCAAATGGCCCACCATGGACTTGGTGGAATTGATTTTCATCTGGTAAGCATGCTGCCCAAATGCTATTTTAATGGCCCTTGTCTCAAACAAGTCATTGTGGTGGGTGCTGGTCCCATGGGCATTGATATATTCCACGTCTTCTGGGGAAATCCCTGCATCCCCCACTGCATTCTTCATTGCCATTGCCGCCCCCATGCCGTCTTCTGCCGGGGAGGTGATATGGAAAGCGTCGCTGGTAGCGCCATATCCTACAACCTCTGCTAAGATTCGCGCGCCGCGTTTCTTTGCATGTTCCAGTTCCTCTAATACTACAACGCCTGCGCCTTCCCCCATTACAAAACCGCTGCGGTCTTTGTCAAAGGGGATGGAACAGCGGTTGACGTCATTGCTAGAAGATAAAGCCGTCAATGCGCTAAACCCGCCAATCCCAATGGGGGTGATGGAACTTTCTGTCCCACCGGCAAGCATTACGTCTGCATCCCCTGCCTGGATGGTGCGGAAAGCTTCCCCAATGGAATGGGTTCCTGTTGCGCAAGCTGTCACCACATTTAAGCTTTTTCCTTTTAACCCAAACTGAATGGAAACATTCCCTGCCGCCATATTGGTAATCATTAGGGGAACCAAAAGCGGATTGACCCTTCCCGGCCCTTTTTCCAGCAATTTCTTATGTTCCCGTTCCAGCGCCTGCAGGCTCCCTACGCCGGAGCCAATGGCGCACCCAACCCTGTAAGGGTCTTCCTGCCCCATGGATATCCCGGACTGCGCGAAAGCCTCTTTTGCCGCCGCCACCGCATATTGGCAAAACAATTCCATACGCCTTGCGGACTTTACGTCCATATAGTCCTTCGCTTCAAAGCCTTTGACGCTTGCCGCGACCTTCACTTTGAACTCTGACGCGTCAAACTGGGTGATCTCGCCAAACCCTGTCCTCCCATTTTTCAACCCATCCCAAAATTCTTCTATATTCAATCCAATGGGGGTAATTGCCCCCATGCCAGTAACTACAACTCTTTTCATCCTGTCTCCTTCCTTACATTCCCATTCCGCCATCTACCTGCAGCACCTGCCCGGTGATATAAGACGCATCTTCAGAAACCAGGAAGCAGACTGCCTTTGCCACCTCTTCCGCCGTCCCAAACCGCCGGAACGGAATCTGGGCCATCCCAGCCTTGGCTGCAGCCTCTGGCAGCTTCTGCGTCATCTCTGTTTCAATAAACCCAGGCGCAACGGCGTTGACACGTATTTCCCTGGAAGCCAGTTCCCTTGCCAGTGATTTTGTAAACCCTATCACGCCTGCCTTAGATGCCGCATAATTTGTCTGTCCAGGATTGCCCATAATGCCGGAAATAGAGGAAATATTCACTATGCTCCCTGATTTTTGCCGCAGCATCTGCTTGGCGGCATGTTTGGAAGTATGGAACACGCCTTTTAAATTTGTGTCAAGCACTGTGCCAAAATCTTCTTCCTTCATCTTCAAAATCAAGTTATCCCTTGTAATGCCAGCATTATTTACCAGAATATCCAGGCGTTTATATTCTGCCACAATCTGCGCTACCATCTGCTCCACTGCCGCCGGGTCCGCCACGCTGCACCCAAAGCTGGCCGCCTTGCCGCCTTGCGCCTGAATCTCTGCCACTACCTGCTCTGCCGCTTCCTTGGAGCCATTATAATTCACGGCCACCATAGCCCCTTCTGCTGCAAGCGCTTTTGCAATCGCTTTCCCAATCCCCCGGGAAGCCCCTGTGACCAATGCTGTTTTTCCTTCTAATTTCATGACTGATACCCTTTCTGCACATTCCCACGCTTATTTTGCGTCCACTTTCAGGGCTTCTAAAAGCTCCTCCATATCCTTTATTGTTTCTACATGGTAGCTGAAAGCCTTAGGCGCAATCTTTTTCAAAAATGCGGACAATGTTTTTTTCGGCCCGATTTCTATAAAAGTGTCCACCCCCTCGGAAACCATCAGCTCCACGGTCTGCTGCCATTTTACAGAAGACGACACCTGCTGCTGCAGCAATCCTTTTACTTCTTCTTTCTCTATCACGTATTCTGCCGTCACATTTGAGATATAAGGCGTTGTCAGTTCCCCGATTTCAACTTTCTCAAGCTCTTCGGCCAGCTTTTCCCCAGCTTCCACAAGCATTTTAGAATGGAATGGCCCACTGACATTTAAGGGGATGCACCGTTTCGCCCCAGCTTCCTTCATTTTGCCGGCTGCCTCCTGGACTGCCTCCTCTTCCCCACTGATAACAATCTGCCCTGGGCAGTTATAGTTTGCCACAGACACAATGCCTTCCACTTGCCCGCAAATTTCTTCTACCAGGCTGGCCTCAAGCCCCATAACCGCTGTCATGGCCCCGCCTGTGGGGACTGCATCCTGCATCAGGGCGCCGCGCTTGACCACAAGCTCCAGCGCATTGCGCACAGACAGCCCTCCAGAAGCTGTCAGGGCTGCATATTCCCCTAAACTTAGCCCCGCATTTACCGAAGAAGTGATGCCATTTTCCTCTAATACCTTTAAAATCGCAAGTTCCACGGTCAGCATAGCAACCTGTGTGTATTTTGTAATGTCAAGGTTTTCATTTTCCCGGAAAATCAGCTCTTCCATCGACATCCCAGATACTTTTCCTGCAATGGCGAATACTTCTTTCGCCCTGTTATAATTTTCGTAAAAATCCCTGCCCATTCCGGTATACTGGGCACCCTGCCCTGGGAAAATAAACGCAATTTTTCTCATAACCCTACTCCTTGCATCAAAGCTTTTGCTTCCTCCATTATTTCATCCACAATTTCCTGGCAAGCCTGCTCCTTCTTAATTAACCCTGCAATCTGCCCTGCCATCACAGTCCCATGCTTTACGTCCCCGTCTATCACGGCATTGCGCAAAGACCCAACTGCCAAAAGCTCCAATTCTTCAAATGGTACGCCTTCCTGCTCTTTTTGTATGTACTCTTTTGTCATCTGGTTACGGAGCTGGCGGATTGGATGCCCATGGCTCCTTCCAGTCACTGCGGAATCAATGTCTTTCGCCTTGATAATCCGCTCTTTGTAGTTGGGGTGGCAGATAGATTCTTTTGCCACTACAAACCGGGTCCCAAGCTGCACTGCCTCTGCCCCAAGCATAAAGGCCGCCGCCATGCCCCTTCCATCGCCAATCCCCCCGGCTGCAACCACTGGGATTTTCACTGTGTCCACAACCTGCGGCACTAACGTCATGGTTGTGGCAGCCCCAATATGGCCGCCGGATTCTGTCCCTTCTGCAATTACCGCATCCGCGCCGCCGCGTTCCATCATCCTAGCCAACGCCACGCTTGCCACAACTGGGATCACCCTGCTCCCGGCAGCTTTCCACATCTCCATATATTTCCCAGGATTGCCCGCCCCAGTTGTGATTACCGGAACTTTCTCCTCTGCTAATACCTGTGCAACTTCATCCGCATAAGGGCTTAACAGCATCACATTCACGCCAATGGGTTTATCTGTAATCTCCCTTGCCTTGCGGATTTCCCCGCGCACCCAGTCTGCCGGGGCATTGGCAGCGCCGATAATCCCAAGCCCCCCGGCCGCCGACACTGCGCCGGCCAGGTTATGCTCTGCCACCCATGCCATCCCCCCTTGTATAATGGGGGCTTCTATCTGTAACAGTTCTGTAATCCTCGTCTTCAATTGTGACACCCCTTATTCCACGCCTTTTTCTTTTAAATAATCAACTACATCCCCAACGGTTGCCAGCTTCTCCAAATCTTCGGAAGGGATTTCCACAGAATATTCATCCTCCAATGCCATGACAAGCTCAAATAAATCCAGGGAGTCAGCCCCTAAATCTTCTTTAAAAGAAGTCTCCAATGTAATCCCGTCTGCCTCTGCGCTTAACTGCTCTGCGATAATCTCTTTCATTCTCTCTAACATTTCTATAATCTCCTTTTTATCTTCAAATATTTTGATACCCAAAGTATATCATAAAAATTCTCTTTGTCAATCTAAAATTTGTAATTTTGAAATCGTTCTGGAAATTTTCTGTTATCTATGATATTCTATTTTTATAGATAAAGGGGGAAACCATAATGATAAAAATAGCAACAAAAGACTTGTCTGCAGGAATGATCACTGCCGCGCCAGTATTTAGTAAAACTGGCCAAAAATTATTCCCTGCAAATACCGTGATAACTTCCCAGAAGATTTCATACCTGGAGTTTTACGGTGTCGAGTGGGTTCAGGTTATCCCAGAACATGAAATTGACGAAACTTCCCTTGAGGCCCCAGCCCAAGGAAACGGGCCAGAACCTGATACAGAAACTTACGCCCAGAAAGTAAAACGAAGCCGGAATTTCCATATGTTTAAAGTGGACTATTCCAAGAAAACAGAACTGTTAAAGCAATCTTTCCGCAATGTGGTGGATAAGTCACAGCCGCTTGAGCCAGATGCGCTCCTTGACCAAATCAGCAGCTTATATTCTAACCACCTTACCTCGCTGTCTGTGTTTGACATGCTGCATAATATGCGCCAGATTGACGACACTACATATGCCCATTGCATCAATGTGGCAATTATCAGCCGCATGGCCGGCGAATGGCTGGATTTCCCAGACGAAGACCTTGATCTTTTGACCCTTGCTGGGCTGCTGCATGACATTGGCAAATGCATGGTGGACCCAAAAATCCTCACGAAGCCAGGCGCGCTGACTGAGGAAGAGCATGCAAAGGTACGGCAGCACCCAACGTTAGGCATGGAAGCCTTAGCCGGCTACCCGCTGGATGAACGGGTGAAGTCCGCTATCCTAATGCACCATGAACGGTATGACGGCTCTGGCTATCCTTCCGGCTTATCTGGGGACTCCATCTCAGATTTTGCCAGAATCATTGCCATTGCCGATGTATATGACGCGATGACCTGCAACCGCTGTTACCGCAAAGGCATCTGCCCCTTTGAAGTGATTGCCACATTTGAGCGGATAGGGTTTGAAAAATATGACTCCCAATACCTGCTGCCATTCCTCCACCACATTATCGACACATATATAGGGAATTCTGTATTGCTGAACGATGGGTCTTCCGGCAAAATCATTATGATTAACCGGCAATTCCTCTCCCGCCCCGTTGTCTTTACCACAACAAATAAATATGTGGATTTATCCAAACACCCTGAACTTTATATTCAGGCAATTATATAATAGAAGAAAAGAGGCCGAACTATGAGCAAACACCCTAATACGAATCCAGAGCTTCCCGAAGACGATGGTTCTGATATCTTAGTCACGCTTTCCCTGGACGATGGCTCTGAAGCAGAATGCAGGATCCTTACCATATTTGAATTGGAAGGGCAGAATTACATTGTGCTGCTCCCCCTGGATGAAGAAGGAAATGACAAGGAAGAAGGGGAAGTGTTCCTTTACCGCTATTTTGAAGATGAAGAGGGAAACCCCTCCCTGGATAATATTGAAGATGAAGAAGAATTGGAAGCTGCCTTTGACCGTTTTGACGAATTGTTAGATGAAGCGGAATGGGACGCGCTTCTAGAAACAGACTGAGCCTGTGGCATGCCCTGCGCCATTATGCGCGGGCATGCCAATTTTGTTAAATTATGTTTTATATATATGGCGGCAGGCAACGCTATGTTATGGAACCGCTGGCGCCGCCGCAGGGGGCGCTTGGCTTCCTTGGCCTAAAGCTGGCCCTGCATCTCCGCCACAAACCTTGAAACATCCACTTCCCTTCCGTTATACTTTTTCACGCTGTGGATATACAAATTTTCTTTTGCCCTGGTGGCCCCTACATAGAACATCCTGCGCTCTTCCTGCAAATCGGTATCCAGCACCGCTTTTTTATAGGGCATTAATTCCTCGTTCACATCCAAAATATGTACGTTGGCATATTCCAGCCCTTTGGCGCTGTGAAGGGTTGCAAGGGACACGCAGTCCTCCAGCAGTTCCTGCTGCTTTTGCTGCTTCTTAAGTTCCCTGGTATATTCCTCCATATGGGCAAACCAGCCCTCATAGGTATGGAATTCCTTCGCCCCATCCTGAAGCTCCTCTAAGACCTCCATCAAATTGTCCGCGCTAATCCTGCGGTATTCTGCATAATCTTTTAAAAACCCTTCATACCCAATGCCCATGCGGATATAATTGATCGCTGCATAAGGGCTGATTCTGCCCAGCACCCGTATGTCGGCTTCTAATTGCTCTATCCGTTCTGCCACCCAATGTTGTTTCTTCCCATAAAAATAATCTGCCCAGGCATCAAACGCCACGGTTTCCTCCCCTAAGCTTTCCCTGGTGATATACCGGTTCGGGCGGTTCATAATCTGCAGCATGTCTTTCCTGCTGCGGCTTCCCTGGGACAGCCGGATATAAGTCAGGATATCCCTGGTAATCCAATGCTCATAGAGGTTTGGGATATTGTCTTTTGTGCGGAATGGGATATTATAAGCCATAAGCTGGGACATAAACAGCCGTGGCTGTGTATTTGTCCGAAACAGCACGGCGCAGTCATTATAGCGGCGCCCTTCCCTTACGTCTTTTAAAATTTGTTCTATTACCGCTAACCCTTCCTCCTTCTGTCCTTCCCACTGGAAATAATGGACAGCGTTGCCCCTCCCTTCCTGGGCATACGGCCTTATATTTTTCGCAAACCGCTGTGCATTGTGGGAAATTAACCGAAGGGAAGCCTCCACAATTGGTTTCCTGCAACGGTAATTGACGTCCAAAAGCACCCGCCTGGCCTCTGGATAAGATTTCTCAAAGCCCAGCATCAATTCCGGCTTAGCCCCACGGAACCGGTATATGGACTGGTCGTCATCCCCCACTACGAAAAGGTTATTTTCTGGCAGCGCAAGCATTTTCACAATATCAAATTGAAGCCGGTTGATATCCTGGAACTCATCCACCAGGATATACTGGAATTTCCTCTGCCAAGCCGCCAGTATGTCCTTCCTCTGGTCAAACAGCTCATAACAGTACACAAGCATGTCATCAAAATCAATCAGCCTGTTCTGTTTCATCCTGCTGTCAAAGCGCTGGAATATTTGTTCAAAAATCTCTTTGGCACAATTTTTGGGATAATAATGCTCCAACGCTACCCCAGTATTTTTCATTAAGCTGATTTCCCCCAACAATTCCCCTGCAAATTCATTCTCATCTTCATACTCCAAATGCATCTGCTGGATAATTTCCCGCATAAACTGGAACCTTTGCTCTTCACGGGCAATATTCCCCCCATGGAATCCATAGGCATGCTTTAATATTTGGAAAAATACTGCATGGAATGTCCCAAAAGTCACGGGATAGCCCTTTTTGCCCATAAGGCGGAAAAAACGCTCCCGCATCTGGGCCGCCGCTGCTTTGGTAAAGGTTATGACAAGGATATGGGAAGGGTCTATCCCATGATGGATAATTAACTGGCGCGTCCGCTCTGTGATAACTCTGGTTTTACCCACTGCCAGGTCCCGCGATGCACAAGCAAGCCCCTTTCAAGTGCCGAATCGCCTCACTTTGGGATTTATCAAAAATATATTCCATATTGCAAACTTCCTCCATTCATGTATTTTCGCACTGCGCAAACATGCTTTGTGTACCAGGCAGCTTCACCTGCCCTTTCCAAATACCTGCGGCGCCACCATGCTTATAACCTTTTCAACAATAAGGCAGCTTCCGATTGCAAACGCGCATACCAATAGCTCGTACAAGAGATTCCCTTCTGATATTTTTTTATCTACCTGAGGGAGAAATACTCTTACAAACATAACCGGGAATTTATGCATAACTAAAATGGCCATTGTCTTTTGCCCCATATATTCCAGGATTGGGCTGCAAGGGGCAACCTTGGCTAGCAAAAGAACCGTAAAGCATGCGCATAACGCATTGACAAAATAAATGGGGAGATTTACAAATTGATCCGACCTGGTATCTGTCAGCCCATTGGCAGCTGCCAAAGCAATGGTAAGCCCTGCGCCGCATAAAATGCATAGATACTGCCACACCTTTTTCTTTTCTAAAACATGTTTCTTCACAAACCCCAAAAACGCCCCATCCCTGAGAATCAGCCCAATGCCAAAAAAGAACATCATGCTAATTGCCGTTTCCATCTCAAAAGGCAAAATAAATTTATATCCGCTAAAAGAGATAAACGCCATATTGGAAACTGACAGAAGCATGGCGGTTACATATATCCCCCATTTTTTGCCCCCGGCCGCATTGCGGTTTACGGATATTTTTAATGCCAAAAACCATAGCAGCTCCACTACCAACAAACAGGGCAAAAACCATAAAGGCCTGTTCCATTCAAAATATCCAGTGTCTGAATTTCCATATAACAAAAAAATAAGGTTCGGCAGGATTTCAAAATGGGATTGATCCATATTCAGTTTGTTCGCCGTCAGCCTCCCAAAAAAGAAATAAACAAAAATGCTTATAAGCCCCCAGAATAAATACGGGACTGCTAATGTTTTAAAAGAGCTTCGCAAAAAAGTTTTAAAATCCCTGCCATCGTCAAAACAGACAAATGTGCTTTCAGCTTCTGATTTTCTGCAAAATGTCAGCCCCGCTAGAACAAAAAAAATAACGCTGTTAAATGACAGGCAGACACATCTTAACACACCATTGGATCCATGCCCTAGCACAATAGCAATCATCCCTATGCCTTTCGCTACATCAATCCAGGATATCCTTTGTTTGCTCATTTGTATAGCCTCCATAAAACCACAGGACAAGGAATCCTGCTGTGCAGGATTCTCCGCCTGCGGCTGCCGGACTCTCGCGCTGGAATAATATATTAGAGTCCCTTTTCTAATTTAACAATTGCCGCGCGCACCCTTGCCACAGTCTCTTCTTTGCCAAGCACCTCCATAAGCTCCGTGGCGCCGCCAGGCGTCATCTGCTTGCCGGAAACTGCAGTCCTCACCGGCCACATGACATAACCGTTCTTGCAGCCTTTTTCTTCCACATACCTGCATAGGCACGCATACAGCGCGTCATTGGAATAGTCCTCCTGCGCCTCCAAAATAGGGAGAAGCTCCCGAAGCACCTCCAACGAGGATTCCGGCGTGGTTTTCATCTTTTTGTGCGCATACATGGAAACCTCATAGTCCGGCACAGCTTCAAAGAAATCCACATGCTCCGCAATATCTGGCAAAATTTCAATCCTGGTCTTTACCATAGCCGCAATTTTTTCTAAATCATAGCCCTTATGGACAGCTTCCTTCAAATAAGGCTCTGCCATCCCATAAAATTTGCCAAACTCCATTGCCTTGAAATATTCCCCATTCATCCATTTTAACTTCACCATGTCAAATACCGCCGGGGATTTGCTGATCCTGCGGTAGTCAAATTTTTCTATCAATTCTTCTAGTGAAAAAATTTCCCGGTTCTCCTCTGGGCTCCATCCAAGGAGGGCAATATAATTCACTACCGCCTCTGTGACAAACCCCTGCTCTAACAAGTCCTCAAAGGAAGCGTGGCCGCTGCGTTTAGAAAGCTTCTTGTGGTTTTCATCCGTAATTAATGGCAAATGGATATAGACTGGGGACTCCCATCCAAAGGCATCGTAAAGCCTCTGATATTTTGGGGATGAGGACAGATATTCATTCCCCCTGACCACATGGGTAATGTGCATGGTATGGTCGTCCACCACATTGGCAAAATTATAGGTAGGGTACCCATCGGATTTTATAAGCACCATATCATCCAGTTGTGCATTTTCTACCGTGATATCGCCATACAGCTCGTCATGGAATGTGGTTGTCCCTTCCCTTGGGATATTCTGGCGGATGACAAAAGGCTTGCCTGCCGCAAGGTTCTGTTCTACTTCTTCCTTTGTCAGGGACAGGCAGCGCTTGTCATACATCATAATTTCTTTGCCTTCCACAATCTCTGTCTTTAAAGAATCCAGGCGTTCTTTATCACAAAAGCAGTAATATGCCTCCCCTTTTTCCACCAGTTCCTTTGCATATTCCATATAAATCCCAGTCTTCATGCGCTCGCTCTGCACGTAAGGCCCAAACCCGCCGTCTTTGTCCGGGCCCTCGTCATGCCTAAGCCCAGCCTTATCCAGGGTGCGGTAAATAATTTCTGTAGCCCCTTCCACAAAGCGTTCCTGGTCTGTATCTTCAATCCGAAGCATAAAATCCCCGCCCGCATGTTTTGCAATCAGAAATTCATATAATGCGGAACGCAGGTTCCCCACATGCATTTTCCCGGTAGGGCTTGGCGCATACCTTGTTCTTACTTTACTCATGTTTATAATCTCCTTATTCTATATGTCCTTGCATCAAGCAATTTATATTTCAACATTAAAAAAGTCCAGCATATATGCTATCTCGGACAAGCCGATGGCTGCGTCGTGGATGGCGCCCAGGTCTTTTGCCCGAAACCCCTCTTCCAATTTCCGCTTAGAAACTTCAAACAGCTCCTTCAGCTCTTCCTCCTTGATATCCATATCCATGGTTCCTTTCTCCTTTCTCTTGGCCTGCCTTGCAGGATTTTTCGCTACATTTTCCTATTATACAACTATTTTCCATGAATAAAAAGGGGTTCTTTTAAGAAATCAAGAAAGAATCTGCTACCTTGGGTTTGGCTCCTGCCAAAAAAGCTTGGGCGCCTAAATTTTCCTTGTATTGCAAAACCAGGTCTGTTATAATAAAAAAAGAGTTTGATACAGCATTAAGAGGAGGATTTCCCATGGGTGACGACAATAACATGTTTGAAAACGGTCCATTTGAAAAACAACCGCAGCCAGAATATAACCAACAGCAAAACTATGGCTCACAGCAAAATTACCAAAACAACAATTATACCCAGCCTAGTTCGGGGTTTGGGATAGCGTCTATGGTTTGCGGCATAATTGCGCTGATTACCTGCTGCCTTTGGTGTACCTGCATCCCTCTTGCCGTGGTTTCCATTGTCCTTGGCATACTGCAAATCCAAAAAGGGAATGCAAAAGGAATGGCAATTGCAGGCATTGTCTGCTCTTCTATTGCCCTGATTTTGTTTATTATACTGACCATATGGGGCAATTACCTCCAGAGTTCCGGGCTTTACGAAGAGATTATGCGGGAATATGTGCACCAAATGCAAGACATTGGGCTTTAATCAAGCGCGACCATTGTTTTTCCCTTAGTAGGATTCGGATGTCAAAAGGTGGGGTAAAAAATTTAAACTGGAAATTTACACAACCATGTAGGAGGGATTGCGACTTGTCCCGCTATTAGATAGTTCCTTCGGATACCTACTAAGGGAAAAGAGCCATAGCTTTTCGCTATGGCCCTTATTGAAACATGCTTTAGAAATTCTTCCCGTTCCAACCCCATTTGCCCACTTCTTCATATTTGACATACACATGGTCTTTGTTAATCTGCAGTTCTGACTCATATAGCCCACATACAGCTTCCGTGAATTTATCCGCAGTTTCATCTGAAAAAGTCCCAAACACTTTCACCTCAACAAAAGCAATTGGCTGGCTGGCGTCTCCCTGGAAATACATCTCGCACCCATCAGCAAATTCAATCATCAGCCAACTTTCTGTTTTCCCTGGGATAATTGAGATTGCCTCGCCCAACTTCTGTTTTAAAGACTCCTTTTGCGCCTCTGACATTGGCACGCTTACTCTGGAATTAATAAATGGCATTTTGCCCCTCCTTATTGTTCCTTGGTTTCTTGTTGCTTCTTCCTATATCTTACCAAAAATGCTCAGGTTTGGCAATAAACCCCTATCCTACAAAATGCTCGGGTTTAGCAGCAAGCCACCATCCTACAAAATACTTGGTCTTGGCGGCAAGCCCCATTGCCAAAGGGACATGTCAGAAGCTTTTAAGCTAAAATTTCCCTGATTTTACGCCCTAAAGCCTCCGCTAACTGCCTATGCCCTTCTGCAGTCAGGTGCATATAGTCAATATGGTTTGGCTCGGCTGCAATCACATTATTCGCATCCAGATAATGGAAGCCCATAGATTCTGCAATTTTCTCAAATTCTTCTGCAAGCATTTCTGATTTCTCGGCGCATCCATTCCCCATAGTTTTCGCAATCTCTGTATGGATATAATCCCTGTGTATATTTTGCGGCGTAACAACCAGGATATTTGCCCTGCCGCCCCGCCAGCAGTCCGTAACCGCAACCGCCTTAGCCAAAAGCCGCTTTAACCCCAGGGCAATGCAGGCTGCGGAAGAGCCGAACCGTTCCTTTGTGTCGTTTGTCCCAAGCATAACCACAAGCAAATCCACTGGCTCATGGCTCATCAGGCAGGGATACATATACTCAATCCCAGAAAGCCCTTCGTGAATCGGGTCTTGGAAACATGTGGTCCGACCGCTTAACCCCTCTTCTATAATAAGGAAACCTTCCCCCAGGCTCTTTTGGAGCAGGCGGGTCCACCGATGGCCCTCGTCAAAACGCCCGTCGGTTTCTGCACAATAGCCATGGGTATTGGAATCGCCAAAGCATACAATGTGTTTTTGCATCCTTTACCTTCCTTCCACTGCCTTGATAAAACGCTGGGCAATTTCCAGCGGCCTTGTGATCGCCCCGCCTACCACAACTGCAAAAGCCCCTGCGTCCAGCATCTCCACGGCTTGCTCTGGGCTGTGTACCCTTCCCTCGCCAATTACGGGGATATCAAGGGCCTCCACCAGTTTTCGCACCAATTCATAATCCGGTCCTGGGAGTTTTGGCGTGTAAGAGGTATAGCCGCTCATGGTAGTCCCCACTAGGTCAACCCCAAGCTTCCAGGCATTCACCCCTTCTTCATAAGTGGAGATATCTGCCATCAGCACAGCCTCAGGGTATTTTTCACGCACTTCCTTTATAAATTCACTGACATGCCTTCCATCCCCACGCTTCTGTTCTGTACAATCCAGGGCGATTACATCAGACCCGGCTGCAACTAAGCCGTCCACCTCTTTCATGGTCGGGGTGATATAACTCTCAAACCCATCATACTGGACTTTCACCAGGCCAATTACTGGAAGCCCTGTCTCCTCCTTAATGGCAATTACGTCGCGTATGCTGCTGGTCCGTATGGCTGGGGCGCCAGCCTGCTTTGCCGCCCTTGCCATCAAATACATAATAGACTTTTCCTCTACATACAGAGGCTCCCCCGGCACTGCCTGGCAGGACACGATCACTTTCCCTTTTATCCTATCAAAAATCTCTTCTTTTTTCACTTACATTCCCTCCATTTCCAGATTCTCAGATGCGCACAGGACGTCTTATCAAGCATCCTGTGCGCAACCATGTAAAACTTATTTTAACCCATTAGCAAAACTTTTTGATTGCTTCCCCTATCATGCCCGCGCATTTCTTCACCTGTTCCATATCTTCTGGAACCAGGGCAGGCAACGGTTTGCGGACGCTCCCAATGTCGATCCCTTCACGGATTTTTAAGATCTCTTTGATTACCCCGTAAAGGTTCCCACGGCACCCACACATTGCATAAATAATTTCATTTGCAGCATACTGCACTTTTCTGGCTTCCTCAAAATTCCCTGCCTTCACCAGCGCTTCTATCTTTAAGTAAAGCTCTGGCATTACCCCATAAGTGCCGCCAATGCCTCCGTCCGCCCCCATCGCAAGCCCGGAAACCAACTGCTCATCGGGCCCGTTGAACACTACAAACCCTTCCCCGCCTTCTGCCTTAAACATCTGGATATCCTGGGTCGGCATGGAGCTGTTTTTCACTGCCGCCACCCGCGGGTTCTTCTTCATCTCCCGAAACAATGGCATTGTCAGCGCAACCCCTGCAAGCTGAGGAATATTATAGATTACAAAATCCGTATTTGGCGCCGCATCCGAAATATCATTCCAATATTCCGCAATGGCATATTCCGGCAGATGGAAATAGATTGGCGGAATGGCGGCAATTGCATCTACCCCAAGGCTTTCCGCATGTGCGGCAAGTTCCCGGCTCTCTGCCGTATTGTTGCATGCAACATGCGCGATTACGGTCAATTTCCCCTCAGCCGCATCCATCACGCGTTCCAAAGTCAATTTCCTGTCTGCAACAGTCTGGTATATGCATTCCCCGGAAGAACCCCCTACGTAGACGCCTTTGACCCCTTTTTCCACCATGTACTTAGCCAAAAGCCCTACACGTTCCCCGTCTACATTCCCATTGCTGTCATAACATGCATAAAATGCCGGGATAATCCCTTGATATTTTTCTATATTTTTCATCTTTCCCTCACTCCTCGAAGTGTTCAAATTGATTGTCAACGTTACCCTGTATACACTTTTACCACTGCTTTCTTTACTTTGGAGGGCTTCCCTGCCGCAATTTTCACTTTATGGGCGTCCTCCGGCATTGTAATCAGCGCTTTCCCTGGAACTAAATGCATGTAATGCTCCACTTCGCCTTCCACTTCCATAAGGTCTTTTTCCTGCTCCCATGACTTCACCGTAACTTTCGATATATCTGAAACCCCCATAATTTCCTTCCCGGCGACTGCCATATGGATATCCGCATATTTCTGATGGGCCTCGAAAAAAGCCTGCTCCTCTGGAACTGTCTCATACTCAAACACATTCAGGTAAACAAAGTCCCCATCTATGCCATAATGCCCAGGCGCAAGGCCCTCTAAAGAATGGCTGCACAAGTACTCTACCGCTTTATCCAGGTATTCCCCCAACCCATAATAACGGTCCAGGCTTGCTAATTCTGCGTATATCAACCTATCACCTCCCATCCTCCCAGGAACCGCAACATTCCCCGGTTTATGCCTTGCCAGGCATTTAGCCTTTCACCGCGCCCATGGTAATCCCTTTTGTAAAATATTTCTGGAATACCAAGAAAACGATAATAATTGGGATTGCCGCCAATGACGCGCCCGCCATAATCAAGCCAAAATCTGTCGCATTCTCCGCCTGCAGCTTGGCAATGCCAAGGGAAATCGTCAAAGTATCTGTGCTGCTTAACATAATCAACTGCATAAAATAGTCATTCCAGGAATTGATAAATGTAAAGATTGCCAACGCTCCAATTCCAGGCTTAATCAAAGGGAGCGCAATAGTATAGAACGTCTTCCATTCCCCAGCGCCGTCAATCCTTGCCGCTTCCATCATTTCCCCTGGAATCCCCTCTGCAAACTGCTTCATCAAAAATACGCCAAACGGCCAGCCCACAATTGGGAAAATCACTGCCCAAATGGTATTGTAAAGTTCCAAAGAAGACATTTCACGCAGCAATGGAATTAAGATTACCTGCTTTGGCAGCGCCATTGCGCATACAATCAATGAAAACACTACGGCACGCCCTACAAAACGTTTCTTTGCCAGCGCATACCCAGCCATAGCGGAAGTAAAACAGGTAAGTACCATGGACGCCACTGCCATAAATACCGTATTTACCAGCCAACGCAGCGCCGCCGGCATTTCTGGGCCGGATAAGCTAATCCCAGTAAATGGGATATGGAGTTCCCAAAGGGGAGCCACCTGCCTGCTGAACAGTTTCTCATAATTGTCCATCACCCATTCCTGGGGCCACCACTGCGGCGTTGTGGCATTGATGGCGGTAGATGTCTTAAAGGAACCTGTAATAATCCAGTACAGCGGGAACGCAAATGCAATTGCAATAATCGTAATCGCTGCAACGGATATGATTTTATACGCAGAAGAACGGTTAAACTTTGTATTATTATTCATAAAATGTTCCCCCTCCCTTAATCTGTCTTCGCCATCTTAAACTGAACGGCTGAAAGGACTGCAATAATAATAGCCAGGATTACGCCCATGGCATTTCCATAGCCATAACGGTACAGCTTAAACGCATTGTAATAAATATAATACATAATGGTATCTGTACTGTGGTTCGGGCCGCCGCTGGTCAAAAGCTGAATCAGCGCGAAGCACTGGAAGCTGTTGATTGTGGTAATTACCAGTATGTATAAAGTGGTAGGCATGATCTGCGGCCATTTGATTTTCCAAAAACACTGCATTTTCGTAGCCCCATCCACTTCTGCAGCTTCCACCAGGGATTGGTCCACATTGTTCAATGCTGACACATACAAGACAATTGGCTGCCCTACAGAGGTAGTCAGAAGGATTAAGATAATGCACCCAAGCGCAAACCTTTCATCCCCCAGCCAGTTAATGTTCTGCTTCAAAAGCCCTGTGCTGGTCCCTACATAATTAAAGATACCATAATAATTGTTAAACATCCACTTCCACACCACGGTAACTGCAACGGAGCCTGTTACGACTGGAAGGTAAAAGATACAGCGGAATGCCGAGCATATCGGCCCCTTCAGGTCATAAATCACGGAACTAACCCAAAGGGAGAACACGCATGTAACTGGAACAGATACAATTACAATAATAAATGTGTTCTTCAACGCCCCCATAAAAATCTCATCCTGAAACAATTCTGTGTAATTCGCCAGGCCCACAAAAATATCTGCACGGTTCATTGTCGAGTCAAAAAAACTGGTAATTACACATTGCACCATGGGATAAATTACAAACCCCAGAAAGAAAATCAGACTTGGGACCATAAAAGCATATCCCGCAATGGTTTCCCGGCGCACTAATGCCCTGCTCATAGGATTCTTTTTTGTCATAAGATTTTCCCCTTTCCTATCCTTCTCTTATTTCATTTTTGCCCATAAAATGCCCCTTCCCGTAGATCATTCCTCTCGGGAAGGGGCGCAAATTCCATGTAAATTCTTGAATCTCTGCACTGCTTCCTAGTTTATCAAGGATGGCAACAAAAGCCTCTGCCCGTCAGGGATGGGCAAAATAGAAGTTTATTGCGCTGCTGCGCCAGCCGCCGCTGCATTTGCAGTCGAAACAAATTCGTCAACTGCTTCCTTCACATCTGTCCCTGTCCCAATCTTCTGCAGCATATTCCACCATGCGGTACGTGCTTCTGCCCATCCGCCAACAACCTGATAGTAGTCGCCCATAAATGGGATAAATTTGGAATATTCTGTCATTAAGGCATCGTCTTCATAGATATTGCCCAGGTCTTTTACTGGCCAATAGCTAGAAGCTTTCACGCTTTCCACGACTTGTGCCTCATCGTTTGCCATAAAGTCGATAAATGTTTTAGCTGCTTCGATTTTGGCTGCATCGCCATTATCAAAGATACCGAATCCCCAGATACCGCCGCAAAGCTGAGGGTCGCCGCTCTCTGTCGGGTATGCCATTGGCAGTACGTCAAAGCTTAAGTTCTCTGCATTGTTTTTTTCCTGCGACACATTCCAGCAGAATGCCATTGCCAATGTGCCATTGCAGAACAGGTTGATTTCATCGCCGCCCTGGATAGACGCGTCAAAGGTAATCCCTTCGGTTCCCTTTAACAGTTCCAGCGCTTTTAAGTTCTCGTCGCTGCCTGCGGTATACTCAGTATGCTCTGGATTGGTAAATGTGCCGCCATACAGGTTGTTCACTAATGCACGCGTCCCCTGGTCGCCGCCTTGGCCGCCGCAGTAAACTGCTGCAACCTGTGCCTGCCCGGAAGCCACAACTGCTTCTACTGCTTTCTGGAAGTTCTCTGTCGTCCAAGTCCCTTTTTCTTCATCCAGGTACTGAAGCGCGTCCGCCTTCTCAAAAATGTCCCTGTTGATTGCCATAGTATGTGCGGTCATGCACAATGGATACTCATAGAATACGCCATCGTTATTCTTGCAGGCGTTTTGTACAGACTCATAAATAGCTCCCTTTGCTTCATCGGTCCACAAGTCAGAAAGGTCAACCATCAGCCCTTTTGCCCCCCAGTTTGCCACCAGACGTTCCGGCCCTTCCATTACAAGGTCTGGCGCTTTCCCGCCTTCGATAGCGGTGTTAATTTGGTCATCCCCATTGGTATAGTCCAAATATTCCACAGTCACGTTAATATCCGGGTGCGCTTTGTTAAAGCTTGCAATCAGGCCGTCCACAGTAGCGGAATCCCCCCAATTCCCAATTGGGTACGTCCATAAGGTAATGTCTGTGGAATCCCCAGATGCAGCAGGCGCTTCCCCTTCATCGGACGGTTCTTCCCCCTCAGCTTGCGTATTGCCGTCCTCTTTCTGAGTGTCCTCTTTCTTGTCTGCATTCTTCCCGCCCCCGGAATTTCCGCAGGCTGCAAGGGAAAACGCCATAACGCAGCTTAATGCCATTGCCAAGATTTTACGGTACTTCATAAGTTTATCCTCCTTTTTTACGCACGGTTTTCGTTTTGCAAAACCTATGTCGTGTTTTTGTAACTTCATTCTATATTTGCTTTTTTCGTTTGTCAATAGATTTTTGAAAAATTTTTTCACTTTTTATTTTTTATGAAAATTTTTAACATTCCAATTGAAAGACACACATGCTTATGTTATAATTTGCGTATAGATGACTTTTAACCATAATTTCAGATTTCAAAACAAAACGGAGGTTACTATGAGAATTTACAGAGCAAAAGACTATGATGCCATGAGCCGTAAAGCCGCAAACATTATTTCCGCCCAGGTCCTGATAAAGCCTGACTGCGTGTTGGGGCTTGCCACAGGCTCCACCCCAATCGGCACTTACCGCGAGCTTGTAGAACGGTACCATCAGGGCGATTTGGATTTCTCTGAAACCACTACGGTGAACCTGGACGAATATAAAGGGCTTCCCCGTGACAATGGCCAAAGCTACTATTACTTTATGGACCAGCACTTGTTCAGCAAAGTGAATATTAACAAGGACCGGACATTCCTGCCAGACGGGATGGAATCCGACAGCGATGTCGCCTGCCAAAAATACAATGACATTATCCACTCTGTAGGCGGCATAGACCTTCAGCTTTTAGGGCTTGGGCATAATGGCCACATTGGCTTCAACGAGCCTGGAAGCACCTATGAAAAAGAAACCCACTGCATCACCTTATCGGAACGGACCATCCAGGCAAACATGCGGTTTTTCGCTTCGGAAAAAGACGTGCCGCGCCAGGCATACACAATGGGCGTCAAAACCATTATGTCCGCCCGTAAAATTTTAATCCTGGTTTCTGGGGAAGATAAGGCAGACATTGTAAAGACTGCTTTCTTTGGCCCAGTGACGCCGCAAGTGCCGGCATCCATCCTCCAGCTCCACAACGACGTTGTGTTAATAGCGGACGAAGCTGCATTGTCTAAATGCCCCAATATCCCACAGGCATAGAAAGGCGGCAGGCATGACAGGAAAGCATAAAATTATCCATGGGCAAGTCTTCCAGAAAGAGGGTTCCTTCGCCCCTGGCACAGTCTTTTTTTGCAACGGCAGGATTGTTTCAGAAGAAAACTACTACGCTGCAGTTGGGGAAGAGTCTGTCACAGACGCGGCTGGCGGGTACGTAATCCCCGGCCTGACCGACATCCATTTCCATGGCTGCATGGGGAGCGACTGCTGCGACGGCACCCAGGAAGCATTCCGCACCATTGCAGAATATGAGCTTGGCCAGGGCGTCACTTCCATCACCCCTGCAACTATGACTATGCCGGAAGAAACCCTTTCTGAAATTTGCAGCGCTGCCAAAGATTTTTCCTGCCCAAACGGCGCAGATTTCTGCGGGCTGTATATGGAAGGCCCATTTATCAGCGCTGCAAAAAAGGGCGCCCAAAATGGGGCTTATATCCATCCGGCAGACTCCGGGATGCTAAAGCGCCTTCAGGACATCTCCGGCGGGAGCATCCGCACGGTTGTGGTTGCCCCTGAGACAGAAGGCGCCATGGAATTCATCCGCCAAAACAGTGGGTCTGTCAATATATCCCTGGCCCATACTACGGCAGATTATGAGACTTCCAAAGAGGCATTTTCCTTAGGCGCCTCGCAGCTCACCCATATGTATAACGCCATGCCGCCTTTCAGCCACCGGGCGCCCGGCCCAATCGGGGCTGCGGCAGACCAGGATAACTGCATGGTGGAGCTAATCTGCGACGGCATACACATCCACCCTGCAGTGGTGCGGGCTACCTTTAAGCTGTTTGGCGACGGAAAGATTATCTTAATCAGCGACAGCATGCGCGCGGCTGGCATGGAAGATGGGACTTATGACTTAGGCGGCCAGTCCGTAACGGTAAAAGGCAACCTGGCCGTGCTGGAAGACGGCACTATCGCCGGCTCCGTAACCAACCTAATGGACTGCCTGCGCACCGCGGTAAAAGATATGGGCATCCCCCTTGCAAGCGCAGTCAAATGCGCCGCCTGCAACCCTGTAAAAGCAATTGGGCTTTGGGACAGCTATGGGAGCCTGGAACCAGGCAAATATGCCAATATCGTAATATTGAAAGAAGACCTTGCCATGCAGCAGGTATTCCACAGAGGAACGCCCGTATTATAATTGATTGAAGCACATAAGGAGGAGTCACTATGGCCACTATGGTACTTGATGTTGGCGGCACCGCCATCAAATCAGGCCTTTACGAAAATGGAGCATTATCCGATATCCAGGAAACCAGCACAGAAGCAAAAGAAGGCGCCAGGCATGTGGTAAGCCGAATGAAACATATTATTGCAAGCTATCAGAATACCCACACATTCCATAATATTGGCATTAGCACCGCCGGGCAGGTAGACCCGTCAAGCGGCTGCATTATCTACGCCAATGAAAATATCCCAGGCTATACTGGGACAAAATTAAAAGAGATTATGGAACAAGAATTTCAGCTTCCTACCGCTGTGGAAAATGATGTGAATGCAGCGGCTATCGGCGAGGCTGCCTTTGGGGCTGGGAAAGGACAGAAAGATTTTGTCTGCCTGACTTATGGCACAGGCGTAGGCGGCGCTATGTTCACAAATGGGAAGCTGTACTCTGGCAGCAGCCATTCTGCTGGGGAATTTGGCGGGATTGTCACACACCCTGAAGACCGCAACCCAGGCAAGGACTTATTTTCTGGCTGTTATGAACGGTATGCCTCCACAACGGCTCTTGTGAAAAATGCCATGGCGCTGAACCCTTCCCTCTCGAACGGGCGCGCAATATTTGAACATCAGGCTGACCCTGAGGTGAAGCAAGCCATCGACCGCTGGATTATGGAAATTGTGTATGGGCTGATTACCATTGTCCATATGGCCAACCCCTCCTGCGCCATTCTGGGCGGCGGGGTGATGGAACAGCCTTATGTGCTGCAGCAAGTGCAGGAAAAATTATACCAAAACATTATGCCCAGTTTCCGCCATGTGCAAATCAAAAAAGCCAGCCTGGGCAACCAGGCGGGGATGCTGGGGGCTGCTGTATTAAACAATCCCCCTGCTTAACTGGCATACTATATAGAAGGAGGCGTTATTTTGAATGGCAATATTTTGGAATACATCACAGAACAATATCATTCCCTTACACGTTCTGGAAAGAAACTGGCGGACTATATTTTCACCAACACCTCCAACACCCAGTATCTATCCATATCCACGTTAGCAGAAAACAGCGGTGTCTCCGAAGCTTCCATTACACGTTTTTGCCACAGCCTAGGCTTGTCTGGGTACAATGACTTCAAGCTGGCCCTGGCAAAAGCAGATTATGTCTCTGATTTGGGGGACCCTTCCGATTCCCCTGAGGCCATTACCTCCGAGGACACATTAAATAACGTTTTCCATAAATTACATGCTTCCAATATCCTTTCCCTAAATGAAACTTTAGAACTGCTGGATGAAAAGGATGTCTCCAAAGCAGTGGACCTACTCTCCTTGGCAGACCGGGTTTTTTGTTTTGGGCAGGGGGGGAGCATGGTAATGGCAATGGAGGCGTGGGCGCGCTTTTCTACTGCCACCTCACGCTTTATCCATATTTCAGATTCCCATATGCAGGCCATGAACATTGCGCTTGCAACCTCCAAAGACGTGATTTTATTTTTTTCTTATTCCGGCTCCACAAAAGATATGGAAGATATTATGAATATTGCCAAAAAGCGGAATATCCCAATTATTTTAATCACCCATTTCCCCAAATCACGGGCTGCAGAGTTTGCAGATGTAATCCTGCTTTGCGGCTACAATGAAAGCCCGCTCCAATCCGGGTCTGTAGCTGCTAAAGTGGGCCAGCTTTTTCTAATTGAGTGCCTTTTTTATGGGTTCTGCAAGCGTAACCCAGAACTGTATGCGGCAGCCAGGGCTTCCTCGGCGGAGGCCATTGCCCAAAAGCTGCTGTAAAGCAAAGCATCCAGATACCCAGTTAAGGGTCCTGGATGCTTGTTTCATCTTATAAGAAAAAGGTTCTAAGCGCCAGTGGCGTTTGTTCAGAACGGACCGAAACGGAGTGTAGACGCCAAACCCCTTATGGCTCAGGGATTTCGGGAGCTGAAACGGGCTTGTCCGCTTTGTCCTTATCTGCTGTCAGCCCATGTTGGGCTGGGCCGCTTACTAACTCCCCTTCTGCTGTAAAACAGGAGCCATGGCAGGGGCATTCCCAAGTATGGTCATCTGCATTCTTTTCCAGTTTGCACCCCATATGGGGGCATTTCCCTGGAAATTCTTCCATAGACATTGCCTGCTTTGACAGCCCTTTCACTGCCTGGACTGCATTTTCCGTAAAATTTTTGGAAAGTGCTGAGACTGGAAACCGTTGGGGCGCAAAGACTTCTTCATCTGCATGTTCCCTTCCAAGGACCATATCAGAAATAATGGACGCCGCCGCCATTGACGAACTCATGCCCCATTTCCCAAATCCTGTCGCCACATACCAATTGGGGATCTCTGAAGAAAAATAGCCAATATAGGGTATTTTATCCATAGGCATGCAATCCTGGGCAGACCAGCGGGCAACCTCCCTGCTGCCTGGGAACCATTCTTCCCCTTTCTTTTGGAGCATCCTATATTTCCCACCAGAGCTATTCTCCCCGGTTCGATGGCTGCCGCCGCCTAAGAGCAAAATCCTGCTCCCATCTGCTTCCATTGTCCGAAATGAAAAGCCTTCCTTCCCAATTCCCAGGTACATGCCTTCCATTGGCTCCCATTCTGAAATATCCAGCGCAGACACATAGCTCCGTTCTTGATGCATCCGCAGAAAATAATAGCCAGGCACAACCTGCCAAGGATAATGGCAGGCAAACACCACATGCTGCCCCTCCACCATGCCATGCTCTGTATACACACAGTTATCTTTCAGCCGCACAACCCTGGATTCCTCAAAAATATTTAATTTCCCACCAACATTTCTAAGGAACTCTAAGGGATGGAACTTCGCCTGGCGCTCAAAACGCACCGCCCCTTCCACTTTAAATGGCAGCTCTGTCTCCAGGGTAATAGACGCTGGTATCCCCAAGGACTTTGCTGCCTCTGCTTCCTGCTCCAATTCCACTTTCCGCCCCTCTTCCCTGGTGTACAGGTAAGCAGGGCATCGCTGGAACTGGCAGTTAATTTTTTCTTTTTCTATGATACGGGCATACGCTTCTATGGCATGTTGGTTGGCATGGGCATACATGCCAGCTTTCTCCCTACCAAATTTTTCAATCAAATATGCATAAACCAAGCCATGCTGGGATGTAATTTTGGCAGTTGTGTTGCCAGTTTGGCCACTTGCCATGCGCCCTGCTTCCAGAACTACTACATCCATGCCTTGTTCTTGCAGCAAATAGGCGGTTAGTACCCCTGCCATGCCAGCGCCAACCACCACGGCGTCTGCATGAAGGCTTTTTTCTAATTTCTCCCTATGGGGAAGTTCAACCGTTTTTTTCCAGACAGATTCCATACAATTCCTCTCGTTTTTATAGAATAGTATCCCTCTGCCTTTCCAAATTATGCATAGGGCAATGCAATATACCTTTCCCTGTTAAGCAAAAATCATGGCTGGAACGAGCCAATTTCCACCAGGTTCCCTTCTGGGTCCGCCACATAACAAGTGCGCTGCCCCCATTCCTCAGTGGTAGGTTCCATAATTGGCTCCGCTCCTTTTGCCACAACTTCCTGGAACGCTTTATCCACCTCCGCAAAATTTTCCACAGACAAAGCGATCTCATAATGCCCATTCACCCCATCTGCATACCCAAAGCTGCGGTTTGCCATCTTTTCAAAATCCCGCCTGCCATACATCAGAAAAAGCGTCCCATCTTTTTCCAGGAACACATTTTTCGTATCTTCTGCTTCCTTAATCTCAAATCCCAGCACATCCCGGTAAAACCGTACCATAACTGGCATGTCCTTCACCAGTATCCCAAATCCATCTAATTTCATCCCTAATTCTCCCTTCTGGCTATTTGCCCATAGATAATTGCGAACTACTAATCTATCAAAATTTCATAGAAATTTATAAAAATATTGAGCTTTACATTTACCTATGTTTTGCCCAGTATAGCGGAAAGATAAATGGGATTCTTGCAAATTTTCGACATGTTATGCTTTGCCTGCGGCATATTCCCGCGCTTTTTTTAATGGCATGCCATGGAGGTTCCGAAAGCTGTTGAGCAGATGGGCCTGGTCAGAAAAACCGAACTTATGCACCCCATCCAGAATATGGAACCTTGGGTTGAAGCAAGCTTCCTGCCAAACATACTGGTATCGGATTAACTCAGCCATCTTTTTCGGGGTGCATCCAATACATTTCTGGAAAATCCGTTCTATCTGCCGGTCGCTGATATGTAAATCTGTCGCCATCTCCAAAATTTTCAAATTCCCCTGACTCTCAATCATCTTATCCACCGCGCGCATCAACAGGGAATCTTCCCTATCTGGCCGCATAAGTTCCAGAAGGATTCTTTCCGCCGCCAAAATGCGCCCTTCCATAGTGTCAATCGCCAAAAGCGCCGGCTCCAATTTCCTTTTTAGTTTCTCAAAATGCACGCCTGTGCCATAAAATTGGTTTTTTGTCCCCTGAAACCCCTCTTGAGAAAATAGGATGGCTGCCCATGCATAAAACCGGACAGCAAATACAGAGGACCTCTCCATATCTGCTGTCTGAGCCTGAAAATATTTGTCATTTATCCCACAAAACATGCTGTCTACCCTGCCGCATGCACTGTCTACCATAAATATTGTGTCCACGCAGACATCCGGCGTCACAAAGCTGGAATTTGCAGACCGCCCATTTTCCCGAAAAGGCTCCCTTAAAGCTCCCCAAAAACACCGAATATAAGGTTTCAACGGCTCACAGGGCAGAAATTCCACAAAGCCATGGCTGTTGTGGAATGGTTCTGCTGTAATAGGGCGAAACGCTTTGTGTCTGTCCATCCCTTCCCTTTCTATTTGGAAAACATCACCTTTTCACTGTCAAACATTTTCGTAAGGACAACCACGCCTATTGCGGAATAGCAAAGATTGGCTGCCACGGTCACAGCAATGTTCACCACATCCATATTCAGTGAAAAAATAGCGTTCATGCATTGGGCGCTGTTATACAGCGGAATTAAGAACCATACTGGCTCCGTCTTGCAAAGGCTCTCCACCATAGACGTCACGCCAAACAACATGGAAACAATCATAATGGGGGTCACCCATCCTGTCGCCTCTTTTACATTTTTAGCAAAGGCTGAGATAATGGAAACCACAGAGACTATTACAAGCACGGTAGACAGAATCACTAACAGCAGCATTCCATATTCTTTGACGCCATAGACGTCTGCCTTAAGCATTTCCCCGCCCCCCATTAACTTGGGCAGTGACAGCATTGTGCCTAAGAAACTGGAAAGGCCGCTTAAAATGGCAATCACGCTGAGGCTTAATATTTTGCCCAATGCCAGATGGCTCCTTTTTAGCGGCGTTACCAATAACGTTGCAATTGTGCCGCGCTCTTTCTCTCCTGCAATGGATTCTGGCGCAACGGCCATGCACCCGCTGAACAGAAACGCCATCATCAGCATAGGCACCATCATAGAAAACACTTGCGCGGATATATCTTCTTCTGAGGCAAGGTCATACCCTTCCTCACCAGGATTTATGTCAAATTTATTAGCAAGGGCAGACTCATAGCTGTCTAAAACCTGTGTCACCATTGTATAAACAGACTGGGATTTTGTGTCGCTGGAATTATAATAAATTTCCACTGCCGGCGCAGGCTGCCCGGAAGATACTTCGTAGGATGCCACCAATTCGTCAAAATTCTCCGGGAAGCACGCCACCAGATGGTATTCCCCTTCCCCATCTGCAAGGGCTTCTTTTGCCTCTTCCCATTCCTGGCTCCCAGAAGCTTCTGTAAATTCTAAAGGCACTTCCTGCCCTTCCATCGCCTTTATGCTGTCTGGCAGGGATTCCACCAGAACCTTTGCCTGGAACTCCCCATTCTCAAGCTGGGAGGACAGCCCCTCGCCCATTACAGAATACAGCAGGTAAATCATAAGCCCTGGCATCAGCAATGTAGTAAGCACCATTCGCTTATCTGTAAAAAAGCGTGTAAATTCCTTCTTGATCACTGTCATCATATTGCTTGTCATATAGGTTCACCTGCCCTTTCCGCGTAAATGTCAAAAAATTTCTCTTCTAAGGGTTTCTCCTCTGTCATATGCTCCAAAGTATCGCAAACCACCATGGTTCCATCAATGATAACCCCTACCCGGTCGCAGATTTTCTCGATCAGGCTAAAAATATGGGTGGACACCACAATGGTCTTGCCCTGGGATTTCAGTTCCAGCAAGAAATCTGTCACTACTTTGGCCGTCAGGACATCCAGCCCATTGGTTGGCTCATCAAAAATAATAATGTCTGGGTTATGTACAATGGAGACCACCAAGGATACCTTCTGCTTCATACCAGTAGAAAGGTTCCCCACCTTCACTTCCGCAAACTCTGATATCTGGAACTTGTCAAACAATTCCTGTTTCCGCTTTTGTGCAGTCCCTTTATCCACGCCATGCAGCTCTGAGAAAAAATCAAACAGATAGTTCGGCGTGAAAAATTCTTCCAGCTTAAGCTCACTGGTCAAAAACCCAATTTTTTGGCGGACCTCATTGGGGTTCTTCACCACGCTGGTCCCATCCACCAACACATCCCCTTCATCCGGGGTAATCAGGGAAGCCATCATGCGCAATGTGGTGGTTTTTCCCGCGCCATTGGATCCAAGAAGCCCAAACACTTCCCCCTGATAAGCGGTAAAGGTCAAATGGTTGACTGCAACCTTCACCTTTTCCTTTGTTTTCTGGATCTTTTGCTGTTTTGCGGAAATCTTAAAGGATTTCTTTAAATCCCGCACCTGTAGTAATTCTTTCATAGGCATTCCTTTCTTAATGTATTATTGTACTATTTATCTAATACAATAAAACAGATTATGGTTTCTGTCAAGGGAAAAATTTTTCCTGTTTGAGATGGCGTATTTTTCTAGTAAGCCGGGCTGCCATAAAAAAGAGAGAACATGCCGCCAAGCAGGCAGCCACAGGGACGATTGCCAGCAAAAAGCCGCCATCCAGCCAAAAGCTCCAGCTTCCAGATGCCAAAAATCCGCCGGATGCATCCCATACATTATAACTATTGAAAATACAAAGCCCCAATTCCAGCAAGGCAAATGCCAAAAACAAAAACCGGATCCGCCGGTACAGCTTAATTCGAGATTCCTTATCCGTATAAAGCTTAAAATCCCCTTGTTCTGTTTCTTTTCGGAAAATAAGCCAAAACCCCCAGGAGCATACATATTCTGCCCCAGTGGCTTCCACAAAATCAATGTATTCTTTTTTGATCCCACTATGCATGCCAAATGTCCCAGGAAGGCCTGGCATATCGACCTGGTAGGTATATTTCCCAGGCTCGCAAGGCATAAATTGGAAAACCCCCAGGAAAAACTTAGTCATTGCCCAGCCTTGGCGGCACATTTCATTGAGCCATGCCTCTTCCTTCTCTTTATCATAGTATAACCTGAATTTCCTCATTCCTTCCCTCCTGTCCCCCATCAGCATATTGCCTGAAATTTGGGCTAATTGCTGGATTCCCCATTGATTACGTCATCTGTAAGCTCCCGATATCTCCTGGAACTTCCAGCTCCACACTGCCCACCGCCAGCATATGCCTGCCGTTCTCCACTAATTCATCCAGCCTTCGTACCTCCTGCTGCAAAGCAGATAAGCCTTCCTGCGTTAAGATATACTGCTTCTTCTTCCTGGATGCCTTATCTTCACTGTACAAACGAATCCACTGTCTGTCCAGCAAGGTATTGATCGCCCCATAAAGCGTCCCCGCCCCAAGTTCCAGCCTTCCCCCTGTCAGCTTCAACGTATTCTGGATTATCCCATAACCATGGTTGGGCGTTTCCAGGGATAAAAGAATATAATAGACTGCCTCCGTCATTGCAGCCTGTTTCTCAGCCACAATTTCCACCCCCTCTTTTTATCATCGGATCCTGATATATCGTCACCTGATATGTTAAATATATCAGATAACGATATATCTGTCAAGCGCTTGGAAGATTTGCCGTGCCGCGCGCAGTTACGTAGCGGTTCATCCCATTCACAGGGGTACCCTCGCTTCGCTGGGGCAGATCTGCGATAATTACTTTTTTATAGGGGAATCTGAAAGAATTTCTTATAAAGATTAGGGTGTCAAAAGGTGGGATAAAAAATTTAAACTGGCAATTTGCACAATTATGCAGAAGGGATTGTGACTTGTTCCGCTATTAGATATTTCTTAGTGTCCTGACGGCCCTCAGCAATTCCCAAACACGATGTTTGGGGAAGGCTTATGCTGAGCCATGGAGGGCGAATATAAGCCGGTTGCGTCAATTTCCAATAAGCAGCCCAGAACACTTAGAAATTCTTATAGCAGGGAACAATCGGAATAATCTTTCTGCATGATTGTGCAAATTGACGATAGAAATTTTAAAAACCACCTTTTGACACCCTAATCTTATAAAAGAAAAAAGGCGCAAAGCCTGTCTTCCCACAGGCCTTGCACCTTTCTATCTCTGCTCCTTTATTCTGTTTCCAGCCCCTCTTTCAACACCGCCACAATTAAGAGCCGGCTTTCCTCTTTGTCACTATAGCAGGTGGACAGCGTAAGCACTTTATCCCCCTCTGACACAGTCACGCCTTCCCGGAAGTTCCCTTGGCACCCCCTTACATCCCCCAAATACCTCTGCACCTCGGAAGCCTGGGTGAAATCATATTCATAAGGGAGCAGCGCATCCGAAAATTCCACTGCCGCAAATATTTCATAGCCCAGCGTGCCGTCCGGCGTATAGATTACTACCTAGCTGTTCCCCTCAAAGAACCCGCTGCCTTCAAACTCATGGAGGCTGCTGAACATCCCCCCATTTTTCATGTTATGCCCATACAAGACGGTGACGGGGTCCATAAAGTCCTTTTGGTTGGCTGGCTGGGTATAGACCGCCCCTGGCAGCCCCTCCTCCAAATCCGCTGTATGGTCAAGGTAATATATCCGTGAAGTGGAAGCGTCAAATATTATGATACAACATCAAGATTAGGGCGCCAAAAGGGTTTGGCATAACCTGCCAAACCCTTTATCCTAAAACAAACATGCTCAATTAGGGAATCCCATGGACAAAACCCTTTCTATAACAGATATCCTTCATTGTAAAGTTAGCTGTTCCAACTAATCCCCAATGCCAGGCTATTCCCGATGCATAGAAAAGCTATCCATATCATAGTTCCCCAAGTTCTCATGGATTCCACGGCCATCTGCCTGGGAAATCAATGTATCACGGTTTTTCTTAGAGGAAATCTGGTCATTGAATGCGCTTGGGCCTCCTACGCAGCCGCCGTCGCAAATCATGCCCTCTACAAAATCATCTGGCAATTTTGCCGCCCTTAAGAGCAGCAGCGCCTTCTTGCACTCAGCCGCCCCATTTGCCTTATAGACTTTGGCATCAATTTCATGGTCAGATTCTTTCAGGCTCTGCAGCACAGCGGCAGTAACCCCGCCAGAGTTTGCAAACCGTTTCCCATATACAGAAGAAATCTGCCCTTCATTCTCACATGGCTCAAGCGCCACTCCTTTTGCCTTCATAATCGCGCGGACTTCGCTGTATGTCAGCACATAATCTGCATTTCCAGGAATTTTTTGATCCACAACCTCAGACTTCTTTGCAAGGCAAGGCCCAATAAATACCGTTACAGCATCCGGCTCTTTCGCCTTAATCAAACGGGACACTGCGCACATAGGGGAAACTGTGGTAGAAACACAGTCTGCAAGCTGAGGGTAATGGAGGCGCACCATATTGACAAACGCCGGGCAGCAGGAAGTTACTTTCTTCTTGCCTTCCTGGTACGCTTCCGCCCATTCTTCCGCTTCATATGCAGCAGTCATGTCCCCGCCAAGCCCAACGTCATAAAAGTCGTCAAATCCCAGCTCTTTCATGGCTTTCTTCCAGCTTGCAGTAGTAATGTCCGCGCCAAACTGCCCTTCTGTTGCAGGCGCAGCCATTGCATAGACTTTCTTGCCAGATTTCAATGCTTCCACAACATCCACAATATATGTTTTGGAACCGATAGCGCCAAAGGGGCAGCTATGGATGCATTTCCCGCAACGGATGCATTTTTCCTTATCAATAATGGAAATCCCATGCTCATCGTATGTAATGGCGTCAACTGGGCAGCTATGCTTACACGGGCGCTTTAAGTGCGCAATTGCATTGTATGGGCAAGCCTGGGCGCATTTCCCACACTCTTTACATTTCGACGCGTCAATATGGGAACGCTCCCTGCCCATTTCAATGGCGCCAAACTTACATGCATTGATACATGCCTTCCCAATACAGTTCTGGCAATTCTCTGTAACCGTATAGCTGGAAATAGGGCAGTCCTCACATGCGGAGCTGATAACCTGGATCACATTCCCATCATCCACCGTCCCTGGCGCCTTGCCTTCTGCCAGACGGACCCTCTGCCTGATAATTTCCCTCTCTTTGTAGATGCAGCAACGGAATTTAGGTGTAGGCCCTGGAATCAATTCCAACGCAATATGGTCCCTCTTAGAATCCAATTCCCCTGCAAATGCCAGCTTTGCCACTTCGTAAAGTACATCATGTTTGATCCTAATTACATTTTCATCAGCATACATCATATTTTACCTCTCTCTTAATTTGTTTGATAATATTTTAACACTGTACCATTCCTTCTTGCAAGAGGATTTTCCCTTGTATCCCATAAAATACGTTGTTTCTCTTTTTTTCACAAAATTATGACCCTATTTTCTACAATAATGACCCGACCTGGAACACAAGCACTGCCATAAGCCATGCCAAGGCTAACTGGAAGCCAATGGTCTTTAATGTAAACGCCATAGAGCCTGTTTCTTTCTTAATTGTCCCAATCGTTGCCGCACAGGGGACATAGAGCAGGCAGAACACCATCATGCAGTACGCGTTCAGCGGCCCAAACCCAACTTCTGCCAGTTGCCCAGTCAATAACGCCATCCCCGTTGCGGAATTTATATTATTGATGCCAAACAGCACGCAAAAGCTGGTAACCACAATCTCTTTGGCTGAAATTCCTGATATCAGCGCAACGCCCACCTGCCACATGCCCAGCCCTGCCGGGGCAAGGATTGGCTCCATCCATCGCCCAAGCATTGCCCCAAAGCTATCGGAAACCTCATCCACCATGCCATGGACGCCATAATTCAACAAAAACCAAATAATAATGGAGGCAATGAAAATGGTCGTGCCTGCCTTCGTCAAGTACCCCTTAACTTTTTCCCAAACGTACACTGCAATTGTCCGCGCATTCGGCGTTTTATATTCTGGAAGCTCAATCAAAAGCGTATGGTGCGACCTATGGGTTTCCGCCCGGTGGATCACTAACGCCGTTATAACTGCAACCGCCATCCCCAGAAAATACATGGAAAGCGCCGCAAACATAGCATATTTCCCAAAAAACATATCTGCAAACAGCACATAAATTGGAAGCCTCGCAGAACAAGACATAAAAGGCGTAATCAATATGGTGCGCCTTCGGTCCGCTTCTTTCTCCAAAGCCCTGGACGCCATAATAGCAGGGACTGTGCAGCCAAAGCCCAGCACCATTGGCAGGAATGCTTTCCCAGATAAGCCAAGATGCCCCATCAGCCCATCCATCACATACGCCACCCTTGCCATATAGCCGCTGTCCTCCAAGATTGCAAGCGCCAAAAACAAGATAAAAATATTTGGAAGGAAGGTCAAAATCCCCCCAACACCCGCGATAATCCCATCCACCACAAGGGAAACCATCCAGTCTGCCACACCCATTTTCCCAAGCAAATGCAGCATGCCGCCAGAAATGGAATCCAAGATCACTTCAAACCCGCCTTTTAAAGCGTCCCCTACAAAGAAGGTTAAAAAGAACACAACCGCCATCACGCCAAAAAAAATCGGCATCCCCCAGACAGCATGGGTAAGTATCCCATCTACCTTATCTGTAAAAGCTGCTTTCTCTGATTTATAAAATAAGGTATCTTCCAGCACCTCTTCTATGTAGTCGTATTTCTGATTGATAATCTCCTTTTCATAGCTTCTGTCCAAAACCTCTGGAAGTCCCACAGGATACAAAGAGGCGATCTCCTCATCCTGCTCTAACAACTTAATGGCATACCAGCGGGCATTGTCTGAAATCTGGTATTTTTTTACCAATTCCTGTTCCAGCAGTAAAATTTTTTCCTCTATCATTTCTTTGTATGGCACAATTTCCGGCCGATGCTTTTCCTCATAGTGATGGACTACGGCATGCAGCAGCACATCCAGCCCAGTACGCTTCCTTGCAGAGACAGGCACGACTGGGATGCCCCCTAGCAGCTCTGGCAGGCGGTGCAAGTCAATCTCCATGCCCCGCTCTTCCACAATATCCATCATATTAAGCGCCAAAATCACCGGCTTTCCAAGCTCTAGAAGCTGCATAGTCAGATATAGGTTCCGTTCCAAGGCGGAAGCGTCCACAACGTTGACAATCACATCCACCTCATTTTCCATAATGCACCGTCTGGAAACTTTTTCTTCTATGGAATACGAAGTAAGGCTGTAAATCCCTGGCAAATCTGTCAGCTTTAATTTCTGCCCTTTATAAACTGCCTCCCCCTCCACTTTTTCCACTGTAACCCCAGGCCAATTCGCCACTTTCAGGTTTGCGCCAGTATAAGCATTGAATAACGTAGTCTTCCCACAATTGGGATTGCCCACAAACCCAACCTTAATGATTTCCATCTGACATCCCCTCCTTTGCAGGCTTTACCAAAATTCCCCCCGCAATATCCCTGCCAATGGCCCAGCGCGTCCCCCGGACTTTAATAATCACTGTCCCATTCCGTTTCCGGTTCATCATCTGCAGTTTCGTGCCGCTGTTTATCCCCAGCGATTCTAACCGCCGCATAATGTTCCCTTCCATGGAAATGTCTGTTACGACATATGTCCCGTTAATACTTCCATCCATAATTGTCATACAATGCTCCTTTATTCTCCTTTATCTGTAAAGCGTTCCTTTCCGTTAGCAGTGGGCCAAGCAGCCGTGCTGGTACGGATATTCGACTTTTCCACAGATCATTATACTCTAAATGATAATGATTATCAACAGAAAATATGCCTGATATAGAGAAAAACAAAGTGGGCAAGCCTGTTGCTACTTGTCAAGGACATATTGAATCTTTCCAAAGTTAGTTGATTTTGCGTTTTAACTCAAGCCGCAACAGCTTTCCTTTCAGCATCTCAAAGCCGTTGCGACCATACATGACCCTTTTGACAACCTTTAGCTTATTTACGCTTCCCTCCGCAAGTCCATTATTATAATCAAGCAAAATTGCATTTTTTACTGCCGCAATATCTCTCCTGATCCCGTTTGTAAAACTGCTTAATTCATCTATTTCCAGGGAGTCCGTTTCTTCCAGCCATTTATCAAGTTCAGATTCTTTTTTGCCTAACAACGTCTGTTTAAAGCCTGGCACAGCATCATAAACACGACCTATGACTGGATATTCCCCTATAATTCGGTCAAGCTGCTCCGCGCTGATGGATGAAATTTTGTCAATCGGCCGGTACAACAGGCTGACCAGCCATTTCCATTCAATCTTTTCACCGGAACCCCCTTGCCGGGCAGTTTCTCCTTCATGATCTTGCGCTCCCTTGTGGCAAACATACGGACCGCGGCATCCGACCCGCCATATCCTTTTTCAACTAACTCTGGAAAGATTCGACATATTCATCATTTTTCATCACTTTTTCTTGGTCTGCCCTGTTTCCCATGCTCTAAATCATGGACAATGACACGTTTTAACTTATCCTTTATGCTTTGGGTACTCGCATCAGAAAAATGTACCTCAACTAAATACCTTGTCTTGTCAATCTTCTGTTGCAAACAGGGCGTTAATCGTCCTGTGATGTTGGTCTGAATGTTATCGCCCATTATTCCTCCTTAATGGCAAAAAAATAGAGCATATAGATTTCAGTTCCTATATGCTCTAACGCTGTTATTATATTTGATTTTGATTGATACGATTGATTATGCTAACTGCATAACTCTCATTTCAATTTCTCTTAGTTCATCAAGTGATAATAGAGGAACGCACTCTGCAATTTCTTCAAGCGTCATTTTTCCCTTTTTTATCAATCTTTCTGCGGTTTCCTTTGCACTTTTTAACTCTGCCTTTTGTGCCGCCTCTCTTGCCGCTTCATTCCTCATATCTTCCATAATTTTACACATAGCCGCAACTCCTTTCTCATCTTGCTTAAAATATCTTGCCTTTTTAGCAAGCACTTCATAATTCATATCATCGGGATTGGTGCATGAAAAATCGTGCATCAGTTTTCCGATTTCATCGTTGCCCCTGTATTTCCCATTAACATATATAATATGCGAACCGTCACCAAGCAATTCCATTCCCTCGTTGGTTTCCACATACCGCTGTATGTGATATATAGCTTGATTTTTTTCTATAACATCATTTTCTGTAATAAAAATAACATAACTGTCATAAAATCATCGTCCATATATCGAAGTGATTTCAAACGTTCTAAATCCTGTTGATGTGTCTGCACTGTTGTATTCAAAAATATCACCTTATTCCACTGCTTTTATTATACATCAGACAATGTCTTTTGAAAACTGAATTTTCCGTAAAATTCTCTCTGTTTTCTATACGCTCTGACACTATGTTACTTATTCAGTTGTAGTTATGGTAATGTTAGCCGACAATTAGAATTTAGTTAAATCTTATTGCAAAATTCTATAATTTCACCTTTCCTTTGTTCCACTGCATCTATATATTCCACTGAACATAAACCTAATCTATCACAACATTCAACCTCTAAATACCCGTAAAAATGTTCAATACTTTCAAAAATGCGCTGACATTCTCTCATGCTTGTTTGTATTGGTACATTTCTCTGCGAATTAACTCTATGTCGCCAAACGCAATATTCAACCTAATGATTTCGTTTATTTCTTTTTCTGTATATTTCCTGTTTGTGTCCATTTGTTCTGCAATCTTTATAAGCGCAATAATCCTCATTGGTCTTTTAGATGGGTATTGTATTAATATTTGTTTTTATCCTCACTGTCTTTCAGATAACCATAAGGCGGACTGCTCGCAACGTGCTTTCCGCTTTCACCTTCTGCCTTAAAATTGGACTTGATTTTCTTGCTGATGCCCTTTGCATAGTATTCATTGATTACATCGCGGAACGGAAGGAAATCATCATCAAATCCCGAACCTGTGCCAACGCCCTCGTTGACTGCAATCAATCTTACATTTGCCCTACGCAACTGTTCCCGTAACATTCCCATTTGCACATAGTTTCTACCTAAACGGCCCATGTCTTTCACAATGATTGTTCCGATATTGCCTTTCTCAACCTCTACAAGCATGGCTTGCAATCCCTCACGCTCAAAGGTCGTGCCCGATATTCCGTCATCTATGTAAACGCTGTCTTTGATACAATTTGATTTTTCATTAAACCCCATGATTTTTTACCGATACCCCGCGATTTTTTATCATACTCCATGATTTTTCCTATACCCCGTGATTTTTCCCCATACTCCACGATTTTTCCTATACTCCGTGATTTTTCCCATAAAAAATCAAAAGCTTTGGAAATATCCTGGCATCCGTGGTATAATTGCTTCATTGGACACTTAAGGAGGCACACGGAATGGACGTATACCATGATAACAATATATGGGGGAAAGGCTCGCCTGAAACCAAGCTGACAGCCCTCCCTGTCAATCACTCTTTTCTATGGGGCGAACAGGAAATACTTATCCCAGCAGTCTATGTAGGCAAAGCAGGCGCCGCCCTTGATGTATGCGCAAAAATCCCGATAGAGGATATGGCGGCATTCCTGAAAAAATGGGATTATGCGCGGCGGATGTCCCTAAAAACCCCAGAAGAATTTGAACAGATAGATGCGGACAACCCCGGAAGCAGGGAATTTGCCGTAGAAATATGCCTTGATGGTACGCCACTGGTGCGCCACATGAGCAGCAGCCTGAGATGGTATCCGGAAAATGTAATTCAGATGGGGAATGTACCTGCCAGCGAAGACGGTTTTGAAAATAACAAAACTGCGGAGGAATGGATGGATGCTTATGCCTGCGACAGGGAATGCTGCTGGTATTTTGAACGGCTTTGCTATGACTGGGACGGAGAACCGATACTGTCCCCTCAGAAAATATCACTTGCTTTCCAGGCAAACTTAATCTCCATCACTGCGGGGCATTTTTCCTCTGGCGTTTCCTGCGATAGCAAAACGGTAAAGACAGCCCATCCCATAACCGGTCAGGAATACACCCTGACACTACATGGCTGCGAACAGATCAGGAACAGCTTCGCAGAAATTGGAGCGAAAGGTGTGGTTTACCCAGAATACTGCCAGATACTCTCTTACAGCATTGCACCAGAAATAGACCGCAGCCTTTTTTGCATCCGCGACTGCGCAGAAGGCGACCGCCCAAGAATGGGTGATGCCCAAGGGCAGCCGGGCGGGCCAGACGGCCCCACAGCAGTTTTTATGGCCGGGAAAAATGCCGCTCCTGACAAACGGATGGCAGCTTCCTCCCTGCATTTTGAGCCTGTGTCAGAAGTGCAGTGGCGGATGGTATTCCAGATAAAGCCAAAGAATGATGCAGAAATCAGCTTTCCCATCAAAGCATGATCCCACACAAATAGCAGCATAAACATTAACCACACAGAATCCCCCGGAGCCGTTTTCTTCCCTGCTCCGGGGGACTATATTCTCATGCCTTTATCTCCATCCCGTTCTTGAAAGTGAAGCGGATGTCCTCCCTGCTGTACACCGTGGCGTACTCCACAAGGCTGTACCAGTCGTCCTCGTTAAATTCCGTGAGCGGGCCGTCCCGCTTTTCCAGGGCGGAAACAAACCTCCCGATCTTCTCCCGCTTCGCCTGCCGCTCCGTGATGGCCTGGCTGACTTCCGAAAGCCGCCCCTTCGCCCTGTTGAACCGCCCCGCCAGCCCGTCATACTTTTTCTGGTACTCCGTCTGGTCAAGGGCGACGCGGGCATTCTCCGCCACGCACTGTTCAATCAGCTCCGCCACCACGTTCATCTCCTCCTGCAGCCGCAGGCGCTCCGTCTCCAGCTCCGCGGTGCCGAAAAGCGTGTCTTTTATGGAATCGTAATCCTCCCGCACCCCGTCCTTTTCTGCAAAGATGGCATTGGCCGCTTTCAGGAAAAGCTGTTTGATGGTTTCCTCGTCAAGGTGGGGCGTGCCGCATTTCTCCCCGCCGTCAAACTTGTGGTTGCACTGCCAGATGGTCTTGCGGTACTTGCTGTTGGAATGCCACACCTTGGAGCCATACCAGCCCCCGCAGTCCGCACATTTTATCCGGCCGGAGAATACGCCCATGCTGCCCGCCCGGTTCTTCCCGGAATGCCTGGCCGCCATCTGGTGCTGCGCCTCCTCGAACACGGACGGGCTGATGATGGCCTGGTGGTTGTTCTCCACATAATACTGCGGCACCTCGCCCTCGTTTACCTTCTTCTGCTTGGTGAGGAAGTCCACCGTGTACACCTTCTGCAGGAGAGCGTCGCCTTTATATTTTTCGTTGGTAAGAATGCTTTTGACCGTGCTGGAAGACCATGCCTCCTTGCCGCCGGGCGATGGGATGCCCTCCGCCGTCAGCAGTTTTGCGATTGCGTGGGGCGAGCGCCCCTGCAGGAAGAGGCCGTAAATCCTGCGGACGGTCTCCGCCTGTTCCTCGTTGATGACGAGGTTTCCATCTTCGCCCCGGTCGTAGCCCAGGAACCGCTTGAACGGCACCGTGACCTTGCCGTCCGCGAACCGCTTCCTCTGCCCCCAGGTGCAGTTCTCCGAGATGCTCCGGCTCTCCTCCTGCGCCAGCGAGGACATGATGGTAAGGAGCAGCCCGCCCTTGCTGTCAAACGTCCAGATGTTCTCTTTCTCGAAGTAGCACTCCACCCTGTTCTCCTTCAGCTTCCGGATGGTCGTGAGGCTGTCCACCGTGTTCCTTGCGAAGCGGGAGACGCTCTTGGTGATGATGAGGTCGATGGCGCCGGAAAGCGCGTCCTCCACCATTTTGTTGAAGCCGTCGCGCTTTTTCGTGTTGCAGCCGGTTATGCCTTCGTCCGCATATACAGATACGAATTCCCAATCCTCGCGCCCGTTGATGTAGTTCGTGTAATAGTCCACCTGCGCCTCGTAGCTGCTCTGCTGCTCCTCATGGTCGGTGGAGACACGGGCATAAGCCGCAACCCTGCGCTTTTTGTAGCTGCCTATCGGCGCCGCCGTGTGCCTGTTCACCGTGGCCGGTATCGTGATCACGCTCTTTGCCATCGCTCTTTCCTCCCTCCATAAAAATTGAATTCCAGGCTGCCATCCGGAAATGCCGTGATTTCCTCTATCTGCTTTTCAAACTCCGCTTCGTCAAATTCCTCCAGCCCCATCATGTGCGCGGAAACCTGCCTCAGCTTGTAATCGGTGTAGTTCGGGTTATGGCACTCCACATTCTTCCTTTTCTTGCCGATGCAGTACCAGTACACCCACTTCCCCGCGCCGTTCACCCGGTGGTATGTATTCCCGCAGGCGGCGCACCGTATCTTCCCCTGGAAGCAGTCCGTGACCGTGGCGATGTGCCTGGGCGGGTCCAGGTGCAGGTTCTTCCAGACTTTCGTCTCCCCGCCGGTGAGATGGAATTCCAGGTCCCCGTTTTCCATGACGGTGATGCCCCGGACAGCCTTTTCAAACACAGCCCCGTCAAACTCATCCATTCCAAGCGTCCGCGCCGAAATCCGCTCCAGCTCTTCCTCGCTGAAATTCACGCTGGTGCAGCTCATGCCCGTCTCCTTTTTGGAGCGGCATATCCAGTGTACATAGGTCTTCCCCCTTATGGTCCCTTTCTTCCGTGTGAACGGCTGCCCGCAGACGCCGCATTTCATCTTCCCTGTAAAAGGGTAGGCGGGATTGACAAGCCCCGCCCGCCGTTCCATCTCCGCCTGGACCTTTGCGTAGGTTTCCCGGTCAATGATGGCTTCATGGCAGTCTGCCATGTAATACTGCGGCAGCTCCCCGCCGTTCTTTACCTTTGCCTTGGTGATGGGGTCCGCCATGTAGCATTTCTGCCGCCGGATGTTGCCGGCATAGACCTCGTTGAAAATGAGCTGCCGCACCGAGGCTTCCTGGAAATCGTTGCCAAGAGTGGTGCGGATGCCCACCCTGTTCATGTTCTCCGCAATCCGGCGGAAGGAAACGCCGTCAATGTACATCTGGAACATCCAGCGGACTGCTTCCGCCTCTTCCGGTATGATGACATATTTTTTCTCATCCTCATCATACCGGTATCCGAGGATGTGCTTGTTCGCCGTCCCGATCTCGCCGGACTGGAACCGCCGCCTGACTCCCCACTTCACGTTTTCCGAGATGCTCCGGCTCTCCTCCTGTGCAAAGGACGCCAGGAGCGAGAGCATCAGCTCCCCATCCTCTGAAAGCGAATTGAT
>CAJUDE010000044.1 GCA_910585295.1 uncultured Lachnospiraceae bacterium | reverse complement strand
GGAAACGCCTGCTAAAATCTGGAACTGCATCATAGGCGCAGTTACCAAAGTGGCTACGTGGGGCGCAAACATGGTGGCAAAAGCAAAAGAGGTAATGAACACAATGCTTACGGGCATTGTAACCATTGTGAAAGAAACGCCTGCTAAAATCTGGAACTGCATCATAGGTGCAGTTACCAAAGTAGCCACATGGGGTAGCAATATGCTGAATAAAGCCAAAGAGGTAATGAACAGCATGGTTACGGGCATTGTAACCATTGTGAAAGAAACACCGCAGAAAATCTGGAACGCAATAGTAGGCGCAGTTACCAAAGTGGCTACATGGGGCAGCAATATGCTAACCAAAGCCAAAGAGGTAATGAATAGCATGGTTACTGGCATTGTGAACATTGTAAAAGAAGTGCCGCAGAAAATCTATAATAGCATTTCTGCCGCAATATCCAAAGTAGCCCAGTGGGGTACAGAGGTAAAAAATAAAGCGGTAGAGGGTATGAGGAATGTTATAAGCGGCATTACGGGCGCATTTAGCAGTATCGGTAGCACTATGGCAGATATTGGCAGCAACATTGTTTCTGGCATCTGGAACGGCATAAGCAATGGCACGCAATGGATAAAGAATAAAATAAGCGGCTGGGTAGGAAATGTTACGGACTTCTTAAAAGGGCTTTTTGGAATAAATAGCCCGTCTAGGCTGATGCGTGACGAAGTAGGCGTATATCTGGCGCAAGGTATAGGCGTGGGCTTTTCTGATGAAATGGGGAACGTAAACAAGCAGATAGAGGACGCTATACCGCAGGAGTTTGACGTAGGCGCAAAAGTAAATGTAAACAAAGATTTTACATACGACACGGACGACGACGGAAACCCGAAAAAGCCAAAGCCGAAAGGCGGCGGGGCAGCAGGCGGCTTTACCGTGATACAGAACATTTACGCAAATACAACAGATTACGCAAAGCAGCAAAAAGAGGCTGCAAGGCAATTTAGAATGATAGCAAGGACGGTATAGGGCATGGAAAACGAAAAGCTGATATTTACAAATTCACGGGGCGAGAGCCTAGAGCTGGGGACGGACAGTATATTTTTCTGTAACGTAAGCAAGGACGTAGGCGGCATAGCGGGCGTTACGAATGTCATTTACAGCACAAACAGCATGGGGCAGCACGGCGACACATACGTAGGGCAGCGCATAGAGGCACGGGATATGGATATTTTAGGGCATATTAACACACGGGACAAGGCGCAGGCATTACAGCTGCGCCGCCAGATGCTTAAAATACTTAACCCAGAGCTGGGCGGCACTCTGACTTATGAATATGGCAGCTTTAAGCGTGTGATAAATTGCAGGACGTTTGGAGAGCCGAAGATAGAGAGAAAAAGCGTGCTGTATGAATTTGCTTTCCAGCTAGAGTGCCTTAATCCGTTCTGGCGTGAAGAGGACGAAACGAAAGAGGATATAGCAAGCTGGGTGGCTGCCTGGCATTTCCCCTGCGTGATTGACAAGGACGACAGTAAAAGCATGATATTTGGATACAGAGCCGAGAGCGTGATAGTGGACTGTTATAACGAGGGCGACGTATCAACGGGTATGCGCATACGGTTTACGGCGCTGGGGACGGTAAGCAATCCTATACTGCTAAACGTGGATACAGAGGAATTTATACAAGTAAATGCAGTGATGCAGACGGGCGACGTAATAGAGATTAACACGAAATACGGCAGCAAGGGCGCTAAGCTGATACGGGACGGGAAAGAAACGGACTATTTTCGTTATATCGACGTAGACAGTACCTTTATGCAGCTTGCCATAGGCGACAATAATTTTCGGTATGATGCAGCAGGCGGCGTAAATTCGCTGGAAGTGGCGATTTTCTACAATAAGGAATTTTTAGGAGTGTGACGGCATGGAGATTAGGGTATTTGACAAGACGGTAGAGCCGCTGGGGACGATAGACGAAATGGCAAGCCTGCTATGGCACACGAAATACTTTGACGTGGGTACATTCAGCCTGCTTGCGCCGATTACGGACAATAACAGCCGCCTGCTGGTAGAGGGCAACATACTTACCAAGCACGACGGCAAAAAGGAAGTACAGACCGCAGACGGCGGGATATGGCGCAGGGCTGCGCAGATTACCTACGTACACATAACCAAAGACGAGAACGGGCTAGAGCAGCTAGAGGCGCAGGGCTATATGTTGAGCCGCTGGCTTAACAAGCGCTGCATCTGCCCGCAGATTGTGGCGACAGCCACGAACCAGAGCATTATAAACACAATGGTAACAAAGAACTGCGGCAGCGGGGCGGGCGCAAAGCGGCGTTTCCCGCAATTTGTTATACTGCCGCAGGATACCATAGCAGGCAGCGGCGTTGAGTACGCAAACGAGGTATACGCAAAGCTGGGGCAGGAAGTAAAGGCGAGGGCGCAGGCTGGCAAGCTGGGCTATGACATTCTGGTAAACGAAAGAGAGAAGAAATACGGCTTTTATCTGTATAAGGGCAAAGACCTTACGGCGGCAAACAATGACGGTAACACGCCCTGCATATTTTCCCGTGACTTTGACAACGTGAATGAGCAGGAATACACAGCCAGTATAGAGAACTGCGGGAACTTTATCTATGTGCAGGGGGCGGCAGACGACAACGGCAGCCAGCCCGTAGTTACCGTGGACGGAGAGGGCGCAGCGGGTTTAGAACTGGAAGAGGTTTTTTGTGATGCCACGGACATAGCAAGGAAGTACCAGAGCGGGGAAACAGAGGTAACAATACCGCTTAATACCTATCTGGCTATGCTTAGGACAAGGGGCGGCGCAGAGCTGGAAAGCTACGGGAAAACGATAAACTTTGTGAGTACCATAAACACAAATTCTAACTTGAAATTCAAGAGCGATTTTGATTTAGGCGACCGTATCACTTGCAAAGAGGAAAAGTGGGGGATACAGATAGACGCATGCATAACAGAAGTGACAGAAACGTACCAGAAAGGCGAGGAAACCATAGAGGCGACTTTTGGGGACAGCCTGCCTACGCTGGTAGACCAGATAAGGAAAGTGAGGTAGAGGGAATGGCAGACAGCTTACCATTTAACGCCATAAAGATAGACGGCGAATTTGACAGGGTATACAAAGCCGAGGATTGGGCGTGGTATTTTGCCACGTTCTTAGCAAGCGGCGTATTCCCAAAGCCGAGTGACGGGCTGCAAGTAGTGGCACATAGCGGCATGGAAATAAGGGTAAATATGGGATACGCCTTTATAAACGGGTACGCCTTTAGAAACCCAGTAAGCAAGGGCGTAATGCTGGATAGGGCAGAGGGGGCGCAGAATAGGGTAGACAGAGTGGTAGTGCGCTGGGACTTAGTGCTGCGGGACATTTACATAGACGTGCTTAAGGGTACGCCGTCTGCAAAGCCAGTGGCAGCAGCCTTAACCCGTAATACGGAAGTCTGGGAGCTGGCGCTTGCGGACATTTACGTAGGCAAGGGCGTAACAAAGATACTGACGCAGAACATCACAGACCAGCGCTTTAATAGTGCCGTCTGCGGCATTGTAGTAGGGACGGTAAAGGAAATAGACGCAAGTGTACTTACAAAGCAGTTTACGGACTTTTTCAATACCTACAGCGCAGCCGTGCTGGACGAGTTTAGCGTATATAAGCAGAACATGGAAAAGTATCTTACAGAGCTGGCGGGTATATATGAAAGCTACGTAACCCAGACAGAAAGCCTTTTTACGCAGTACGAAAGCCAGTTTAACGAGCGCTACACAACGTTTGAGAACACATTGAACAACTGGGACGAAGAGCTTTTGAAAGCCTATACTGCTTTTATGGCAAATATGCAGCTTTTCCAGACAGAGGCGCAGAACGATTTTAACGCATGGTTTGAGGCTATCAAGGGGCAGCTGGGGGAAGATGCGGCAGGGCAGCTACAGCTTGAAATAGACGGGCTTACGGCAGCGGTGCAGGAGCTTACGCAGGCGGCAGCAGCAGGAACGGCAGAAACAAAAGAGGCGCTTAAGGGGCTGGAAGAGCGGGTGAAAAGGATAGAAAGCGGCTGGGGCATTGATTATAAGCACGACGCAGTATTAGGGCTTTGCTACATGGGCGCAGCCTACATGAGCCAGCATTACGAAAGAGAGGTAGACACGGCAGTATTAGGGCTTGCTTATGCGGGCAATTCCTATCTTGCAAATACATTTTAGGAAAGGTGGCAGACCATGAAAGGATTTCCAAAGACATTAAAGACCAAAGAGGACTATTACAACTGCCTTGCTATGGTGGCGGCTGGGGAGCTGGCGGCGGCTGATTTGCTGGCAAAGATTGAGAGCGCAGAGGCGCAGCGCTACATACAGTGCGCAGTAGCAGAGGCGCAGCCAGAAAAGAAAGCCGTAACGCTTATTTACTGCGACGAGGCAGCAGTAGGCATGAAGTTTACGGCGGGCGGCGTATCTGGGACGGTGCAGGCAGTGACGCACGTACAGAGCGAAGAGGCGCAGGTAGCAGGAGAGGCGGCGAATGACCGCACGGCGCTTACACTGTCTAAGGCAGTGGCGGCAGACTGCACCGTGATTGCGCTGGAAACGGCAGAAACCGTGGCAGGCATGACAACTGACGACATTACAGCATTGAAAGGAGTGTTAAAACAGTATGAGTAGGTTAATGGTTGACGACGTGACAAAGACCGACGCAAGGGCGCTTTTGAACGTAAACAAAATGGCTATGATTAGCGATATTGTAGCGCCCAGCAACGAGTATATGTACGCCAGTGGTGCAAACGAGCTGACGGTAGTAGAGGGCTGCGTTATCGCAGTGGGCGGCGCTGGCATATTTAAGACGGGAAACACAGTGCTTACGGCTGCTAATCTGGACGTAGGCAGCGCTTTTGCCGTGGGTAATGATTACTACGTATATATCTGCGACAGCAGGATTGATGCGGCAGACGAGCGGTATATCATTTCCCTTAATTCCACGTACCCTAATGGCTGGAACGCAAGCAACAGCCGAAAAATAGGCGGCTTTCATTACGGGCGCTGCCGTAAGGTAGACGGCAATTTGCAGCCCGTGAACAGCAGCGGCGTTATCTTTGGCACTGGCTGGGAAAGCGCAGTAAGCAGCGGCATTGTGCCACGTTCTGTATGGACGCTGGGACACCGCCCGAAATGCAGCCCAGAGGGTATGGTATATCTGGGCGGCGGCACATGGGTAGACATTTACCTTAACAGCGACGACGGCGCAAAGGGCTTAAAGTCCTCTTACAACTGCGCACCCGCCACGGGTACAGAGGGGCTGAACTGGTACAATTTTGTAGAACGTCTGGCAAAGAGCGGTAAGCGCCTGCCAGATTACAGCGAGTTTTGCGCCTACGCTTTTGGCAGCCCGCAGGGATTGGATAACGCAAATACAAACGCATGGACGGCGACCACGAATACGGGCAGGGGCGTTACGGGCAGCGTGGTTAATGCTGTTTCTGCCGTAGGCTGCGTAGATGCCGTGGGGCGTGTTTGGGAATGGCTTAACGACCTTATCACAAGGGCAGAACACGCCACAAATGCAGATTACCACCCTACAGCAGCGTGGGGCTGGGATAAGAAAACGCCGCTTAAGACGGGCGAGAAAAATTACGACGTTGGCAATATCTACCAGTATTACGCATATTCTTTGGCGGCGCTGATAGCGGGCGGCGGCTGGATCAATGGCGCTGATGCGGGCGCACGTGCCGTGCATTGCCACTCTTACCCGTGGGACGTGGACGGCAAAGTTGGCGGGCGTGGGGCGTGTGACTCCATGTAGACGGCGGGCGAAAGCCCAGCCGACTACTACGGGGGTGTGAAATGACGACGCAGGGAAAAACAGACCAATTACACCAGAAAATATATGATTTCCTGCTATACATATACCCGCTGCTAAGCAAGTACCCAAAATTTGAAAAATTCAGCCTGCAAACAGCGACCAGAAACGCAATACTGGAAATGCTGCAAGAGGTAATCAAGTGGGACAAGACGGCGACGAAAAGCCATTTATACGCAGCGGATACGGCGCTACAGCAGAGTAAGGAGCTGCTGCGGCTGGCAAACGATTTGAAGTATAGCGCAATGAACGCCCAGCACTACGGCACGAGCAGCCGAAAGCTGAAAGAGATAGGAGTTATGCTGGGGGAACTCATAGAAGAGGTAAAAGCAAAGAAGTAATGAAAACATGGGGCAGCTGCTTACTACAGCCCTTTGGCGGCGCTGATAGCGGGCGGCAACTGGAACAATGGCGCTAATGCGGGCGCACGTGCCGTGAATTGCAACAATTACCCGTGGAACGTGAACGGCAACATTGGCGGGCGTGGGGCGTGTGACTTAGTGAGAGCATTATAGGCTTAGCGTATCTACGGAACACTAGCAAGAGGATTTTAAGCAGATGCTTAATAACCTAGAGTCAGAGCGGCTGTCCCGCCGTAAGGCAAAGAGAAAAAGCAGGGCTGCTGGTTAGTAGCTGCGGCGAAAGGCAGGAGCTTTAATTTTGAAACGAGTAGGATATACCACGAACCAGAGCGGCGAGCGGGTAACGCTTGTAGAGGCTATGGCTGATTATGCAAACGTGCAGAAAGCCTACAACAAAGCCAGAAAGTGCAAGCGATACCGCAAAGACGTTTTGATATTTACCAAAGACAAAGAGGGCAATTTAGAAGAGGTGCGGGACGACATTCTAAACCTTTCCTATGAGCCAAGCGAGTACCATTATTTTAAGGTATTCGAGCCGAAAGAGCGGCAGATAATGGCGCTGCCATTCTATGACAGAGTGGTACAGCACGCCATAAACAACGTGTTAGAGCCTATATTTGATAAGCGGTTTATATCCCAGTCCTACGCCTGCCGAAAAGGTAAGGGTATGCACGCTGCATCTGATACGCTGCAAGGCTGGCTTTATGATTGGCAGAAATTCCACCCAGACGAGCCGCTTTATGCTATCAAGGCAGATATACACCACTATTTCCAGAGCATAGACCACGGCATACTTAAGGCTGAAATACGAAAAGCCATTAAGGACGCTGGGGTACTGGCGCTGCTGGATAAAATCATAGACCATAACGGCAATATGCCAGAGGGCGTAGGGATACCCGTAGGAAATCTTACAAGCCAGCTATTCGCTAACATTTATCTGGATAAGCTGGATAAGTACATCAAGCATACACTGGGCGCAAAGCAGTACATACGGTACATGGACGACTTTATAATCTTAAGCCCAGACAAAGACGAGCTGCGGCGCTGGCTGGCAGACATTGAGGCATTTTTAAGGGACAAGCTGCGGCTTGCGCTTAACCCTAAAACTACGATACTGGCAGCAAAGAACGGGGTAGACTTTGTAGGTTACAAGCACAGGGCAACGCACAGAAAAGTAAGACCAGACAGCATTAAGCGTGTCAAGAGAACAATTAAGAAGTGCGAGAGCGGGAAAATCACGAAAGAGCAGCTACAAAAGAGTATACAGAGCTGGACGGGACACGCAGGACACGCCGACAGCTACCACTTACGGAAGAAAATAAAAACGCTGGCAGATGCAGCCATACAAAAGGCGGCATAGACCAGCAGGCGCAGGAGTGAGTACATGGGTAACAATTTGCTACAAGTGCTGCAAGAGCAGCAGAAAATTATTGAACAGCAAAGCAGGCTTATTGTGGATTTGACAGCCACGCTGGAAAACTGGGAAAGCGTAGCAGGGTACGACGGCGCAGAACTGAAAGAGCGGGCATTAAATTTGCAAAAGCAGAAAGGCAGGATTTATGGAAATGAAGATTTTGGAATTTATCAACATGGCGGCAAATAACAAGGTAATTGAGCTGGTGGTGCTTGCGATTGTATTCGATACAATTTTTGGAGTGCTGCGGGCGGTGCGTGAAAAGAGGTTTAACAGCTGCGCAGGGATTGACGGGGCTATCCGTAAAGTGGGTATGCTTATTTCCCTTGTGTTCATGCTGGCTATTGATATGCTGATAAAGGTTAATCTTATCGGCTTTATCCCAGAGGCAGCACGTAACCATTTGGGGCTTACGAGTGTGGGCGTGGCTGAATTTTTCGCACTTCTCTATATTGCCTATGAGGTAGTGAGCATTTTTAAGAACATGGCGCTTTGCGGGCTGCCCGTTAAGAAAGTCTGGGCGACGGTGCGGGCGTTTCTGGGGAAATATACAGACGAGCTGCCAGACACGGACGAGCTGGACGGAAACAGCACCACGGGCAGCGTAGAGGGCTACAGACAGCAGGAAAAATAATAAAACATAGACAGTATGCAGCAGGGCGCTTACGGGAAACCGTAGGCGCTTGTTTTTTACAGAAAAGAGGTATAGCATGGGATTATTTAAAAGAACAATAAATAAACTGATTTCAAAATTCAATCATAATGCGGGCGACGTTTCCAGAATTAAGTATATTGTTATTCATTATACGGGCGCACTGGGGGACGCAAAGGCAAACTGTAATTATTTTGCGGGCGGCGACCGCAAAGCATCTGCGCATTACTTTGTAGGATATGACGGGGCAATCTGGCAGAGCGTAGAGGATAAAAATGTAGCGTGGCACTGCGGCGCAAACAGCTATAAGCACGCAGAGTGCCGAAACTCAAACAGTATCGGTATTGAAATGTGCGTGAGGAAGAGGAACACCGCCAGCATGGGGGCTACTGATAAAGATTGGTATTTTGAGGACGCAACTGTAGAGGCTACGGCAGAGCTTACACAATACTTAATGGAAAAGTACAACGTGCCTGCGTCACACGTTATAAGGCATTACGACGTTACGGGGAAGATTTGCCCTAATCCGTATGTATACAATACCACGGCGCATACATGGGACGGGTTTAAGCAGAGGATAAGCGGCGCTTCATCTGCTGGCGGCAGCAAGACAGATAAATTATACCGTGTGCGCAAAAGCTGGGAAGATGCAAAGAGCCAGATAGGGGCTTTTTCTTCTCTGGATAATGCAAAGAAAGCCTGCACTGCTGGTTATAATGTTTATGACTGGGACGGCAAGGCGGTTTACAGCGTATTTGCAGGCGGCATGGTGCAGAACGGGAACACGGAAAAAGCAATATGGGACTATCTGGCGGGCAAAGGTTTAAATGCCTGCGCCGTGGCAGGCTTAATGGGTAATCTGTATGCGGAAAGCGGGCTTAATTCCTGCAATCTGCAAAACAGCTATAACAAGAGCCTTAATATGACAGATACGCAGTATACGGCTGCCGTGGATAATGGCAGTTATGGCAATTTTGTAAAGGACAAGGCGGGTTACGGGCTGGCGCAGTGGACGTATCACACAAGAAAGCAGGCGCTTTTTGATTATGCGAAAAAGGCGGGGGCATCTATTGGCAGTCTGGATATGCAGCTTGCTTTTTTATGGGACGAGCTGCAAGGCTATAAGTCTGTTATCAGCACGTTAAAGGGCACAGAGAGCGTGCGGGCTGCCTCTGATGCCGTATTGCTGGGATTTGAAAAGCCAGAAGACCAGAGCGAGGCGGTACAGAAAAAGCGGGCAGAATACGGCGAGGCATATTATAATAAATACGCAGGCGGACAGCAGGCAGCACCGCAGGAAAAGCCGCAGGAAGTAGCAGGCGTGCCGTTTATGGTTAAGGTGGATATATTAGACCTTAATATAAGGACGGGCGCAGGGACGGACTACGCAAAGACGGGAGAGCATACGGGCAAGGGAGAATTTACCATTGTGGAAGTGAAAGCGGGCAAAGGCAGTACGGCAGGCTGGGGCAGGCTAAAAAGCGGCGCAGGCTGGATAAGTCTGGACTATGCCACACGCTTAGCGTAAGAAGAATGAGGGCAGGCAGCTTACGGGCTGCTTACCCTCTTATTTTTTTGGAAATAAAAAAGTTGCTCAATGAGTACAAAAATGTTGACATATAGGCTCAATGGGTATATAATATATATTGTAACAAAGGTACAGCAGGAAAGGAGCTAAACATGGAGAATGAAGAAATGAGCAAAGCAGACTTAATAGCAATGTTGGTATCAATCAGAGAAGTAGCACGAACAAACGGAGAAACACATACAGTAGAACACATAGACAAAATACTTGAAGAAATCCGTAAGTAAGAAAAATTAAATAAAGGGACACACAAGGGCGGCAGCCTATAACATTCCTGCTAAGCCGCCCAAGTGCTTAATAGGATAATAGCAGGATAAAACGGGAAAGTCAAGGGAGCGTGGCGGCATGACGATAGAAGAGGCACGGAAAAAGCAGAAAATGAGCAGGAAAGAAATATCTGAATGGCTGGAAATACCATATAGGACGCTGACAAACTGGGAGAACGGGGAGCGGGCGTGTCCGCACTATATGGAAAAACTGATTGTAGAAAAAATATTAAGGGGCAAAGAATAAAAGAAAGCAAAGTAAATGAAGTATTGGCAATGAGCCGTAGACTTGTAAAAAGTTTGCGGCTTTTTCCTGCATATGGATAACAAAAGAGAGGTAGAAACAATGGCAAATAAAAAAGGCAGTCACCAGCTGACAAGGGCAGATAGGATAAAAATAGAGGCGCTGCTTAAAGAGGGCTTAAGCAAGGCGAAAATAGCAAAGCATCTGGGAGTACACCGCAGCACCATATATAATGAGCTGAAACGGGGAGAATACGAACACCGTAATAGTGACTGGACGACAGAAATAAGATACAGCCCAGACATAGCGCAGGAAAAGGCAGAGGAAAATTTAAAGGTAAGAGGCACACAGCTTAAAATAGGCAACGATATTGCATATGCAAATTACATAGAGGACAAGATAGTAAACGAGGATTACAGCCCAGCAGCAGTGCTGGGGGAGCTTAAGGCGCAGGGCAGAGAGGGGGAATTTAATACTACCGTCTGCGTGGCTACCCTTTACAGCTACATAGATAAGGGAGTTTTCCTTAAACTGACTAATAAGGATTTGCCAGTAAAGAAGAATAAAAAGCGGGGCTATAAGAAAGTACGCAAGCAGCAGGCACGGGCGGCAGCAGGCGACAGCATAGAAAAGCGCCCGGAAGAGATAGACCAGCGGGAAGAGTTCGGACACTGGGAAATGGATAGCGTGATAGGAAAGCGGGGAGTGTCTAAAAACGTGCTGCTGGTACTGACGGAAAGAAAGACACGGGACGAGCTTATATTTAAGCTGCCAGACCATACAGACGAGGCAGTAGTAGCGGCGCTGGATAAATTAGAGCGCAGATACGGTGCGGATATGTTTAGACAGATATTTAAGACAATCACGGTAGACAATGGCAGCGAGTTTGCCGACGTGAACGGCTTAGAGCGTTCTATACTGGAAGAGGGGGAAAAGAGGACACATTTATATTACTGCCACCCGTATAGCAGCTGGGAGCGTGGCACGAATGAGGTAACAAATAAAATGGTACGGCGCAAAGTGCCAAAGGGGACAAACTTTGACGACAAGACCGACGAGGAAATAGAGGAAATAGAGAGTTGGATAAACGGATACCCACGCAGGATACATGGCTACCGTTCTGCTGGGGAGCTTTTCACAGAAGAGCTGGAAAAGCTGGCTTAATATCAGATACAGCGGCTTTGAGAGGCTGGCAGCAGTGGCAGCCTTAAAACTGCGCCCATTCCAGCAAAAGGGAGTTTACAAGGCGGGCGCACTCTGGTATAGTGAGGGTAGCACATCTGCTGTATTTCATTCTGTATAGTTAAATTCTACAAAATACCCACTACCCAATTAGTAAATATGCCGAAAGTGAAAAATTGTTCAAAAAAAGGTTGAAATTTTTAAGCTTAATTTCGTATAAATGTTGTAGTTCCCATTTATTTCTTGGTATGGTATAATATACGAAAGCGGTAATTGGGGGTTTACAGGTTGTAGTTCCCATTTATTTCTTGGTATGGTATAATAAACTGAACATGAATGTAAGAATTGAACCGTTGTAGTTCCCATTTATTTCTTGGTATGGTATAATTAAGCCAGAATATCTGTGCTGCGGTATCTGTTGTAGTTCCCATTTATTTCTTGGTATGGTATAATATGAGGTTGCATATGATTTTGATGATATTAGTTGTAGTTCCCATTTATTTCTTGGTATGGTATAATTATAGAACAATTCCTGAAAGACGCTTTTTTGTTGTAGTTCCCATTTATTTCTTGGTATGGTATAATCAGAAAGCGGGTGCGTTTCGTATGAGGAAGTTGTAGTTCCCATTTATTTCTTGGTATGGTATAATAAACGATAGTATATATAGACCGCAGCAGTAGTTGTAGTTCCCATTTATTTCTTGGTATGGTATAATCAAGCATCTTTAAAATATAAAACGTAGTTTGTTGTAGTTCCCATTTATTTCTTGGTATGGTATAATAATGAGTGTTTCCTTGCTTTACGCAGACACGTTGTAGTTCCCATTTATTTCTTGGTATGGTATAATAATTCTGTATTAAGCAGCCGGCTTCCATCCGTTGTAGTTCCCATTTATTTCTTGGTATGGTATAATAGGGAACGAAAAATCCGCATAACCAGTAAGGTTGTGCGGATTTCTTTCAACTAAAAACTTTCAATTTTGCAGTGAAATATTATGTAATTTCACCCTTTTTCTAAAAAATATTCAATAACTCTACAGATTCCCCAGTATCATCAAATGTCTTCTCACCTAACAATATATGCATAGATTCAAATTGTTTTTCCGTAATTGTCAGCAAACGGATTGACCCTCTCGATGGCAAATTCAAATTCAACCTTGCCTCATGCTTTTCCACCGCATCTGTACCATTGCAAACTCTAGTATAAACTGAAAACTGCATCATATGGTACCCATCTTTTAGTAGAAAGTCCCGAAACTTCGCTGCTGCTTTCCTATCTTTTGAAGTAGTTACTGGCAAGTCAAAAAATACTATCATTCTCATAAACTTATTCATAACTATGTACCTGTAGCTGTATCAACTCTGGCAAGTTCAGAATATCACATTTTCCCTGCAGCACACTGCTATAGCTTGCAACCATACCGTCAATGCAATTGCTCAGGATACGTTTTTCTCCTTTTATTTTCATTTCAAAATTTACAATTCCATACAACCCGCGCTTTAGTTCTGGTGTTAATGCGACAGACTTTTGCGACATATCAAATTTAGAAGCCACAAACAAATCAACAACTGGGCGAAATGGCTCAATAAAATCATCCGCAAGATTATAGCTATTTAACTCACTTCGGTGAAAAAGGCCAATGGCAGGTTCCAGCCCATAGCATACGATGCTACGGGCAATTATGCCTCTGACGATGGCATACCCATAATTTAATGCCCCATTGACAATGTGTTCATCATTCCTGGAAAATTCCGAACCAAATAAATGCCGAAAATAAAAGGCTGCTGCTTTCGCCTCTACATGGGTTTTATCCCCAGACTGAATTTCTTTGCACATTTTTTGAAGCCCATCCTCGCCCTCTCTGCCACTTAAATTTAGGCATAAAGATTGATTCCTAACTTTTTGCACCACAATTTGCTGCCATAATCGTTTCTGCAAAGGCTTCTTTATTTCTATCTGACATTTTAGCAGCTTATAATGGCGGCTATGCTTAGCTATGGGCAGCAATACGCCATTGGGAAGGTGCTTCTCATTACAGACATACAAAGCGATCCCTAAATCTGCAAATTTTTGGAGCATATAGGCAGATACCATTACCATTTGGTTTTCTATCATAATGCTATTAATATCCTCCAACGGAATCTTTATGTCTGGCCCACCCTCAATAACCAACTGCTGGTTTTCAATCCGAAGTTTCCTACTGCCTTCAATTTTAACATTCCGAAATCCCATACATCTCCTCCACTGCTATCACTTCACTTACTTAGAAGCCTACAGCAAATATACAACCATATCATGCTAAGTTGGCTAACTCTGGTATGCATATGGCGCTAGGCAAAATACACCAATGGCAGGTATATAAAGCAGTCCTAATATTCTATAGCTAAATTAATGAAAGCCCATTCTTTTTTCCCGCCTTACCTCTGAGACATTTCCAAGGATATCTACCTGATGCTTCTTTAAATATTCTAAGCTTTGAATACCTAAACCGTCAAATTCAAAATCTCCATTATGCGACTTTCCATTAAAACTTGCTGTAGATATATTTGCCCCATAGTAATACACCACCTCTTCATTTACCACTTTCGATGTCCCATCCACACAAGTTACCTTTTTCCCTCCTTTGGATTTGAAAGAGATTAAATCCCTGGAATACAGGCTGAAAACAAAATCTTTGTCCTCCATTTCTTTCCACTCATTATGGGATTTTCCTCTTGTCACAGCCTTAGTTGGCAATCTCTTTTTTATTACATCCGCCACATAGACTGGCACAAAATAATACTTCCCATCTACGCAAAATACATCCACACGGACCATAGACCCATTGGCATTAGCTGCTATCCCCTGTTTAGAATTCACACGCACCCCCAAGGTCAGCTTGTCATATGTTTTCACTTTCCTTACCAAATTTCCTTTGGATCCATCGAATTTTGGCTTATAAAACGGCTCCTCAAATGCCTTTTTTGCATCACCGCCATACAAATTCAAACGTTCTTTTAATGCACGGTATAACAGCTTGTCACTCTCCGGCTTATAATAATTCTGTATTTCCCCTGTTTTCTTGTCCAATTTTAGGTCAGCAAGGGCTGTTTTCGTTAAGACACAATCCGTTTCCCCATAATGCCTTGGGCTTCGGACTGTATCTGCATGAGCCGCCCCAGTCACTTTCCGGTTCGGCATCCTGGATACGAAAATAGGGCGGATAATATTTTCCTCATAAAACCATACTGGATAGTCAAGATCCCTGGCAACATCCAAATGGCCCTCAATAAATTCCCTTGGGTTCTCCCCCATCCGAATTTCCAACTCTTCCTTAAAATATTTCCAAGGCCTTGGCACCTGCACGCCAAATTCCTCGTCCCATTGATCCCTGGTGAAGTCATCCCTGGAAATTAATTCCCCAGTTTCCACATCCAATGCCACATACCCTTTGGCATACAGCAATTCCCTTCCCTGTATATTCCTGGAAATTTTTGTGACCATGCCATCCGTACAGCAAGCAATCACCACTGCATCCATTGCATGATGTGTGTCAATGGAACGGTCTTTCGCCGCCAGCCCCCAGCGTTTCCGAAGGTATGCCGTTATTGCGCCATTCACCGCAAACACTTGCTTCTTTCTCTCTGGCCTGCTGTATGGCGCCAATTCCAGGTTTTCACGTATCATATTATAAACCACACGAGTAATATATTTTGTGTCGTTTAAGTTCCGCTGCTTAAATTCCTTGCGTTCCTCTTCCGTAAATTTCTGTTTTAATAACTTCTGCTGTTTCCTATAATCCCTTACATAGGAATTCACCCGTGCCTCAAACTGGGTCCATCTATCTGGGTTATTTCCAAAATATTCATATGGGATCCGGTTCCCCTTCTGCCTGTTCTCCTCTGCTGTCACTAACACCTTATTCCGATAACTGTCGTCAAAGGTAATGCTGTAAGGGAGGATATGGTCAATGTCATATGCCCCTGTAAACAGTTCCCTTAACGGAATCTTTTTGCCAGAATAAAGGCAAACCCCGCCCTGGTCATGCCACAAACGGTATTTCAGTATATCCTGGCCGGATGGGAAAGCGTTCCCCAACTCCTGGATCTCTTGTTTTGCCCTCTCATTCTCTGACTGCCTTCCCTCCATTTGCTTTTGCATTGCCTTACGGTCTTTATAATTCCTTGACATTTCCCTGGCTAATTCTATATTGATTGCCTGAGGGCTCCCATATTTCTGTATTATGGCATTGAGTACCTTCACAGTTTGGGAAACCGAACGTTTTACTACCGGATTATTAATATCATTGATAATATCTGTAATTTCCTTGCCTTTTAACAATTTTGTTTTCTTTTCCCGCTTGTTTCCTTGAAAATCGTATCCAGCTTTCTCACATGCTTTATCATATGTTAGCCCTTCCTTCAAATACGGCATCAACTTGCGCATAGCCTTCCATGATACATGCTGGAAACCTTTGGGGTTCAGTTCCAAAAGGCCTTCTATCACTTCCTGCCCCAGCCCCAATTTTTGAAACTCCCGGCTTCTGGTGTCATCATTTTTATATAACGTAAGGACCCTGCCCACTTCATCCATCAAATTTACCTTTTCTTCTTGGGATAACGGCTCCAATATATCTGACATCTTTTTTTGGTAGCCATAGGTATACTCCATAGTGATAAATTTTGCTTTTTCTGTTTCTTTTATTCTTTCATCTTCGGTTTCCTTCTTGCTGCTATAGTTCAGGGCATTAAATTTATATTCCAAGCCCAGTTTGAATTCTTTCCGAACCATTGCATAGCTTATCTCTTTTTTCTTATGCAGCAAATCAAACAACGCCTGGCGTTCTTCCTGTGTAAAGCCCCGGCTCTCCCCGCCCTTTTCCACAATACGAAGGTTGTTTATTTTCTGCAATGCCACAAAAAGTTCCGATGTGTATGACGCCTTTGGCGCCCTCGGTTCTTGATTTTCCTTTGGCTCTAAAGCGCACAAGCCTACCCTGTCCCCAAACCCTTCCATGGCATAGGGGCTTGCGCTCCCATCTGGCTGCTTTCCAGGCCCCATATCAAAAGAACGCTGGCTGGACATAATGGCAAGGTATGCTTCTTCCAATTCATTCGTCGCCTTCTGGTTCCCAAACTCCCTCTGGCAGTGAAAAATAACTTTCACTTCTTCTTCCAGCATTGCCCGGAGCATGGTATGCTTATAATCTCCCTGCTTATTCCGAGGCGTTAAAAGGTATCCTTTTTCATTCCACGCACAGCCAGTCCTAAATTTCTCATCCTTATATATCATCTCCCCCACAGTGCGATAGCCATGCTCTTCCATTATTTTCTTATTATCCTGTGTGGCAGACAAAATTGCCCCTGCTTCTTTATCCTTTTTATCTTTTAATTCTGCTTTCCGGGTGGAACGGAATCCCCTGTGCTTCGCAATATGCACCAATATCTGTGCAAATTCCTCATCTTTTAATTTCCGCCCCAATGCCTCATACCTCAATTCATAGACATCTGGCAAGCCAGCAGAATGGTAGCGTTCCATAAATTGCTCAATCTGAATGATGCCATGTTCCTGCAGCAGCCATTTTATCCGATCCAGCCGATGTCTCCTCCGCCTCAACCGCCTTCTAGTTGTCCTGGCCTCTCTCCTTGGCTCTGCCAGGGATGTCCCTTTCGGCGTTTCTGCCGCTTCAAACAGCCTTACCCCTAAATCCACAATCCGCACAGGCTCATCCTGGCTATTATTCTCCAGCGCCGCCCATCCTACTGACGTAATGCCTATATCCAACCCAATCCTATAATTCAAATCCATACCTTACCCCTTTCCCAGAACCATCCAAGCTTGATGGGACTGCCATATTTTTAACCATCGCCTACAAGGCCTTTCCTATAAAAGAAAAAAGATAATCCCATTCCGAGGAATGGGATTAGAGCTTTTCGGTATTCTACCTTATTGTAGAAACCATATTATTTCTTGGTATGATATAATACGGGTATATTATACTCTTTTTGTCCCATTTTGTAAATAATTGTCAGGATAGGTATTTATTTCTTAGCAATATCTTAGCAACTTGCAGGAGAAACGCCAGAAAAATCCCCAAACCTTTCCAGCAGGGCCATTACATTGGCAGTTTTCCCATCATAAACCCCCTCGTCTAATTCTGGGCTGCGCAATATGAGCCTTTCATACAGCTCTTCTACGCCGCCCCGTACATAGGAATGGAATAAGTCTCTATAATATTCAAATTCCTCCTGTGTCTCCACTCCCCGAAAGGCTTTTTTTACACTTTCCTCTGGCGCCATCTTGCCACTGTTTTCTAAAATCATAATCATCTGCATGATAAAATCCAAGTCTTCTTTTGCCCCTATCATCTGTTCTGGGAAAATACTTTTTGATTCATTTGGGGCATAATCTGCTTTTGCTTTCCTGTCCACCCGGAACCCTATCACAGCCGCCGTAATATACAAATCTATCAACCTACGGAAATATGTGCGCCCATAATCATTTTGTATCCACAATTCCCCTGCCATCCTGGCATGTTTTCCACGAAATTCAAACTCTTTTTTAAAAAATTCAAATGACGCCATAAGTCACCGCCCCTCTGCTTTCCTAATTGTCGCATAGGATTTTTCCGCTTCTTTCTCAATATAGTATGCTTTTCCAACATACTCGTCCAAACCTGTGTAGCCCCAGTCCTTTTTCAACATAAAAATAATTACCTGCTCCGACACTTCTGGGAGCGCTTTTGCAATTAAACGGATATTCTCGTCCCCAAGCTTGGAAAAGGGACTGTCCAGTACAATGGGAAGCGTGTCATTTTCCTGCATGGCGCCAGCATTTTTCTCTGCTTTCCTTTTTTTGCTGTATTCCATAATGGTCACAATAAAGGCAAAATTCCTTGCAATCTTTTCCCCCTCAGACAGATTTTTCTCTTCCCTATACCCAACTTCCGTTTTATAATACATTTGAATGTCATATTTCTCTGACAGCTCTATCTTTTTCTCCTTTGCATTGAACATCCGCCTAAAATTATTCTGTATCTGCCCATTCAGTTCCTTAAACACCTTTTTCTCTTCCATCGTAAAATCCTGGGACAATTTTTTATATAATGCCTCTGCCAGTTCCAGCCGTTCCCTCCAGCGGCGGTTTTCTTCATTCCTTGCCTCCAGTCCCTTCATCTCTTCTTCTAAGTGCTGTTTCTGGCGTTGATACGACTGAGCCTTCCCCTGCATCTGCCCCTTTTGGCTTCCTAGCTCCTGTATGCCTACTTGATACCTTCTGAGCCTATTTCGATGTTCCGCAAAATCTATATGCGCGTCCAGCCGCTGCCCTAACATAACATATTCGTTGCAGGTTTCTTCATATTCCTTTACACAGCCGTCGATTTGGCTTGCCATTTCTTGCGCCTCTTCTGGAAAATCCTCCACCCGATTCTTCCACCGGAAAGCGGTGCGTTCAAATTCCCCCAGCAATGAGCCAATGTCGGCTGGAGGAAGGTAATTTTTCTGTTCCAACAGGCGCTCCCACTCTTTTGTTCCTGGGGAAAGCTTGGCACCGCATATGCACCTGCCGCCCTTCATAATATAGTCTATGGTTGCCTGCCGCATATGCGGGATATCCCTGCGCTCCCCAGCCACTGCCTTTACCAATTCCATAGCTGCCTGAACCATAGGCCCTGCAAAGGCCATATAAGCTTTGTCACTGAATTCATTGACCAGCATCCTATGCTCGCTGGCGCACCGTTCTTCCTGAGCCTTTTTTAAGGTCCCCAAATCCCTGTACTGTTTTTGTAATGCCTCCGTATTCCGGTTTGCCTCCAGATATTCCTGCACTTCCTGGCATTTCTTCTTATAATTGCTGATATTGACTTCTATATTTCTTATCTCTTTCTGACAGGATTGTATTGCCCGCTCACATTTTTGGCATTCGGACGCCAAGCTGTCATATAAGTTCCCGGAACCTGTTATTTTCTTTTTAAATTTACTGATAACCGAATACGAACCCATATCCTTTAAATGCTTCATCGCCGCCTGGTATGCAGACAAGCCTGTCAAAATATGTACGGAATCCTTGATATTTTCCCTTACCCCATTAATTGCAATGTCACTCCACCGCTCGCCGTCAAACAAGAAATAATGGGATAAATTCCTTGGGAACAATTCATTGATTAACTCATCCACTTTCCGTTCCTCTACCTCAACCAACGGCTGGCTGCTGCAAATATCGGAAATATGCATTGTCAGTTTTTTCTGGAATTCTTCTGCCATCAAGCTTGGGAATGCCCGGGTATAGACAATTTCCCTTCGGATGGCATAGCGTTTCTCTTCATCTATGGCAACCAGTTCCACCCATACCTTTGCCCTGCTGTCAGCATTCATCAACTCCAATGTGTCTGAATTTAAAAGCTGGTAGTCTTCCTGGCGTTTTCCCCGTTCTGTCAGCACAGCCCCATACAAACACCAGCGGAATGCCTGGGCGACCGTAGTCTTCCCCACAGTATTGTCCCCTAAGATAACAGTCACATTTTTCCTCTCTTCACAACTGAATTCTATCCTGTTTTCTCCCTTATACCGCATAAAATTATGCAATGCAATACTCTCAAAGCGCATACCTTCTCCTTTACCCTGCCATTACTGGCCTTTCGCCCAACACTTCCTCTTTGCATAATCCACAATTACTTTTTGCAATTCCTCAGACATCTTCTGGTCATTTTTGGCTTTGCTTCGTAGATTTTTACGCTCCATATGCAATACTTGGAACGTCATGTCCTGTAATAATTGCTTGCTGATTTCTTCCACCCTTTTGTCCCTCCCGCTTTATCGATCCATGGCAATCTCTTCCAAAGCCCCTATCAATTGCCCCAGTTCCTTTTCTGTAGTAAAACGCCCCAGGCTTACCCGCACAGTCCCTCCATACTCCCTATCTTTCAAATACTTATGCACTAATGGCGCGCAATGGTAACCAGTGCGTACTGCAATATGGTATTCTTCATCCAACAAGGCTCCAACATCCTGCGCCTGGTACCCCTCTATATTCAATGACAAGATCCCTGTGGCCCCGTGGCTTACAGGAGGGTACAAAATAACTCCTGGTATGCGGCCCAATTGCCCCGCCAGCCAGCTACGGAGCCTTTGTTCCTCTTGAAGCCTCCTTACCATCTCTGCTTGGGGCAAATCCCTGATTGCCGCATAAAGCCCTGCGGCAGATACAATATTCATGCTCCCTGGCTCGTATCCTTTGACATCCCCTAAATCAAGTTCCATGTTTAAAGAATCGCTCCCTGTCCCGCCAAACAGCACTGGATTTAACCGCTTCCCACGGTTATTCACATATCCCCCAATTCCCAAAGGCCCATACAACGTCTTATGCCCTGCAAAAATATAAAAGTCTACATTTTGGTTTTTTAGCTGGACGGGCAAAAGCCCCAATGCCTGGGATCCATCCACAATCACGGTGGGATGGCTGCTTTCTGCAAGTTTTGCTATTTCCTCCCAAGGAATGGCATATCCTGTCACATTGCTTACATGGGCCATCACCAGCGCCGTGGGCGGGTTTTTCAAAAATTGATATTTTATTTTCTCTTTATCCATCTCTAAAGATTCTGGATGGACGGCAAGCTCCTCTACCGTAAAGCCATACGTCTTCTGCAAATGGAACAGCACCCGCATAACCGCATTATGCTCAAACGGCGTTACATAAACCACATCCTCATGCTTCCACCCAATGCCGCCCAATACCTGATTGCAGGCAATCGTGGCGGAAGGCGTAAGCACCGCCTCCGCTATAGGATTCCCATTTACCATCCGGCAGATTTCCTCCCTGGTCGCCTCTATCAGTTGGAAGGCCTCCTTTGCCAGGCAATAAGACCCCCTCCCTGCATTTACTGCAAGGCGCCTGTTCGCATCCTCCATCGCCTGGTAAACAGGCTCTGGTTTCGGGTATGTGGTTGACGCATTGTCAAAATATAAAAACCTTTCCATGTCCCACCCCCTTATTCCAATAACCCTTGCAGCACTTCCGCCAAAACCGCAACTTTCTGGCTAGTCTCCAAAGTATCTTCAAAATCTTCCATTGCCTCGTCAATCATATTCTTCAAAAAATTACTGGTACTTCCCAAAGCCCCCGCTTCGTAACTGCGCTTAATATGGCGCCCCTGCTCATCCAGCAGTATAATTGTCCGTTTCCCAGTTTCCTGACTGCGGTTTACCGCCCCTTCCACTTCTTTTTTGATAGCTTCCATTTTTTCGCGGAATTGCTCCGGCGTATGGTCATTCCAGTCTTCCATGGAAATCCCCATAACAATCCTTGAAAGCCTGGAAACAATTTCCAACTCGTCATTTTCCTCTAACTGCCCCAAATATTTCAGGAAGCCATACGCCTCCTTTTTGAAAATATACTCTGTCTCCACCGCCTGCTGCCCTTGGTACCAGGAAATCAGGCATCCCTTCAAACTTTCCTGCATTTTTCCGCCATATATCTTACATATATCTTCTATTACAGACTTTTGCAGGTTAGAAAATACCTGTTCCATGGACGCTTTCACATGAAGCAACGCGTCTGCCGTATGGGGAAGGCTTTGCCCCTCTTCCTTACCCGCCATAATTTCCGGGATTTGCTCAAACAGGAGTTCCCTGGGGTTTTGCTGGCTGCGTTTTAACAAATTGCGGAATTGCTGCGCCTTTTCCCCGCATACCGGGAATTTCTTTGTCACCATCGTATATTTGGGCAGGGAACGGTACCATTTCTGCATACTTTCGATTAGCTGCGCCCAACGCCCCTGCCTGGAACATGCCGCCCGCCCCACCTGCCATGCCTGTTCCAAAATATGCAAATACCGCTCCTTTTTTCCACTTTCCGGCTCCAGGTACAATGTAAAATCTTCTGGGAAATCATTGACCTTATTTAATGTTCCCTCATCCACTTCCAACTCTTTGCCCTGAAGGTAAATAACTGGCACCCCTTCTGCCATCCCCAAACGGTATGCAAGGAACAGGGGCATAATCCCTTTGCGTATGCCATAATCTTTCCCAAGAAGCTTCTGGTAAAGCTGCAAAAAAGCCTTTCGCTGCCCAATGCAGCCCAGCAAAAAAGCGTCTATTTCATTTAAAATCCTTCTGCAGCCATCATCTTCCTTATAGTGAGGCTCCACAATGCCCGTCCGTACCAGGGCGGCGCGATATACCATGCATTCTGGGGCAGTCCCCTCCTGATATTGGGCAGCCTGCCCTTTTAAAAGAGCCGCCACAACTTTATTCCTGGCGCGTAGGTATTGGCCAGATACATGCTGGATATTCAGCAGTTCATGGTTCACGATTGGCGAGAATTTATAATAGCTTCCACATATTTCACATAAAAAGCGGTTAAACTCCGTATTATTTTCAAACTGCCTTAACGGCTCCCTGCCATACGCCGCATAACATGCGCCATTCCCCGGCAGGAAGTCCCGCTCCAAAGAAGCATTCACCTCAAACACGACGTCCTCTTCATACAGTTCCAGCTCCCGCACCAGCGCCTGATTGTCCTCTATAAATTTGGGGTTCCCTTTCAGATTATAGATGGCCGCCAGCTTCCGTAACTGGCCTACCATATCAAATGGCTGTTTTGGCACAAGCGCCACAACCCTGCCATCCTGCAGGCTTTCTATTTTTGCCTTCACTTGCTCTTTGTTGATGGGCCCCTCACTGATTAAAGCCAGAATTTTTCCGTCTGAAAATTCTTCCTCAAACAAAACGGAGACTGCATCCAATTGGAAAAAATCCTGCGCATTTATAAATTCATACTGGAAATACCGGGTCATATTTTGTTCCTGGTTATATTGTTTGGGCAACACATAATGTAGTTCTGATATCTGGCGCAAATACCTGCATGTTGAGAATTTTTCTGGCTGCTTCATAACTTCTGCCGCAATCTCCTTCTCGATATCCAGCCCTATATTATTTTTAAATGCATAACTCCCAAGGCTGCTGCGGAACAGCACAATCCCCCGCTGCTTTAACGCCTGCATAGCTTTCTGGTAAGCTTCCACATCCACCCCAAGGGAAAGCCGTATGGCGTCGTCCACCACCGAAAGACCATTTTCCTGATAGGCCATCCGCAGCAATGCCAAAGCCTTTACTACCTTTTTCTCCATAGGGTTCCCTGTTTGCTTTAATGCATATTCTGCTTTCAGCCATTCATTATGGATTTTAGGCTGGTCATTATTTTCCTGAAAAAGGCTTTTGAAATAATCATATACCACATCCGCGCCTATGCAGCTCCCTTCTGCCTCCTTTAACCTTGCAGGAAGCCCATTTTGTTCCCTGCCTGCAAGGAACGTAAATACCGTCCGCTCATTTTGGGCGGCCTTCTCACTAATCTGCAGCAGGAGCCATGCGCACACCGGAGCCAATGGAAAACAGCCCTTTTCCACCACTTTCCTATACTGCCCATATTCCTGGAACAAACCAGAAAAACATTGCAGGCAAAATGACTGCCCTGCAATTTCGTCAAATCCCGTCCTGCTTTTATATTCCTCAAACATCTCTGAAAATTCTGGCTCTTTTTTGCCCAACGTATTTGCAATCAACTCATAATGGTCCTTCGCCGGCACATGGAACCTCACTTCTTTGAGCCTTCCTTCCACCCCCAGAAAAGCGTCTTTTACCGACTTATCAATCCCCTTCCCATATTCATGGATGCTTTTATGCGCCACTAAGACCAAATGCAGGTTTTGCTCCCCTTGGCTATTCGCCAGCTCGCACATGTCCTGCAGCGTTTTCATGTCCCTGGCAAAATTCTCTTTTCCATGCCCTTCCACATATTTGCTGAATTCGTCAAACACCAACACCATTCCGGCATACCCATGCCGCTCCCTTAATTCCCGCCCCACTTCCTGATATGCCCTCATAGCTTCTGACTGCACCATTGGGAGGAACTGGCTTCCTGCCGTCAGCGATGGGTAACATTCCAAAAACAATTCCATTGCCGCCCTGTCCATGCCATTGAGCCTTTTCCTAATATTAGATGGGGTTTCCCCTTTCCCAGCCAAAAAATTTTCCCATTGCCGATAGGCGCTTGGGTATTCCTTTTGCCACTGCGCCAAGGTCTTTACCGCTTCTGAATAGTCGCTTGCCGGCACGATTTGGCTTAACCCCTCCCGCTCCAAAGCCTCCTTTAAGGCATACAAAAAAGACCAGTTCAAGTCATTCCCATGGCCAGATACCAGCACAGGCAGAAATTTCTTTTTTTCTTTGCACATCTGTTTGGCCATATCTGCTAGTTCTGGATCCATCTGCCGGATTTTGGCCAGTGTTTCCTGAAAACAATCTTGCCTGCACCCTAAAAACGCCAACAACAGCAGCAGCAAATGGGATTTTCCTTTCCCATAAGGACCAATAAAAATCGTTGCATGTTCTGTCTGCTTTCCCAGAAAATTTTTTAGGTAATATTTTAGGGCCAAAAGGGAAGATTGGGTGGGGATATAGCTATTAATCCGGTCCCTATCCCCCAAATCCAAATATAGATTAACTGATTTTTGAAAACGGTGGTCGATTATAATATATTTTTTAAGCTGTTCCATATTTTTTCCTCAGTATATTTTACTATTTTTCCCAAGAAACATTTCCTTCCCAGAATAATGCCTCTGTACTATCTGCCCTGGCTCATTGCCCTCTGGCAGGTACACCATATCCAGGCCTGCCGTCTGGTCCAGGGCAATTTCCTCAGACCATGCCAATTGCCCCAACAACTCCATAAGCCCGTTCCGCTTTAAATGCAATATTTTTCCAGGCCCTCCCCTTTGGCTTAATAGGTCTTCAATGCTTATTGCGCGGCGCCGCCCCATTTTGCCCGCCATTAAATACAGGGCAATTTCCGCTGGAAGCTGGTCCAACCGGGGTTGGGATTTGGCATACCCTTCCTCTGTCTGCTTCAAAAGCCCCAAAACCCCAAAAGGGCTGACGTTTTTTTCCTCTGGGTTAACGCCTTTTGCAGGCTTTTTGGTATACATACGCAAAATAGCCTCGCAATCCTCTTTGACCGAGCGGGTAGGCACGTTCTGCCCCTCTGCCGCGCCGTATGCCAGCCCTGCCATTTTCTGCTCTAATTCTTCCTTAGTAAATTCCTCATACTCAAACTCATTGAAAAATAACTGCCAGGAAGTGGCCTGCCTCCTGTTTCGCGCTATATTGCAATGGACAACCCACAAAGAAAATATATCCTCAAAATATGGGTCGTTTTTCAAAACCATCTCCCCCAATTCGGTAAGCCTCACTACAGAACGCACGCCCTCGTCTGTCAACCCACTGCATTTCAGCCAATACCGGATGGATTTTGCCATATTGGGTCCTACCCCCAAAGCGTCCGCCCCATAATTTTGATAAAATACTTTTGGGTCCCGCTTCACTTCCCTCAGCCCTTTATTCAGCCACCCTTCCCTTATAATAAAACTTTCATGCCCTTTAAAACGCACAGGATGTTCCATGCCCCGCCTCCTCTATCCTCTCTTAACCGAAAGTACTTTCCTCATATAACACCCTCCTGTAAAATGGTTCACGCATGCGCCGCACCGCAGGCATTTTTCCTCTGAGATGCAGTATGCTATCTGGCCTGTTTTTGTTTCCTTAACCATAAGGGCGTTATATTTGCAGACGCTTTCACATGCCAGGCATCCCAAGCACATCTGGTATTTGGTAATCTGGCATCTGATGCGCTCTTCTGCCGCCTTTAAATCCCTGGCTCCTGCAATCCTTGTATTTAGCACCGACACCTTTAGTTCCCTGGAACCTATACGCCCCTGAAGCTTTAACAAGATATTCCCCTTCTTATCCAACACAAAGGCCTCCCCCAGCCTTTGATTGCCCATTTCAAAGTTCAAATACCCAAACGGGCGGAAAAACTCATACAGCCCTTCTTCCATGGGCTTTTGAAACTCATAATAAAATATATTCTCTTCCACGGCGCAGGGGCGGAAAGACACCACCGACTTTTGCGCATACGCCATGCCGTTCCCACCCTGCCTGGCTTTCCACCCTCCTGCCTTCACATACTCCTCAGCATCTTCTTTCCCAATGCCCTTTGCAAACCCTAACAGCAGCTTGTGAAATTTTTCTGACTGTATTGGCATATGCACAGAAGAGAGGAATTCTGACCATTCACTGTTATTGGGGCAGCACCAGCATCCCACCCTGGCGTACCCAAGGCGGTAGGCCTCATTAAAGCAAATGCCTGCTGTAAATATATATAACCATACATCAAAATCCATCCAATCTATGATAGGGGAAACAATCCTCTGCTTTGTAATCTTTGGGCTGTCGGATTCCCTGTCATATTTGTTCCTGCTGGCGGATTCACTCCGCCGTATTCCATAAAATGTAAGGATTTGGTTTTTTTCCCGGAACAGCGACCGGATTTTCTTCTGGATCACGCCTGTTTTAAAAACTGTGCAGCACCAGCGCATGACACGGCTGGGCGGCCCGATTACCTGGCATAGTTCCTCAAAATCTTTCTCCTTATTCCGTGCAGTGGCAACTGGCGTCTGAGGGTGGCGCTTTCGGAACTGCTTCACATATTCATAAGTACATGGAAGTTCCAGCGTTGTATCTCCAAAAATATGCATAATCTCTGGATTCCCCAATGCCCTGACCACCAAATCAGACGTGACTGTGGAATCTTTCCCACCACTGAATGACACAAACATGTCCATAACTTCCACATGGCTTGCTTTTTCACGGATATAGGAGCCTGCCTCCTCTGTAATTTTCCCATATCTGGAACTATTTGCCTTTATAAACCGTTCTCGGTACAAATCAAAATATTGGTATGTATTCTTGTCTTTTAATTCCCCATACTGGGTTTGGATAGCATGGCAGTCCAGTTCCTTTAACTTGTGGACGGAAAATGGTATTTTCTTCCCATCCACATAATAATGGTTCCCAGCCCCATTCCATACAGAGCTTTCCAAATATGCAAATGGCTTCCCACAAATAATCTCCAACAACAAGCGTTCCTCTGGAAACACTGGACGTATATCCGCAGCCAGGCGTTTCCCATCCCGCCCGCATAAGCTACATTGTTTTTCATATAGGGGAACCTGGCAATGGGCGCACCAGTAAATTTCTGATACTGCTTGCGCCCGCCCCCCACAGGAAGGGCAAACGCTTGCCTCACAGCGCGTACCCGTGCATGCCAGAGGCTCCCCTGTCTTCTCATTTTTATTCCTACATGTGTAAAAAACCATACCATTCCCTCAAAACTGCTTTCAGATTCTTATATACCATCCATTTTATTCTCTTTTGACAGGAATTTCAATATTTTTTTTCTTTGATTACAGGATTTCTTAAGAACGTTCCAGAATACAAATAGACTTTGCCTGCAGGCTATGGTATATGGAGGATTTAAGCCATCTGAAAAACTTGCGGTTCCAACTGGCAGATATGCACCAATTCCCTGACTTTGGCATACGCGTTGGGGCGTTTTTGGCTGAAATGCTGTTTTTTACTTCGGACTTATACCTGGACACCCAGACAAAATGGAAATGGGAACGGTTATTTGATGCCCAGGAAGCTAAAAAATTGCTGTTGGATGTGCTTTACCATAAATATTGCGCATTGTTTGATACGGACAAAGCGGTGGAAGGGGATGCCCGTGAAACCCATCGGCGCATTGCCGCAAACCCAAAGCTAAAATCATTGGTTTACGATTTGGGCAGGCGGTTCTATGAAGGGAAGCAATGCATCTGCCATACCGATTTACATTCTGGAAATATTATGGCCTCCCCTGATGAAATACGTTTTATCGACTGCGAATACGGCGGCTATTCCGCATTTTTTGGGAACCTGGGGCGGATTACTGGAAGTTTTGTCCTTAATTATGTCTCCTGGCTAGGGATGCCAGAGGTTCCATATGCAGCGCGCCTCAAAATGCAGCAATATGACCTGGACATGATTGGGGATCTGTTCCATGGCTGCCTGGAAATGCTCAAACGCCTGTTTGCAAAATATCGCCCAAGCCGTCCCAAACTACAAAGAATCGACCCGGAAGCATATTTTATGTCTTTCTTTTATGACAGCATCCGCTGCGCTGCGCTGACCGCCGCATGCAGGACGCCCACCGACTGGACGCGCCCCTGCGAAATAGCCCGTATTAAAAGATCCGAAGATTTAGGGCTTGTCCAAAAACGCGCGCTGGAAATTGCAGAATTTACCTTGGCCCATGCGGAAGAATTCCAAACGATTGAAGATTTCTGCCAACGGATCCACTGCTGCGCCGGCATTGACGCACAGCCAAGATATTAAGCGCAAAGCAAATATCCGCGCAAGGGCGGCCTGGGTCGTTGCCCGCAAAAATAAAAACAGCTTTTTGCCTGCAGATAGCCCTAATCCCAGAACTATCCGCTTGCAAAAAGCTGTTTCTATTTTATCTTTATCGCTTTATTTCACTCGCCTTCTTTTGCGTCCAACTCTTCATTCGCCACCCGCCCGATATGCATCGCCAGGTACCCGATTTCCACCTCGCCTAACTCACAGTGCAGGATACGCCCCACCTGCCTGCATACATTCTCTGCAACCCGAAAGGCATTTGGGAACTTCACTCCCATATAATCGTTCATATTGACCTTAAGCGCCTCCCCTTTCATGGCGCGGGCCGCCATATAGCGGATATGGTTCATCAACCGATTATAGGCAAGGGACATCACGTCAATCGGCCTTCCTATTTCCTGCTCAATCAGCGAAATGCACTCCCGGACAGCCTGCGCCACCTGCATTGCATGGGAGACTTTTTCATCCCCAATGGCAGAATGGATATGGAGCGCGATATAGCCAACCTCATCTGCATCCATCCGTATGCCCATCCGCTCTTCCAGGATGGGGATAATCTGTTCTGCCACCTTATATTCCATATGGAACAGGACGCGGATATCCTCTGTCAGGGGGTTGCTGATTTGTTCCCGGCCCTTTATCCGTTTGATGGCATACTCTATATGGTCGGCCATGGGGAAAAGTATGTCCCTATCAATTTTTCCAAATTCTTGTTCTGCTGCATCCAATATCTGGTTGGAAATCTCCAGGCAGACCGGCGAAATAGACTTTACCAGCTCCCCGGCATTCCCGCGGTCTGTAGATTTCTGGAGGGAATACACGGCTGCCTCTGGCCCTGCCTCTATCTGCTCTGTGACCTTTTTGCCAAAGCCAATCCCTTTGCCCAGAATTAAATATGCCTGGTTATCCCCTGACTGTATCCCGATTACCGCATTATGGTTCAATACTTTTTTCACTCTGTACATACTTTTCCCCGCCTACATTTTCTGGTTTATTCGTAGAAATCCACTGCAAACAATGGCTCGCCAGCCGCTATGCCCCCTTCTTTCAGCAGCCGGATTTTCTGGTTATCCTCTAACTCTGTGCATAGCACCGGAGATGCTAGGGAAGGCGCGTTCGCTTTCAGGTATTCCAAATCCAGTTTCAGCATTGGCTCGCCCTTTTTCACTTTCTGCCCATTTTCCACAAATACTTCAAAGCCCTGCCCATTTAGTGAAACGGTATCAATGCCCATATGGATCAAAAGGCTTAAGCCCGTGTCTGTCAGGAAGCCGACTGCATGTTTCGTCTCAAACACAAAACACACTTCCCCATCTTCCGGCGCCTTCACCACACAATCCTCTGGCGTCACCACTGCGCCGTCCCCCATCATCCTGCTTGCAAATGCCTCGTCTGGCGCCTGGGACAAATCTGCGGCAATGCCAGTGACAGGGCTTGCCACAACCACCGTCTTAACCACTTTCCCCTCTGCCTTCGCTTCCTTCTGCCCTTCTGCTTGCCCTTTTGCCTTGCCAGAAACAAACTCTTCATTGGGCGCCGTTTCCAGGTAGTCTTCCAGGTTTGATTTAATTACCGTTACCCTCGGCCCATAAATAACCTGGACGCCGTTTCCTTTATGCACCACACCGGAAGCGCCTGTGGATTTTAACAGGGCGTCATTGACAAGCTCCGCCTTATATACCGTACACCGCAGCCTTGTGGCGCAGCAGTCTACATCTGAAATATTTTTCTTTCCGCCAAGCCCATGGCAAATCGTCTCTGATAACGCGTCTTCTTCCTGGGCTGCCCCTCCATCGCCTTTTTTGGCTTCCACATCGCTCCTGCGGTATAGCTTCACTTCTTCGTTGTCGTCACGCCCTGGGGTCTTCAAATCCATTTTCGCAATCAAAAAGCGGAACAGGAAATAATAAACTACAAAATAGAATACCCCTACAACCACTACCCAAATCCAGTTTGTTTTCCCATTTCCCTGGAGGACCCCGAAAAGGAACAAGTCGATGACCCCGCCAGAGAACGTCATGCCCACGCCCACTTCAAACACATGCATCAACATATAGGCAAACCCTGCCAGCACGCAATGGATCCCATAAAGGAGCGGCGCCACAAACAGGAATGTAAATTCCAAAGGCTCCGTAATCCCAGTTAGCATGGAAGTAAGCGCAGCCGACATCAATAGACCTGCCGCCGCCTGTTTTTTCTCTGGCTTCGCTGTCTTATACATCGCCAACGCCGCCCCAGGAAGCCCAAAAATCATCAACGGGAATTTCCCTGACATAAATCTAGTTGCAGACACTGCAAAATGTTCTACGGTAGGGTCTGATAGCTGGGCAAAAAAGATATTCTGCGCCCCTTCGATGGTCTGCCCTGCCACTTCCAAAGTCCCGCCCACAGCAGTCTGCCAAAACGGAAGGTAGAACACATGGTGCAGACCAAAAGGTATCAACAGACGTTCCATCAACCCGTAAACCCAAGTCCCTGCATAGCCAGAATTCAGCACCACATCGCCTACGCCGTAAATGCCTTTCTGGATTACCGGCCAAATAAAAAACATCAAAATCCCCACCGCCGTATACACCAATGCGCTGACAATTGGCACAAACCTGGTCCCGCCAAAGAAAGACAGCACCTGGGGAAGCTCAATCTTATAAAATTTATTGTGCAGGGCCGCAACGCCAAGGCCTACAATAATACCGCCAAACACACCCATCTGCAAGGATGTGATGCCACAGACAGACGCCGTAGCGCCCTTTAACATGCTGTCTGCCCCGCCATTGATATTGATCAATGCGCCAATGGACGCATGCATAATAAAAAATGCAACGACTGCAGACAATGCCGCAACATCCTTCTCTTTCTTTGCCATGCCAATGGCAACGCCCATGGCAAAAATAATGGGCAGGTTCGCAAATACAATGTCGCCCGCTTCACTCATAATTTTAAAAACCGCGTTAAATACGGTCCCCGGCCCCATAACTCCCAAAAGGCCATACGTCCCCAACATAGTTTCATTGGAAAAAGAACCGCCGATGCCAAGCAAAAGCCCTGCTACCGGAAGGATTGCGATAGGAAGCATAAAAGACCTTCCCACACGCTGCAAAACGCCAAAAATTTTGTCTTTCATATCTCTTCTCCTTTTTAATATTTGGGTTATGTGTGTTAGGCATGGCTGCCTTTCGGAAGGCCCTTTGCGCTATCACGTGAGAAGCCCTTCCCAAATCCTGATAAGAAATCCAAAGGAATTTCTTAATTAAGAGGACAAAAAAGGCACTAACACACATAAACATCCAAAATATTTATGCATAGTTAATGCCTTATCTTCCATAAGTAACATACTACATCATATGTACTAATTTACCATTGACATTTTCATTTGTCAAGTTTTTTCATAAGATTTCATTCATGCTCCCAGTGCGGTACCCCTCTAAATCCAGCGATATATAAGTGAACCCAAGCTCCCGAAAGCGCTGCGCCACCCTGGCTCTGGCTCCATCTTCCATTATCTTGGGGAAATCCTTGGGCAAGACCTCAATCCTTGCCATAGAACCATGGATGCGGACCCGAAATTGGGCAAACCCAAGCTCCCTCAATAATTGTTCCGCCTGCCCTGCCATGGCAAGCTTCTGTTTTGTAATAGGTTCCCCATACGGGAACCGGGACGCCAGGCATGCAAAAGATGGTTTATCCCAAGTGTTAAGCCCAAGCTCTTTTGACAAAAGCCGAATCTCCTGTTTCGTTAGCCCTGCTTCCCGCAGGGGGCTTCTAACCCCCAGTTCTGCCACTGCCTGCATCCCCGGCCTATAATCCCCCTCATCGTCCACATTGGACCCTTCCACCACATATGCCATTCCCTGTTCTGCTGCAATCCCCTTAATTTTCCCCAGAAAATCTTTTTTGCAAAGATAGCAGCGGTTGGGGGGGTTCTGGCAAAACCCTTCAATTTCCAATTCCTTTGACGCAAAGATAATCTGAAAGATGCCTTCCTCCCGGCAAAATGCCTCCGCCTCTTCTAACTCCCTTTTGGGGAAGGAACTGGACTGGGCAGTCACTGCAACCACGCGCCCACCCAAAACCCCATGGGCAATTTTCAACAAAAATGTAGAGTCCACGCCGCTGGAATAAGCAACTGCCACGCTTCCCATGGCTGCAAGGGACTGTTTGAGGCAGCCTAGTTTCTTTTTCAGGTCTATATCATCTTTTGCCATAATTCCCTCCTAATAAACAGGGCGTTACCCGCTAAGATAACGCCCTGTTTTTTATCTTTATTTGCTTGTGTCTGTTTCACGCACAATCTTCCTTACACGAAGCACCATCGCCGGGGACACGGACAGTTCATCCACGCCCATTTTCAGGAAAGTTTCTGTCAGGCTTAAATCTGCGCCTAATTCCCCGCAGATACCTGCCCAAATGCCTGCCGCATGGGCATTTTTCACCACAGTCTCAATCATCCGAAGGATTGCCTTATGGTGTGGGTTATAGAAATCGCCCAACTTCGCATTCTGCCTGTCAATGGCAAGGGTATACTGCGTCAGGTCATTTGTCCCAATGCTAAAGAAGTCAACTTCCTTTGCCAGTTCATCGCTGACCAGGACTGCCGCCGGCGTCTCAATCATAACGCCAAGCTCCACATCTTTAAACGGTATGGAGAGGTCTGTCAGCTCTTTTTTGACCTCTGCCACGATTTCCTTAATCTTCCTTACTTCCTCCACAGAAATAATCATTGGGAACATAATGGCAATCTGCCCAAAATTGGAAGCGCGGTACAATGCCCGAAGCTGGGTTTTAAAAATTTCTGGCTGCTTTAAGCAGATGCGGATCGCCCGGTATCCCATTGCTGGGTTTTCCTCTTTGTCCAGCTTAAAGTAATCTACGGTCTTATCCGCCCCAATATCTAAAGTACGGATAATGACTTTCTTGCCTGCCATATTCTCCGCAACCGCCTTATATGCCTTAAACTGCTCCTCCTCTGTTGGGAAATCATTGCTTTCCAGATAAAGGAATTCGCTTCTAAACAAGCCGATGCCCTTCGCGTCATTGCGCAGCACATTTGCCACATCGCCAGGGTTCCCAATATTTGCATAGAGCTTCAACTGCTTCCCATCCAAGGTTACGTCCTCTTTCCCTTTTAGTTCCTGCAGCAATTCCTTTTCTGCTATGCAATCCGCCAGCTTTGCCTCCATGGTTTTCCTGGTTTCCTCATCTGGGTCTATGTAAATCTCCCCTGTAAAGCCATCTACAATTACGGTCTTTCCATTATATTCAGGGTTCAGGCCAATATCTGCCTGAATAATGGCTGGGATGTCCATTGTCCTTGCCAAAATTGCAGTATGGGAATTGGCAGAGCCTTGCTGAGTCACAATTGCCAGCAGCTTATCCTTTTCAAACTGTACGGTCTCACTGGGCGCTAAATCCTCCGCCACTATAACCACTGGCTCATCAAACGTGCCCAGGCTGCTCTGGGTGCCTGCAAGGATGCTGATTAACCGTTCTGAAATATCCCGGACATCTGCGGCACGCCCCTGCATATAGGCGTCGTCCATCGCCGCAAACATTTCCGCAAAGTTGTCGCTGGTCTGCGCAACTGCATATTCTGCATTAATCTGCTGCTCTTTTATCATATAATGGATGGAATCCTGATAATCCAAATCCTCCAGCATCATCTGATGCACTTCAAAAATCATGGCATTGGCTTCCCCCACATCTTTCAGGGCTTTGTCATATAACCCTTGAAGCTGCTTCAACGCCTCTTCTTTTGCCTTCTCAAAACGTGCAATTTCCTGTTCCGCATCTTCGATATGGCGCCGCTCCACTTTATTCTCATTTTTCTGGAAAATTGCAAGCTTCCCAATAGCCACACCGCCAAATACGCTGCTACCGCTGAATTTTAACATTTGGCCACTCCTTTCACTGTTCATATAGCTGGCCTGTTACCTATAGAAATACAGGCAACTGCAAAGCTGGCTGACCCAAACATTTTCGCTTTGCAGTTACCTGCCCGCCATTTACAGATTTTCTTTAAAGAATGCTTCTAATGCGCTGCAAGCTGCCTCTTCGTCCTCGCCCTCAATGTTCAATGTAACAACATTGTCTTTTTTTACCCCAAGGCTCATAATCCCAAAAATTCTCTTTGCATCCACTTCTTTCCCATCTTTGGCAATGGTGATCTTGCTTGCAAATTTCCCTGCTTCCTTAACAAAAAGCCCTGCTGGCCTTGCATGGATCCCTTCTGGGTCTGTAATGGTGTAGTCAAATGTCTTCATAATCTTATTCTCCTTTTTGTTTTCTTTATTTTAGCCCGGCGCAAAATGCTGTAATATGTAACCCCTTCTGAGCCTGGGCGTTTTAACCAACTGTATCTATTATTATACTAATTTTGCATCTTTTTTCAATACCCCTAATAAGATTGCCCCTACAATTGTCCCTATCACCAGGGCTACCAGGTACATTACCGTGTTCCCAACTACAGGGAATACGAAGATCCCGCCATGGGGCGCCATCAAAGTGCAGTTAAACAGCATGGAAGCCGCCCCTGCCACGCCAGAGCCAACCATCATGGCTGGAATCACATGGAGAGGGTCTGAGGCCGCGAATGGGATAGCCCCTTCTGAGATAAAGGACAGCCCCATAATAAAGTTGGTAGGCCCAGATTTACGCTCTTCTTCTGTAAATTTATTTTTAAACAACAGCGTTGCCAATGCGATGGCGCAGGGCGGCACCATCCCGCCAATCATCACTGCCGCCATAATATTATAATTGCCTGCCGCAATAGACGCGGTGCCGAATACATAAGCCGCCTTATTGATTGGCCCTCCTAAGTCCGCAGCCATCATTGCCCCTAAGATAACGCCCAGCAGCACAGAACTTGTTCCGTTCATGCCGGACAGCCCATTGTTTAAAAGGGTGTTCAAAGCCCCAACTGGAGGCTCAATCACATAGTTCATAATTACGCCCATGAAAAATACTCCAAGAAGCGGATATAACAGTATGGTTTTGATGCCATCCAAACTTTCTGGCAGCTTCTCTAACAATTTTTTTAGCCCAATAATCAAATACCCTGCCAAAAACCCTGCGACCAGCGCGCCAAGGAACCCGCTTTTGCCACCGGCTGCAATGGAGCCGCCTACCACCCCGACAACCAGCCCTGGACGGTCTGCAATACTCATGGCAATAAACCCTGCCAGGATGGGCAGCATAAATCCAAACGCCTTATCCCCGATCCCTTTGAATAACGCCGCTGCAGAGGTAATGCTTCCGAAATTCCCACGGTCTTCCGGCGCCAGCGATGACAAATCCACGCTCATGCCGTCTATTAAAAATGCTATGGCAATTAAAATACCGCCGCCTACCACAAAGGGAAGCATATGGGAAACCCCATTCATCAGGTGTTTATACAGGCTATGCCCAACGCTTTCTTTCCCACTCCCGCCAGCAGCAGCCGCTGCAGGCTTATTCCCTGCATGGTAAACCTCTACATTGCCGCTTTCCGCAAGCCTAAGCAGCTCTTCTGCTTTGTTGATGCCGTCAGACACTTGCCGCACAATCACTTTCTTGCCGTCAAAACGGTCCATAGGGACATTCGTGTCCACACATACAATAATGCAGTCTGCTGCTGCAATCTCTGCATCTGTCAGGACATTCTTCGCCCCTCCGGAACCTCTAGTCTCCACTTTAATGGAAAAGCCCAGCTCCTTTGCCTTTTTCTCCAATGCCTCTGCCGCCATATAGGTATGGGCAATTCCCGTTGGGCATGCCGTCACCCCTAACAGCTTTAGGCTTTTGCCTGGCGCCGCTTCCTGTTTTTGCCCTTCCTGCTGCTTTTTGGCCTCGTCCGCCAGCTTCTCCTGCTCCGCTGCATCCACATACCCTAGAAACTCCTCGGTAGTTTTGGCATTCCGTAGCTTCCCGGTAAACTCTTCATCCATCAAAAGCACGGACAGACGGCTTAACACATCCAAATGCACATTATCTTTTGTATTTGGCGCTGCAATCAGGAATATCAAATCTGCAGGCGCGCCATCCAAAGAATCATAATCCACGCCATCCTTTAACACCATCGCCGCCAGCCCTGGAGCTTTTACGGCGTCACATTTCCCATGTGGGATGGCGATCCCTTCGCCAATCCCTGTGCTGCCTTCCTCTTCCCTTCGCAGCACCTGCGCTTTATACGCTTCCTTATCCGCAATTTTTCCAGTTGCCGCCATTAAGTCCACCATTTTGTCAATGGCTTCCCTTTTGGAAGCTGCCTGGCCATTCAGTTCGATTCCTTCCTTTACTAACAAATCTGTAATTTTCATGGTTGCCCTCCTTCATTGCGTATTTAAAACCCCGGTTTTAATTCCAGCCCATTTGGCCCAAAATCCCATCCACTTCTTCCTGAGTGGCCAGGCGTTCTGAAAATGCGCTGGCGCTTCCAGCAGCAATCCCCATATGGAACGCTTCTTCATACTTCCCGCTCTTCAAATAGCCAGTAAGGAACCCTGCCACCATAGAGTCCCCCGCGCCTACAGAATTCACAACTTTCCCCTTGGGCGCCGGGCTTTCCCATACGCTCCCATCTGCAGCCACCAGGATTGCGCCGTCGCCCGCCATGGAAATCAACACGTTTTGCGCGCCCATTTCCTGCATTTTTTTTGCATAAGTGACAATTGTCCCGTTGCTGTCCATTGGCACGTGGAAAATTTCCTCTAACTCATGGTTATTGGGCTTAATCAGGAACGGATGGTATTTTAACACATTGACCAAAAGGTCGCCGGTGGCGTCTACAACAGAACGTACCTTCTTGTCCTGCACCCGTGCCAATATCTGCTCGTAGCTTGAATCCGGCATACTGTTTGGTATGCTCCCTGCCAACACCAGCACGTCCTCTGGCTTCATTCCATCTAACTTCTTGTACAGCTCTTCCAATGCTTCTTCCGAAATTTTTGGCCCCTGCCCGTTGACCTCGCTCTCTTCCCTAGAGCGAAGCTTCATGTTGATTCTGGACATCCCTTCTGATATGCGGATAAAATCTGTCAGGCATCCCCATTCCTCTAAGCCCCTCTCAATTTCCGCCCCGGTAAACCCTGCGGTAAACCCTAGGGCTGTGCTTTCCATGCCGAGGTTTTTCAGCACCAGGGAAACATTCACGCCTTTCCCTCCAGGGTACACCAATTCTTTTGTTGTGCGGTTTACCCGCCCCAGCGTGAAGTCGTCCACGCTTACTATGTAGTCCAGGCTTGGGTTAAAAGTTACTGTGTAAATCATTCTTTTTTCCTCCCTTTCACTTCAATAATATTCTTCAAATCCTGGAAACCGCCATGCTTTACTTCCAGGGTAATCAGTTCTGCATCTTCTATCCCCGCAAACGTAATTGGGGAAATCTGGTTAAACTTGGAACTGTCCGCCAAAATATATGGCCTGCGGCACTGCATCACCGCCTTGCGCTTTACCATGGCCTCATCCATATCTGGGGTAGAAAAGCCCGCAGTCCGGCTAATTCCATTTGTCCCAAGAAAGCCTATGGAAAAATTAAACCTTTCCAATTCCGCCACCGTCCCAATCCCTACAATGGCTTCTGTCGCCAGCTTAAACTTCCCGCCCAGGATATAGGCCTCAAAACCTGCTTCTGCCAGCCGTTTGGCATGCCCAAGCGCATTTGTGACATATACCGCGTCCTTCTCACGGATAAAATCAATCACCCGGTCAGTAGTTGTCCCTGCATCCAAATATACCAAATCCCCTGGCTTCACCAGCGTGGAGGCATATTTTGCAATCTCTGTTTTCTCTTCCTGGTTCAAATCCCTGCGGTATGCCACTTCCACATCCCTGGCGCTGGCATAAAATGCATTGATGGCAGTCGCGCCCCCGTGTACCCGGTTCAGCTTCCCCTCTTCATCCAGCAGGTATAAATCCCTGCGGATTGTGGATTCTGAAGCTTTCAGGCGTTCCGTCAATTCCTGCACGGTCACGCTGCCGTTCTCTTCCACCAACTTCAAAATTTCTTCCAATCTCTTTTCCAACAGCATGTTTCTTTCCTCGCGTGACTGATTTTGACTGTTTCTTGATTGTTTTTGACTGTAATTGTATAATACCACCATTTTCAGTCATTTTCAATCAAAACAATCCACAAAATTTCTTTTTTGTTTTTGTATGTTATGCATAAAAAAGGGATAATTGGATGATTATTCCATCCCAATTATCCCTTGTGCCTTTCCCATCAGCCATTTTCTGACATTTTTTGGTGTTCTGATTTAATCTCTTGGTATAGTTTCAATACATCCCATTCTTGGTTTGCCGCTGTAAGGACGGCTTTATAGGGGATGGGGCCAATCCCAGACTTGCGGATTGCCTTTAGCGCTGCATCCACCTGCGCGCCAGTCAGCCCCACCATAAGGACCATCTCGCCATCCAGTTCCTCCCCCTCATAGCTCCCCTCCACTGGAAGGACGCTTTTTATCCCTGCCAGGTACCCCACTGGCTGCAAATAGCTTTCTTTGCTGACTACTGTAATTTTCAGATGGAGCGGAAACAGCGCCTTAGCCAGCTTATTCCGCCTATCCCTGTCTGAAAAATGAAATAACAGGATTGTCCCTTTCATCCTGCCCCTCCTTCCCAATCCAATAAAGCCCCATTTGCTTTCAGCCATTCCTTTTGTTCCCGAAAGCCAGGCAAAACCCCCTCTACCATCTGCCAAAACAATTTGGAATGGTCCAGGTATGCGAAATGGCACAGTTCATGCACCACCACATAATCCAGCGCCTCGTTTGGAGCCATCAACAGCCTCCAGTTAAAGTTCAGGTTGCCCTTGCTGCTGCAGCTGCCCCACCGTGTTTTCTGGTTACGGATGGAAATCCGGTTCACAGAGCCAATTTCCTTCCCCATTCGCCCTGCCATCTGTGCAACTTGGGAATAATATAGGCTGACACGCGCTGGGAATACCTGCTTCGCCTGTCGGATATACCACCCCTCCAGTTCCTTTTGTATATGGGGAGGCGCAGTGTCCGCCGTCCCTATTACTAACAGTTTGTTTTCTTGGTCCGCCCTAACCTCTGCCGAGCCTTTGCTTTGCCGATTGCAAAATACCAGGCGGTAAGCTTCCCCAAAAATCAGGAAATGGTCCCCCTCCTGGAAGGAATGGGCAGGTATTTTTTGTTCCAGTAAGCAAACTTCGGCACGTTTCTTTTCAATCCAGCCAGCCTTGCGCTGCACCAACTGGTCGATTTTGTATTTGGGCAGCCCGTTAGGGGCTTTCACATGCACCGCCCCATCCCGCCCAACCATAATGGACAGGCTTTTCCTTTTGCCCCATGTTAATTGATATGCCACCATGTCCCCGCCTCTAAACCTCTGTCTTCTGAAACAATATGATCCTCTATGATACGCTTCTATTATAATGGCAGCCTGGCAGCTTGTCAAAACAATTCCTTTTTTGAGTTTCCCCATTTTGCAATTCATAGAGCCAAAAGGTTTCCATCACTTTGTGATGGAAGCACTTTGCACATAAAAGCGCCATGGAAAGCTAGCTTTCCAGACACTTTTTGTGCAAGATGCCTATGCTGCCAAGGGCAGCAAAGCCTTTTAGCGAATAATATAGGCTATTATAAAAAATGGGGAAACTCAAAAATTCCTTTCATTTGGCATATGCTGACCATACACCTTTCCACGTTCCCTTCATATACTGTAGGGATAACGCAAATTGGAGGAAGCATATGGCAATATCATCTATTGCAGTCCTTGGCGGCGACCTGCGGCAGCGCTATGCCGCGGAATACCTCTGTGCCTGCGGCTGGCAGGTTTCTTGTTCCAATACCCTTGATGTTCCCTGGGATTCTAAGGTTACCCTTGATGGTTCCCTGCCCCATGCCCTGGCCCATGCAGATGTGGCGCTTCTGCCCACGCCCTTATCCAAGGATGGGCAATATCTGTTCCAGGCAAACCAGGCAATGCCTCCCTGCCTATTAACAGAATTGTGGGGTTTTCTGGCGCCAGGGCAAACCCTTGCTGTTTACAGCCTTCCCAAAAGCCAGGCAGACATCCTAAAAGAGAAAGGCTGCCAGGTATTCCAGTTTGGGCAGCTTCCCATCTTTTCCAGGGAAAACTCCCTGCTCACCGCAGAGGGGCTTCTGTCTGAACTTATTCGCTGCACGCCTTTTTCCCTGGCTTCTGCAAGGGTCCTATTACTGGGATACGGCTGCTGCGGCTCTGCCATCGGCACGCTGCTGCACCCATTATGCCGCAGCATTTACCTGCTAGAGCAAGATTTGGATAAACAGGCAGTCGCAGAAAAAAAGGGGATCTGCCCCATTCAAACAGAGGATTTCCCAACCGTGCTGCCCCACTGCAATATTATCATCAACACCATCCCGGCAGCCGTAATGGAACCTAACCAAATTCGCAAGCTGCCTGGTTCCTGCCATATATTTGACATTGCATCCTCACCCTTTGGCTTCCCGGAAGATACGGCAGAAAAATACGCGCTGCCATATTTGCGGCTTCCAGGGCTTCCAGGAAGGTTTTCCCCAGCCGCCTCCGGCAAAGCCATTGGGAAAATAATAGAAAGGATTACCGATTATGTCTTATGATTTTCGTGATATATCCATTGGCATCGGGTTTACTGGTTCCTTTTGCACCTATGAAAAAATTTTCACCGCACTGGAAGAATTAAAAAACACTGGCGCCAGCCTGCTTCCAGTGTTCTCACATAACGCCTCCCAACTGGACTCCAGGTTCGGCGCCAGCAGTTCCTTCCTGGAACGGGCAAAAAGCCTTACTGGGAGGGAACCTATCACCACAATTCCAGACGCAGAACCCATCGGCCCCAAAGGGCTTATGGATATCCTAGTCATCGCCCCCTGCACTGGGAACACCTTATCGAAACTGGCAAATGGGATTTCCGACACCCCAGTCCTGATGGCTGCAAAATCCCATTTGCGCAACAACCGCCCGCTGGTGCTGTCTTTATCTACCAACGACGCCCTTGGCATGAACCTGAAAAACATTGGCATCCTACTGAATACCAAAAACATTTATTTCGTGCCTTTTGGGCAGGACGACTACCAGGCAAAGCCGAATTCCATGACAGCCTTCACGGAACTTCTGCCTGAAACAATCCACTGCGCCCTCGCCGGCAAACAGGTCCAGCCAGTAATTAGAAGCCCCCATACGCCTATCTAATGATAAAATAGGAACAGCCCAACTTATTTGCAATCTGGCGGCGGCTGTATTATAATTTATATACCAAGCCAAATACCCCGCAGCAAGCTGCGGGGCATGGCTTAGCTTATTCTTTTGGCCCCAAGGGGCGGGGTATTTGCACCCGCATGGCACTTACTCTCGCGGCATTCGCCAAATATCCGCGCGAGCGTGGCTGCTTGGCTCATTGCTCGCGGAAATAAAAGGAATAAATACAGTGAACTGAAATCTTTAAGATAGAATGGGCAATAAGATGAAAATAAAAAAGAACAATAAATCTGAAAAACTGCTTGCCGCTATGCTGGCGCAGGAAAATGAACCCAGCCGGATACAGCAATTATCCGTTGTTTGGCAGTTGAGCGTCCCCGCAATCCTGGCGCAGCTCACCTCCATTATGATGCAGTATATTGATACGGCAATGGTGGGGAGCCTGGGTGCAGGCGCATCGGCAGCCATCGGCGTGGTTTCCACCAGCACATGGCTGCTCAATGGTCTGTGCAGCGCTGTATCCACAGGGTTCTCTGTCCAGGCAGCCCAAAAAATCGGGGCAGGGCAGGAACGTGCTGCAAGGCAGATATTAAAACATGCGCTTGCGGCGGCATTTGCTTTCTCTGGAATCCTGATGGCGGCAGGCATTGGGATTAGCAGGCCTCTTCCCGTATGGCTTGGGGCTGCGCAGGAAATTCAAGAGGACGCTTCTAGCTATTTCCTAATTTATGCCTGCTCCCTACCAGCATTTCAATTAAACAGCCTGGCAGGGTCCATGCTGCAATGCAGCGGCAACATGAGGACGCCTGCCATTTTGGATGCAGCCATGTGCGGCCTTGACGTGCTGTTCAACCTTTTGTTTATCCAATTCCTCGGCGTGCCTGGGGCTGCATTAGGGACTGCACTTGCTACCCTGGTAATTTGCATCGTGAAATTATGGGCGGCATGCTTACGCTCTGACAGCCTGCGCATTAACCGAAAGGAACGCTGCACGTTTGATTGGTCCATCTTTTCTTGCATGGTGAAAATCGGGCTTCCAATGGGGTTTGAGCATATTGCAATTTGCGGGGCAATGATTCTTTCCACCCGCATTATCGCCCCGCTCGGCACTGTCGCGATGGCGGCGAACTCCATAGCGGTGACAGCGGAAAGCATTTGCTATATGCCTGGCTATGGAATTGCCGCTGCTGCAACCACGCTGGTAGGGCAGGGCGTTGGGGCAGGGAGGAAGAAGCTTGCCAATAGCTTTTCTAACTTATCCACGCTTCTAGGCTGCCTGATTATGAGCCTTGCAGGGATTATAATGTACTTTTTATGCCCTGCAATTTTCCAAATGCTGACCCCTGACCCACAAGTGCAGCATTTGGCAGCGAATGTGCTTCGGATTGAATTATTTGCAGAGCCTTTCTATGCAGCTTCCATTGTGGCCTCCGGAGCCTTGCGCGGGGCAGGGGATTCCTTGGTGCCATGCCTTTTAAACCTTGCCAGCATATGGGGCGTTAGGCTAACGCTTTCTATCCTTCTGGTAAATGAATGGGGGCTTCCCGGGGTCTGGTTCGCCATGTGTGTGGAGCTGTGCGTCCGCGGGCTGCTGCTGGTTTGGCGCCAACAGCGGTTCCAGCGGTGACCCAGCCTCTTGCCTTACTTACCTTTCAGGGTATATTCCATCATCTCATAGTGGAGCAGGGAGCCTTCTGCAATCTCAGGCGGCAGCAAAGCCCGCGCCACACATTTCAACTCTTCCTGGGGGCTGCCTTCCTGCTGCAGGTAGGCATAATCCCCATCAATACGGGCAACTGTATATTCCATTGGGCCAAAATTCATAATCCCTCTCCTTTCTCCTTGGACAATGCCATAATGTCACGTACCTCTTCCACTGGGATTTTGGTATACTCACTTAATTCCTGCAGGGCAGGGATTGTCCCTGTGTCTTCTGCCAAGGCTTTCTGCGCCTCATGAATTAAGTTGACTTTGGCAAGGATTGTATTGTCTCTGCTATCTATCCCTTCGGTTTCCCGTTGGTACTGTTCCATAGCTTCCCTCACAAAAAATTCCAATTTCTGTTCTATGGCGCAGCAGCCAGATTCTAAGTCGCCATACTTCCCTTTTGCCCCCAGCATCGTTTCTAGCCCCAGCAGCAGCCCCATATTCCCTTCTTGGGCCAAATCCTCTACCAGCACCCGGTTTGTAACATACTCCCCAGCAATTTCTGCAACTCTTTTCAGCCATTGGGTAGAGATTTCTGAAACCGCCGCCCGCTCCCCGGCAAGCAGTTTTTGGTATAATTCCAGCTTCCGTCCTTCTGGCAGCCCTTTGATGCTGCTGACTTCCTTAAGGTACATCTGAAAATGCCGGGAATACCCTGCCTTCTTACCGCCCGCAGGCTTCTTTGCCCCATCTTCCGCAGGCGTATGACCCGTGCCTTCTGCTGGGCATCCTTCCCTTATTGCCTTTACGAGATATTGATAAACCATCTCCTGCTGCTCAGGAGATAATTCCATATCCTTAAAGTATTCTTTTATCTCTTCCCGTGCCATCGGCTCTGCAGATGCCTTTGCAATCTCTTGCACAGAACGCAGCGCCTCCATAAACAATGCCCTGTCTACCATAAGTCCCTCCTGTCCATGTTTCCATAACTGCATTCACATTACCACATGGCGCAGCATACATGCCAAAACGCCTTGCGCTTGTCACCATTATAACATGCGCAACATGCTTTGTCAGCTTTTTCAGGGCTTATGGGCAGCCTCTTGGGTTCCCGCCACTCCCATGCTTAAAGGTTTACCGGCGGCCTGCAGCTATCATCCCGACAGATATAGAGGGTCGCCCGGTTATTGATGCGCTCATATTCCTGGTTTTCTTCCCAGAGGACTACAATATCCGCATCCCTTCCATATAATTTCTGAAGCTTTTTCAAGTCCCTCTCTTCTTTCAGCACGCCTACGATATGCTCTGGCGGGTTCTGGTACAATAACGCTGCCAGCAAGGAAAAGCTCTGCCCGGACGGGTACTGCGCCGCATAGGCAGACAGGAAATCCAATTGCTTGGCCGCCTGCTCCCTCCAGCATTCTTTGCCCGTAATCTGCCACAATTTCACCAGGTTATAAGCCATTACTGAATTACCGCTGGGAATTGCCCCGTCATAAGTCTCCTTGGGGGTTGCAATCAGCTTTTCATTCCCTTCCCCGCAAAGGTAAAAGCCGCCCCTTTCCTGGTCTGCAAAAAGCTCCTGTGCCTTCCGGCAGTATATCTGTGCCTGAGTTAGGTATTTTGGGTCCAATGCCGCGCTGTATAGCTCTATCAGCCCAAAGGCATAAAATGCATAATCCTCCAAAAATCCCCTGCCCTGGCAGACGCCCTTACGCCAGCTTACAAATAACGCGCCCTCTTCCTTTTGCTGCCCATTTAGGAACCTGTAAGCAGCGGTTGCCTGGCGCAGGTAGCCCTCCTGCCCAAACACCCGGTACATCCTGGCAAACGCCCCAATCATCAGCCCGTTCCAGGAAGTGAGGATTTTATCATCCAAAAACAACTGGCAGCGCTGCTTGCGGTAAGCGTACACCTTGGGCAAAAGCCGCTCTGGCTCCGTATGGGAGTAATCCCCTTCCCCCGCATGCCAGGCGCTTTCCTCTATTCCATCGCCTAAACGGTTGGGGATGCTTTTCCCCTCAAAATTCCCTGCCTTGGTAATATGGAAATATTCATTGAATTTTTTTCCGGCAGTCTCCCCCAGCAGGGAAGTAAGCTCCTCGCAGGCAAACACATAGTGCCTCCCTTCCACCCCCTGGCTGTCGGCATCCTGAGCCGAATAAAATCCCCCCTCAGGGTGTGACATCTCCCGCTGGATATACTGAGCCGTCTTCCTTACCACTTCTCGGTAAACCTCTTTTCCGGTAATGGAATATGCTTGGGTATATGCCATCAACAGCAGCGCATTGTCATAAAGCATTTTTTCAAAATGAGGCACCAGAAAATATTTATCTGTGGAATACCGTGAAAAACCGCCGCCAATATGGTCAAATATGCCGCCCCGGTACATCTGCATCAATGTTTTTTCCGCCATTTCAAGGGCGCGCCTGTCCCGGTTCACCAGGTAATATTCCATCAAAAACATTAGGTTATGGGCCATAGGGAATTTGGGCGCGTCCCCAAACCCGCCGTTCGCCTCATCAAAATTCCCCTTAAACCACCGGGCTGCCTGAAGGGACAGATGCTGCCAGGAAAGCTGTGGCGCCGCCGCCCCCTGCACTTGCTGAAGCTGCCCGGTAAGCGCCTGTGCAGACTGCAGCAGATTGGCCCTGTCGCCCTCCCAACGCATCTTTACCGCCCGCAGTAGATCCAAAAACCCAATCCTTCCATACGCGCCATATTTTGGGAAATAGGCGCCTGCATAAAACGGCTTTTGCTCCGGCGTAAGAAACACGCTTGCCGGCCACCCGCCGCTTCCTGTGAACAGCACGCATGCTTCCATATAAATACTGTCAATGTCTGGGCGTTCTTCCCTGTCCACTTTTATAGAAATAAAATTCTGGTTCAGCTCCTTTGCCACTTCCTGGTCCTCAAAACTCTCATGGGCCATCACATGGCACCAATGGCAGGTGCTATAGCCGATACTTAAAAAAACAGGTTTATCTTCTTCCTTTGCCCGTGCAAAAGCCTCGTCACACCAGGGATACCAGTCTACCGGATGTTTTGAATGCTGCAATAAATATGGGCTTGTTTGATTTTTTAAATGGTTTCTCAGTTTTATCACCTCAGTTTCAAAATGCACCGATAGTATATGTTATTTTAAAATTCCAAAACTGTAAAATTATGGCAAAAGCCCCATGGGACCAAGCTTACCATCTTTCGTCCCATAGGGCTTTCCACGATTCTATTTTATTGTGAAGCTTCCATGCGGGACTTTCCTTACTGTTATCTTTTCTTTGTACCTTCGCCGCAAAGAACTTTCTTCCAGCAGGCGGCTATATTCTGCTTCCCGCTTCCATTTCTTTTTCCGTTCTGCTTTTATCCGTATTAATTCTTCCTCTGTGGGGCCAGAAAACCCATCTTCCCCGACCCTGCGCCTTCCATGCAAACGCCGCCTGCCTGCCTGATGGGAAAGCATATCCTGAAAGCCGCAAGCCAAACTGTCCTTCGCCCCGCTGCCTTGGGGAACAGGATGTTCCTGAAACATGTTCCCTGTGTGTCCCTCTGAGATTCGATATCCTATTTCCATTTCCATACCCTTTCCTGTTTTTTATTTATATCGGCAGAAAACAGGAAGCCATATATTCCTGGCTTCCTGTTTCCCTTATCTGTATGTTTCCAATTCTTCCCACTGGATTTCCCGGTCTTTATAATAATATTTCCTGTCATGCTCGCTTATTTTTCGCATCACCCGGCAAGGGTTCCCTACCGCCACCACATCTGCTGGGATGTCCTTTGTCACAATGCTCCCTGCGCCAATTACAGTGTTATCCCCAATGGTAACTCCAGGCATAATCACTGCGCCTGCCCCTATCCAGCAATTCCTGCCAATATGCACTGGCATATTATATTGGAAAAGCTTTTCCCGAAGCTCCGGCAAAATCGGATGGCCTGCAGTGGCAATCGTCACATTTGGCCCAATCATGGTATAATCCCCAATGTAAATATGGGTATCATCCACACAGGTCAAATGGTAATTGGCATAAACCATTTTCCCAAAATGGCAATGTTTCCCGCCAAAATTTGCATAAAACGGCGCTTCTATGTAGACCCCTTCGCCGCAATCCCCCAACATGCTTTTAAGCATCTTAGCTCTTTTTTCTGCTTCAGAAGGTTTCGTCAGGTTGTACTCACACAGCATATCCTGGTAAACCACCTGCTCCTCCATAATCCCTTTGTCATTCGGGAAATATATCTCGCCCGTATGAAGCTTGTCTTTCATTTCTCCCATTGTCCCATACCTCCTAATGGTAAAACCCCAGCAATACCTTGTATTTGTTGGATAAACGTGGCTTTGCCCTTATTGTTCCCCTGATATTATGGCAAAACCCTTCTTTCCATGCTAACATAGATTTGCCCCGTTTTCAACTTCTTCCCAAAATTAATGCATCTAGTGTAAGATGCAGCAGGCACCGCTTTTTCTGCATTCTGGACTACCAGCCTAAGCTCCCCGGCTGACTCATCATCCACATAAAACCTCCCGCACATAATATCTTCCTTTCCTCTGCAGTGCGATAATTGTTTTCCATCCTATCGGATGAAAAAAAGCTTGGCCCATCTATGGGTCAAGCTTTTTCCTTTCAGCTTCTAATTCTAATGGATGGAGAAGGATTCGAACCTTCGAAGGCGTTGCCAACAGATTTACAGTCTGCCCCCTTTGGCCACTCGGGAACCCATCCATAAATTAAGGGCTAATTCTTCTATCTTGTCCTAACAATAATGTATTATAACATATTGCCATCTCACTTGCAAGCCTAATCTTAAAATATCTCGAGAAAAATAGCGCCGTTTTGGGAACCATGCCTATGGGTTTTTTTATATATTTTTGTATTGCCGTTGGCAAAAGCAAGCCTGCTACCAGAGGCGCAGCCTTGCTTTGCCTTTATCCCCTATCATGCCTACGATTATAAATATTTCCCAATATTTTTCAAAATCACTGCGCAATTTGGCGGCAATTTTATCTTTAGCCGCCCGTTATGCACTTCATAAATAACACGCTCCAAAGAATATGACTCTGGCGTAGTGTACATAATCCGTTCCAGCCTGGTCTCCCGTTCCATCCCCGCTGGCCATACCCGCCACTCCATTTCCCGCTCCACATAATCATTGTTTACAATAATAACAAACTGCTGGCGGTTGGTAAACCGCCCATAACATATAAGCTGGTAATCCCCGCCCAGGAATTTCAAAGACCCTATGCGCAGCGCCTCATAACTTTTGTGGATGCGGATAATATCGCGGTGGAAATTCAATAACTCCTGGTCTTCCTTTCCCCAGGGGTACGTCCTGCGGTTATCTGGGTCTGTAAACCCAACAGCCCCAGCCTCATCCCCATAATAAATAGTTGGCGCCCCCGGCCAAGTCATCTGCACTACCACGGCCTCTTTCATAACGCCTTTATTAATGTCCTCTCCAGCAGCCGCGCTCCCTAACTGGTCTACCCTTCCCACTTTATGGTTCGTGCGGGTTAAGAACCTGGAATGGTCATGGTTAGACAATTCATTCATGGCACACTGGAGGGAAGGGGTCATAAACCGGGTCATATAATAATTCATGGCGCCCTCAAAATTCTGGAAATTCCCCAGCATATCCTGGCGGTACCCATCGCTGTGCTTCTCCATCCCGGTCAAAAACCAGGTCAAAGGCTCCATAAACGCATCATAATTCATTACGGTATCCCATTGATCGCCCCGCAGCCATTCCACTGGGTCGCCATAATGCTCCGCCAGAACAATTGCCTCTGGGTTGGCCTCTTTTACAGCCTTGCGGAAATCGCGCCAAAACTGATGGTTAAATTCCACAGAATGCCCCAAGTCAGCCGCCACGTCAAGGCGCCAGCCATCCGCATTATATGGGGGGGATACCCATTTCCTGCCAATGTCCAGAATATAGTCATATAGTTCCTGTGACCCCTCATAATTCAGCTTGGGCAGCGTGTCATGCCCCCACCACCCGTCATACGACTTATTATAAGGCCAGCAATTCTCATCATGGAACTGGAAAAAATTCCGGTAAGGGCTGTCCGCTGAAATATATGCGCCAGTGGCATAGCCCACTTCTTTTTCATAGATCAATTCCCTGTCCAGCCATTTATTGAAAGAACCGCAATGGTTGAACACACCGTCCAGAATTACACGCATCCCCCGCTTATGCGCTTCCGCAACCAGGCATGCAAACAGTTCGTTGCTTGCCTCAAGGTTTTGGATGTCGGAGACACGCTTAATATACCTTGTAGCTTTGGCATTGTCCGTCTCGCCCTGAGGCAGCTCCTCCCCGCCATCCTCAATCACTACGCCATAATGGGGGTCAATGTAATCATAGTCCTGTATATCATACTTATGGTTGGAAGGGGAAACAAATAGGGGGTTGAAATACAAAACCTCTACCCCAAGCCCCTGCAGGTAATCTAATTTCTTCATAACGCCAGCCAAGTCCCCGCCATAGAATTCCGCCACGCCAAAATTAGCCGGGCACTGATCCCAATCCTCCACATGCTGGCTATAAACTTTAATATAATAGTATTCGTTGTTTTTTACATTATTGGAAGAATCGCCACTATAAAAACGGTCTACCAATATCTGGTACATCACGGCGCCTTTTGCCCAATCAGGCGTGGAAAATCCTGGCACAATGGCAAACGCATATTCTGGGCGCACCTGCGGGGATACCCCAACACGGTCATAATAGCAATGCAGCATCCCAGTGGCTATCTCAAAATAATATCGGTACTCCTCTGCCCCTAATTGCACACTAGCCTGGTAAAAATCAAACTCCCCCCGGCTCTCCCGCCTTTCCATTGGGATTTTTCCCTGTTCGCTGCACAGCCATACTATATCCACGTTATTCTTCGCTGTGCGGAAGGTTAGGGTAACTGTCTCATGTTCCCCTGGCTCTGGAGGATTCCTGTAATCCTTCGTTCCATCTGAAAACAATGCATGCTTACGCAGCAGGGGACGCATCTGCATCATATACTGCTGCCTCTGGTTCAGTTCATAAATAGAATATTTGCTCATGGCTTATCCCTCTTTACTCGCTTTGTATGCCGGTTTCAAAATTAATACCTTTTTCCTATATTTTAGCGAAATAGTCTACAGAAAGCAACTGTGAAAATGTAAAAAGGCAGCTTTTTACGGCTGCCTTTTTAGGAGAAGGTATTTTTACTATGGGGTATAGCAAAAACTATATAATGTATTGGGGGGTTTTTACAGTTATTATAATACCACAGATACCCCAATAAGTCTGCACAAACTTCACAAAAATTACAGCCTATTTCTATACAATTTATACAGTACTTTCTTCCTAATTTCTTGGAACACAATGGTAATTTTGCACAATTCAGCCTTCAAACAGCGCCTCAAACTCGTCTCGGCTGATTTTCTCCTTCTCTAAAAGAAGGTCTGCGCATCTATGGAGGATAGACTCATGCTCCATCAATATATTTTTGGATTTCTGGTAACATTCGTCTATAATCCGTTTAATTTCCTGGTCAATCACGCTTGCAATGTTCTCCCCATATGCCCTGGTATGGGCCAAATCCCTGCCAATAAACACTTCATCGTCCTCATTGTCATAATTGATCAGCCCCACATGCTCCGACATGCCATATTTGGTCACCATTGCTTTTGCAACGCTTGTGGCCTGTTTGATGTCTTGGGAAGCGCCGGTGGTAATGTCATCAAAAATCAATTCCTCTGCCACCCTTCCTCCCAGGTCTACAATAATTTCCTGCAGCATCCTGCCTTTGGTATTGAACATTTCTTCCCGTTCTGGCAATGGCATGGTATACCCCGCCGCGCCCACGCCTGTGGGTATAATGGAAACAGAATACACTGGGCCTACATCTGGCAGCACATGGAATAAGATGGCATGGCCAGCCTCATGGTAGGCAGTGATGCGTTTTTCTTTGTCTGTGATAATGCGGCTCCGTTTCTCAGAACCAATGCCTACCTTTACAAAGGATTTGCGTATGTCATTCTGGATAATATAAGCCCTGTCTTCTTTCGCCGCATAAATTGCAGCCTCGTTCAAAAGGTTTTCCAAATCTGCCCCTGTAAACCCGGCAGTGGTCTGGGCAATCTGCTTTAAATCCACATCATCCCCCAAAGGCTTATTGTTGGCATGGACTTTCAGTATCTCTTCCCTGCCGCCAATATCCGGCCTGCCCACATGCACTTTCCGGTCAAAGCGCCCTGGCCGCATAATCGCGGGGTCTAAGATATCCACACGGTTCGTTGCCGCCATCACAATAATGCCCTCATTCACGCCAAACCCATCCATCTCCACCAATAGCTGGTTCAAGGTCTGCTCCCTTTCATCATGGCCGCCGCCCATACCGGTGCCGCGCCGCCTTGCCACTGCGTCAATTTCATCTATAAACACAATGCAGGGCGCATTTTTCTTAGCCTCTTCAAACAAGTCCCGGACACGGGACGCGCCCACGCCCACAAACATCTCCACAAAATCAGAACCTGAAATGCTAAAAAACGGTACGCCTGCTTCCCCAGCCACCGCCTTTGCAAGGAGCGTCTTCCCCGTCCCGGGAGGCCCTACTAAAAGCACGCCCTTTGGGATCCTTGCGCCCAGCTTTGTATATTTCCTTGGCGCACGGAGGAAATCCACCAGCTCTTCTAACTCTTCCTTTTCCTCTTTCAGCCCCGCCACATTGCCAAAGTTGACCTTCTTATTCTCATCCGTACTCATTTTCGCCCGGCTCTTCCCAAAATTCATCATTTTGTTCCCGCCGCCAGACGCCGCTGAAGCATGGTTGGTCATCATAATATAAAATACAAACAGCACCGCAAATAATATCAACGTTGGGAGTATGGAAATAAGCCAGTTCTCCTCCGGCATCTCCCGCACCATATAATCTGCAAAATCATAAGATTTCATAGTTTGCTGCAAGTCATTGATATCGGACACATACAGCACTTTGCCGCCGTTTTTGCCTGAGTCCCCTTTTAAGGTCACATCCGCCTCCCCGGTCGGCACCTCCCTGTTCTGGGAAATTATGACTGACACCACATTCCCACTTTTCAAATCCTGTTCAAACTGCGCATAGGTATATATTGAATTCTGCCCAAACCCGGAAGAATTGTCCCGCAGTATCCAGAGCAATGCCAGGATAGCTATTACCAAAAGGTATAATCCAAATGCCCTGTTACGCTTCTGTGCATTCATAGCTCTTTATGCCTCCTCTCTTATTAGCTGCAAATAATTTACGATTCATTCTCCAATTCCACTACCCCCACATAGGGGAGGTTCCTGTAATGCTGCATATAGTCAAGGCCATAGCCCACCACAAATTTATCCGGTATTTCAAATCCCGTGTAATCCACATGCACATCCGTGACCCGCCGCTCCGGCTTATCCAGCAATGTGCATAGCCTGAGGCTTTTGGGCTTCCTGCTTTTCAAATTCTCCAATAAATAGCTTAATGTCCTGCCAGAGTCCACAATATCTTCCACTACCAGCACATGCTTCCCTTCTATCGCCTCGTCCAGGTCTTTGACCACTTTCACCACGCCGCTGGACTTGGTATGGTTGCCATAGCTGGACACAGACATAAAATCAAGGGAGACTGGCACTGACAGCCGCTTTGCCAGTTGGCAGGTAAAAAACACGCCTCCCTTAAGCACGCTGACCAGATGGACTTCCTCCCCTTTATAATATTCACTAATTTCTTTCCCCATCTCACAAATTCTTTTTTCCACTTCTTCTTCTGAAATTAACACCCGGACTTTTTCACTCATAAACTGCTCCTCCATATACCTGTATCTCAAGAATTCTCCTGGTATCCTTTGTGACTTTCACATCTTCGCTGATTCGATGGCCAATCGCCCATACAATATGGTCTCGGTCCACAAGAAGAAGCGTTTTGCCCCGCTCCTGCCTGGGAATTTTCTCATCTATGAAATATTTTTTCAATTTCTTGCGCCTGCCATCCTGGCTTATGACAAAATAATCCTTTTCTCGACGCGTCCTTAATTGCATGGTACCTTTTATTTTATCATAATCCAACCATTTCGTATACATTTTTTTGGGAATTTCTTCAAATTGAAAATTATTTTCCAGTATTTTCGTGCGGATAGCATACCCATACTGTGAAATTTCCAAATCCCCCCCCACTGGCAATTCCCAAACTTCCCCATCCTGCCCTTTAGCCCTATCCTCTGCTGCGCCAGCGCCTTTTTGTATTTTAGGCGCGGCAGCCTTAAGTTCCAGCAAAACCCCGCCATACACCCGCTCTGCCGACACCCCATAAGGGAAATCAAGCCTTTTCCCTGCCTGTTTCCCAAACAGCCCTAAAAGCTGCTGCACATGCAGCCCAGAAATATCCCGGCTGCTCCCAGAGAGGCCTGCCAATAGCTTATGGGCCAACGACTTTTGCACAATCGCCTTTTCCTCCAATATCCCCGACAGCATAAAAAGCCCCCGCCCTGTCTTAGAAACATACTTTTTTTCCGCTGTTTTTGTTGCGTCCCCCACCAATTCCATGGCCTGGGCTGCCAGCGCCGCCGCCTGGCTGATATGGGCGACTGCCTGCCCATTCACCTCCCCCAACACCGGAAACACCTGATGGCGTAATTTATTCCTGGTATAATCTAGTTCTGCATTCGTCTTATCCTGGCAAAATCCCTGCCCCTTTAATGCCAGGTACGACTCAATTTCATCCCTCCCCGCACACAGCAACGGGCGGATGACCTTGCCCCGCACGGGCAGAATCCCGCACATCCCCTTAAGCCCTGCCCCGCGTACCAAATGGAACAGCACTGTCTCCGCACAGTCATTTTGGTTGTGCGCCACCGCAACTTTGCCTGCGCCAAATTCCTTTGCGGCCTGCTCAAAAAAATGATAGCGCAAATACCTTGCCCCTTCCTCCAATGTCATTTTATGCTCCCTTGCGTAACTTGCAGCCTGGCAATGGTAAATTTTGCACGGGATCCCATGCCTTTTGCAAAGATTTTCCACAAAAAGGGCGTCCTTTTCACTATCCTCCCCGCGGATCCCATGCTCTACATGGACGGCGCACAGCAAAATCCCCAGTTCTTCCTGCAAAGCAAGCAGCACTGACAGAAGGCAAACAGAATCTGCCCCGCCGGACACTGCCGCCAAAATTTTCTCCCCCTTTTCCACCATATGGCATTCTTCCATAAAATCCAATACTTTCTTTTGCATTTGTTTCTCCCAATTTCCCACCGCTGGCATACAGCGCGCAGCGTTTTCCCTAACTTTATAGGTACGGTATCTATTTTTCCCAAATCCCAGCCACCAGCACCGTCATATCGTCCGGCACTTTGCCTGCAGTGAACAGCAAAATCCGTTCCAATATCTGTTTCGCCATCTGCCCTGGGTTATTTGTCTCAATTGTCTCCAAAATTTCTTCCATTGTCTCTTCTGGGGAAGGCACATGCAGGTCATCCAGCACCCCGTCCGTCACCTGGACCACAAAGTCCCCATCCTGAAGCTGCCTGCTGGCCCTGTCAATTTCTAGCTGATGGAACATCCCTGCTGGAAGGCTGCCGGAAGAAATGCATTCCACCGCTCCCCCCCGTTTGATAAACGTCGCGGCAGCGCCAATCTTATAAAACTCGCACATCCCGGTATACAAATCCATTGCCGCCATGTCCACCGTGGAAAATATCCCTTCCTCCCCTTGGATTACCATGGCAGAATTCATCATGCGGATTGCCGTTTCTTTTTTAAATCCTGCTTCCAAAAATTTCTCTATTAACTCTATCACCATTTCACTTTCCTTACAAGCACGAATTCCAGAACCCATCCCATCCGATAAGGCCATCACGCATTCCCCGCCTTCCAATTCCAGGAAAGAAAAACTGTCCCCTGACACCTGGGCATTGTCCTTGGTCAGCCTTGCCACCCCCTGGAGCGTATGGAACAAAGTGTCCTCCTCAAAGGTCAAAAACGCCTCGTCTTTCCCAACCATCGTGCGCACATACCTTCCTGGGACCATATCGCGCCTAAGCCCCTGGCTCACTGCCTTTGCCAGCTCCTTGACCGGCACGCAGCTCCCCCATTTGGACACAGCGCGCATCTGCAAAGACATTTTCCCATTATGCCTTTCGTAAAGGTGCATCTCCTTTGCCACAATCCCCCGTTCCTTCACCCTGTATTTTACCGCCCCTAACAGCCTGCCTTCTTTGCCGCTGATATCCTTGTATTCCCTTGCGCAGTCCTCCATAATATACGCCATGGCGTCTAGCTGCTCTGCAATCACCCCACGGTTTTCCAACAGGCGGTTATACCAGGAAAGGTTTAGCTTTGCCTTCTCAAAAACCCCTACCGCCTCTTCGATAATGCTGTCCGAATAAGGGCAGTATCCTGAAAGCTCCTGATGGACTTCCTCTTCTGCGCTGCCCCGCTTCTCTATAGAATGGAACATCCGGTAAAACAGTTCATACATGGGGCTGGATTCTTCCTGCCAGCAGATGGCGCATTGGCTGCAGGACATGCATATCTTCCCTGCAATCTCCTGCTGCATCTTCCCCATTTCCTCCGGCTCAAAATTATTTTTAAACCGTTCCATCTGGGAAAATATCTGGGACAGCCCATTGAAGGATTTTGCATATGTCTGCAGCTTCTCGCCATGCTCGGGGGCTGTCTGCCCAGCCTCTGCCTCCCGAACCGCCAGAATCCCGCCTTCCAAAAAATAGTGGAGTATCGGGGACAGCGCCACCACCATCCCACAGACCAGGATGGATTCCAATCCCCCAATCCATACGGTTTCCCGGTTCCTGACCTGTAACAATTCCCCCGCCATAGCAATTAGGAATACGCTTGCAGCTGCGGCGCCCGCGCCCACGTACACGCTGCACCTTTTGTTTGCCCATTCCGCCAGCCGGATCACTGCGGCCGTCACCAAAAGCACTGTCGTATATTTTGCCATCGCCTGCACTGGCACAAACAACGCCATGCCAAAAACGGTAAAAATTACCAGCAGCGCCCGGTTTACTTCCTCCATATAACACGCTGCAAAAAATCCTGGTATCAATGGGTAACACCCAGCAAACGCCCCCTTTGACACAACCATTGCCGCTCCATACAATGCCATTTCTTTCCATCTTGTCCAGTTCATATCTCGTCCTCCTTTTTTGCCCGGCGTTTTACATCCCCCATGCCGGGCGTGCAGGAGTTATTATAAAAAGGAGCGGCTGAAATGTTTGTCAAACCAGAGACAGGTTTACAAAAACTTTTAGACAAAAAGCCCCTTAGAATCACTGCTTATGGCGATTCTAAGGGGCTTATGCTTCTTAGGATATTCATGGTCACTCTTTCTGGGACGCCTCATTTTCCTTAAAAATAACTTCATTGGGGTATACAAGCCCTAGCTTTGTCTTAGCTACCTGCTCTATGTATTCTTTGGTATTGATATACTTCTCGTATTCCTTTATTTCTTCCTTGCGTGCCTTCTCTGACTCTAGCTGAGCCTCCAGCTCCGCCTCCTGTGCCTGGTAAGTCTGGTTCCTACCATATACAGATACAATCTGGACGGACATCACGCCTACCAGCATCAGCACAATCAACGTAATGCATACCATGCTGGACTTATTCTGTTTCTTCCTCCTCCGTAAACGGGTCCTCTCGGCACTTGACTTGCGTGCCCTTTCACGTTTGCTCATCCTTACGCCTTCCTTATCTGGCAACGGCCCAACACCTGCCTATAATTTACATATCCCCATTCTAACCGCTTTCCATATTTTTTTCAATTGTTTTTTGAAAAACCCAAGCACTTTTTTGACAGCCTTTTTTACCCGCCCTGCAGGTTTTTTCAGCAAACGGGCTGTCCACACCAAAGGCCTGCCTGCCACAAACAGGATTTTTTCCAATAAGAATACGCTTCCCTTTACCACCCATGCGCTCAGCAGCAGGTTATAACAAAACATCCCCGCCAGCACCCCGCCTATGGCAAAGCCCCGGATATACCCGCTGTTTTCCCGATAGAGCATGGCGAACAGGGCGATTGCGCTCCCAATCCAGAACAGCAGGTCCTCCACCCCTGTCACCCAGGATTTATGGGAAACCAGCCTTCTCATTATGCGAAGGAGGTCGTACACCAGCAACAGGGCCGCCCCTGTTAGGAAAGAAGCCAGCAATACGTCTGCTTCTTTTACAATCTCAGCGCTTATCTGCATTACTTAAACAGTCTTCCCAAAAAAGATTCACCTTGTTTGGAGGAGGCCTTAACATCTGAATAGGTGAAACTGTCGATTTTCCCTTCGATGTCTATCTCCCCTTTTTCCAGCGTCAGGCGGTTTACATGAAGGTCGTTCCCTTTTATCATCAGCATCCCCAACTCTGTCTCTAACAGAATTTCCCCAACATCAAAGGAAAGCACATCTATCACACCGTTCAGTACCCCATTTTTCCGGTTGGATATTACAATTTTATGGCTGCCTCCCGCCGCTCTTTCTTCCATACAAAAACCTCCTTCCATAGTTCCGGGACCATAAGTATGTCCTTTTTAAATATATGAAGGAAGTATGGTTTTATGCGCAAATTACAAATATTTGAATAATTCTTTTGCTTCTTCTTTCCTGCTGGTGTCCTGCACTGCCAGGACTTCCACTTTTACATTCTTCGTCCCAAACCCAATCTCAATGACGTCGCCTTCCTTAACATCCAGGGAAGCCTTTGCCGTCTTTCCATTTACGGATACCCTGCCTGCATCGCAGGCCTCGTTTGCCACCGTCCTTCGTTTAATCAAACGGGACACTTTTAAAAACTTGTCTAACCTCATGTCCTTCTTTCCCTTCAAAAAGGAGGGCCTTCTATCCATAGAAAGGCCCTCCTATAATGCCATAAACTCAGTTATGCGTTAATCATGTCCTTCAAAGCTTTCCCTGCCTTAAACTTTGGAGCCTTAGAAGCCGGGATTACCATCTCTTCCCCACTCTGCGGGTTGCGCCCAGTCCTTGCTGCCCGTTCAGAAACTTCAAAAGTCCCAAACCCAACCATCTGGATTTTCTCTCCCTTTTTTAACTCTTCTGCAACTACATCGGTAAATGCCTTCAATGCCTTCTCTGCATCTTTTCTGGATAATTCTGCTTTCTCAGACATTGCTGCAATTAATTCTGCTTTGTTCATGACAAAATTCCTCCTCTGGATTATCTTTAAAATTATTGTGGTCGCATTTCTATCAAAGTATCCTAATCACATATAGCATGCCTTCTAGATTACCCACACAATATTTATACTTGTTTTTATAAGGTTTGTCAAGAAAATTTCCATATTATTAGCGAATTACAGCATTTTATCAATCATCGCAAGCACTTCTTTACCCAGTTTTTCAGATTTTGCATCTGCATCCTCCAGGGAAGCCCCTTTCACGCCATAATAAAACTTCACTTTCGGCTCGGTCCCAGAAGGCCTTACGCATACCCATGCATCCTCTGTCAGGTCATAATACAGCACGTTAGAAGAAGGAAGCCCAGTGGGCGACACGCTGCCGCTTGCCATATCCCGAATGGCGTCTTTCTTGTAGTCCCTTGCAGAAACTACCGGATAGCCCCCGATTTCTTTCGGTGTGTCCTCCCTTAAAGTATTCATAATCTCCTGAATTTTCTCCAGGCCTTCAATCCCTTTTAAAGTAATTGCCTTCACATCGTCTTTATAATACCCATAACGCTCATACATAGCAATCATGGCATCCCATAACGTCATGTTTTTCGTCTTATAATATGCGGCCGCCTCACACAAAGCCATAGAGGCAACCACAGCGTCCTTGTCCCTTGCATAGGTGCCGGTCAAGCAGCCATAGCTTTCCTCCATGCCAAAGAGGTAAGTCCCTTTCCCAGTCTTTTCAAATTCCAGGATTTTCTGCCCAATAAACTTAAATCCTGTCAGCACTTCTATCAAGGCAATGCCATAATATTTTGCAATGGCATCCGCCATATTAGTGGAAACGATGGATTTTACAAATGCGCCGTCTGCCGGAAGCCCTTCCTTTTCCTTCCTTTGGCTGATAACATAATCGCCAATTAAGCAGCCAGACATATTTCCCGTAAGGCTGTGGTATTCCCCTGTTTGGGAATCCTTCACATACACGCCAAGGCGGTCTGCGTCTGGGTCTGTTGCAAGGATTAAATCGGCATCCACCTCTTTGCCTAATTTAAGCCCTAGCTGGAATGCTTCTTCTGATTCAGGGTTCGGATAGCTTACGGTAGGGAATTCCCCGTCTGGAAGCTCCTGTTCTGGGACAACATACACATGCTCAAAGCCTAACTCTTTGAGCACGCGGCGCACTGGGATGTTCCCTGTGCCATGCAATGGGGAATATACCACTTTCATGTCCTTTGCCACCGCGTCAATGCAATCCTGGCGAAGCACAAGGCTCTTTAACTCTTCGATATAGGCGTCGTCAATATCCTTGCCAATCGTGGCATACAGCCCTTCTTTTTGCGCTTCTTCCTTGCCCATGGTCTTTACTGTCGCATAGTCGGTAACTTTCTTCACCTCGTCCATAATCCCTTTGTCATGGGGGGGCGTAATCTGCGCGCCATCTTCCCAGTACACTTTATATCCGTTATATTCTGGAGGGTTATGGCTTGCTGTAATATTAATGCCTGCAATGCAGCCTAATTTACGGACTGCATAAGATAATTCAGGAGTCGGCCTTAAAGATTCAAACACATATGCCTTGATGCCGTTTGCTGCCAGGCACAATGCCGCTTCATCTGCAAATTCTGGTGACATCCTCCGGGAATCAAAGGCAATCGCCACGCCTCTGGCTTGTCCACCCACGGAAGCAATATAATTGGCAAGGCCCTGGGTCGCTTTGCGTACTGTGTAGATATTCATACGGTTTGTCCCTGCGCCGATCACTCCGCGAAGCCCTGCTGTCCCAAATTCCAAATCCATATAGAAACGCTCTTCAATCTCTTTTTCATCCCCTGCAATCCCTTTTAATTCTGCCTTGGTGGCTTCGTCAAAATAGGGGTTCCCCAACCATTCCTGGTACATTTCCTTGTAATCCATCTTGTTCCTCCTCATTCTCATTTCTACAGCACCTGGCTAAAAAGATCAAATATACCAAATTATGCTATCTTTATCATACTTCATGAAATGATTTTTCTCAACTGTTTTTTCTTAATACTATGCCGATATTTCTGCTACCGGCGGCTGGCATTGCCGCCGCTTACATTGTTATTGTTGTTATTGTTATTATTGTTGTTATTATTGTTGTTATTGTTGTTATTATTGTTATTATTGTTGTTATTGTTGTTATTGTTGTTATTGTTATTATTGTTGTTATTGTTGTTATTGTTCTGGTTTGTATTATTTTTCTTATTTGTATTGTTATTATTGTTGTTATTGTTATTTGTATTTGAAGTTGATATTGTCTCTTCCGACTCCTTATCCGTTAGCTTAATGGTCAGGTTTGCCGTTTTGGAATTCACAATCAATATCCTGCTCCAATCTTTATACCCATCGGCTTTTGCTGTCAGGCGGTGGGCGCCATAACGCACTTCCACTGTCTTTGAGATATCTATTTGCTCCCCATCTAGGTACACTGTGCTGCCTGCTGGCTCTACCTTAAACTGAATCTGGCAGAACTTTGGCCCATCGCCTTTAAGTTCATTCAAGTCCACCACAGTTTCTCTATTCGCCTCCACTGTAATGTCCCGGCTCCCGCCGTACCCGTCGTTTGCCACTGCAAGGAGGTAATTCCCTTCCGCCACCTCAATCCGCATCTGGGGCATTATCTTCATGGACAGCAGGTTCCCAATCGTGATATAGCCCCCCTGGAAAATCTCCGTATTTTGCAGCACGACCGTCCCATGCCCTGACTGCACCTGAATGGTGTAAATCTGCTTATCTATCCCACGCAGGCATATCGTGTCCTGGGCGCTGATTTCTGCTAAGGAGATCTTACTGGCTCCATGGTACGCTAATATTTTATCGTCATAATAATAGCTGCTGCCACCTACGCTTAAAGTTTGTTTGTCTGTATCCAGCGTAAAGTTATGCAAATCCCCATAAGAGAATATTTCATCCGCAACCTGGACAGTCAAAAGCGTATCCCCGCGCCGCTCCACAGTCACCAGTTCCCCAACCGGGATTTGACCAATCGTCAGGTTATCCCCATACTTCCCTTTAAAATAAGTGGCCCCTGTGTAGCTAAAAGGCTTTTCCCTTGTGCTTTCCCAATCCTGCAATGTCAAAAGGCTCCGCTCTGTGTCAATAGCCGTCACTACATAGATTTTCCCCACTTCTTTTAAAATCTCCACTTCTTCCACTTTCCCGTAACCGGAACCTCCCCCTTCTGCATAAGCTTCGCTGCCATCCGTAATTTTCCCTTTTCCCTTCCCGCAGCCAGCCAGCAGATACAGGGCCAGCATCAGTAGTAATATCATATAACATCTTTTCTTTCGCAAATTCGTCCCTCCCTCTTATGGCACTTCAGCACCTATTAAGTGCAAGAAACTTTCCCTGGCTTCATTTTGTGAAATAAATTTATCTAATTTCTCCAAGTTCCTGCCGCACACCCAGGCTTTGCTGGTATTAAAGTAGTGGTTTGTGATTTTCCAGAATTTCTCCGGGTAGGCAAGCCGGATATAGAGCTGGCGCATTTCCTGCCTGCCCAATGGGCGTATCTTATGGTAAGCATTTACCATATCCATGCCAAGGCCCATATTCCAGTTGTGCTTCTCTAAGATCTTACGCATAAAATTCCCAAGGTCTGACGCCTGGATATCATAGGAAGCCTTCTCAAAATTCAAAATAGCAATCCCCTGCCTGGAAAATAACACGTTATGCTGGTTATAATCCCCATGGCAGATACCATAAATCCCATTGGCGCCTTCCTGGCCCATTGTGTTCCCCAATTCCTGCTTCTGAAGCTCCACCACCTCCACTGCCTCGCCATAGAACATTTCAAAGCTCTTTAAGAAGCCTCTCTCAAAATCGCTTTTTTTCTTTCGGGAGGAAATATAATTGCGCACTTTCTTCAATTCCCTAGTGTGCCTTTCGTTTTCCTCTAACAGCGCATTGCCTCCTACTTGAAGGTAATCTGGTATCTCCATGGGGAACTCCCTTAGGATATTATGTATATCGGCCAACTGCCGGATCGCCTTTAAAATATCATCCCTGCTCTTTGTGTCGCATTCCCTGCCCTCGTACCAATCCCGCACCATATAGGCAGTCCCGTCCACGTCCTTGGCAATGGTTTTGGCGTCCTTTGTCTTTACAATACTGTCAATCCGTTCTTGTCCATGTTCTTTCAAAAACTGCAATAAGCCAAACAGGAAATCCGCCCTTCCCTCGGACCCTCTGTACTCTTTTAAAATTTTCAAGCCTTTGTCTGTACTGCAAATTAACGCCCCTCTTCCCTTGGCTGTCTGCTTCACTTCAAAAGGATATTGTTCCAAAATCAGATTTTCTCGATTATACACATAAACCCCTCCACCATGATATTCACAAGCTTATTTCCTGTGTCTTTCTATCATATGTGAGGGGATTCCGTTCTATTCAGGTTTTCTTTCAGTTTTTAACAGATTCAGCAATTTTTCTCTGGTGTTATCCTCCGGGAACTCCAATACATGGTCCAGCAAACGCCCTAATGTATCTCCAAGCCCTTTCCCTGGCTCCATTCCAAGCCCTATTAAGTCGTTGCCGTTCACTGCAAGCCCTTTCAGGGATAAGCATTGGTTCTTCTTTAATATTTCCTGGTAAATCTGCTGATACCCTGCAAGGTATTCCAGCTTCTCTTTCCTTTTATACTGGTTCTTAGCCATGGTATCCGCATACTTCACTTCAAATAGGGCAGGGTACTGCGCAATCCCTACGCGATGGATGGCGCGCCGGACGGAAGCCTCATTCAAAACTGGCCTGTGGTCATGCCAGGCAACCAATGCCGTCACCTTGGCGATGGTATCATTGTCAAATTTCAGCCTTTGCAGGATGGCGCGCGCCATCTTCGCGCCTTTCTCAGGATGCCCATAAAAATGGTATATCCCTTTGTTATCCTGCACCTTACAGATAGGCTTTGCCACGTCATGCAGCAGCATAGTCAGCCGAAGCGCCTTATCACTGCGAATATTTTGCAGGGCGGCGATTGTATGCTCCCCTACATTATAACAATGGTGCTGGTTATTCTGCGGCATCTCCATCATTCGGTCAAACTCTGGCAGGAATACCTTGGACATGCCTGTCTGATATACCGTGCGCAATTCTTCTGGATGGCTTGACACCAAGAGTTTCACTAATTCTGCCTGAATCCGTTCCGCACTGATTTCAGAAAGGTTCCCTGCCAATAAAGGAATTGCCTCCCTGGTCTTTCCCTCAATGGAAAACCCAAGCTGCGCCGCAAAGCGGGCTGCCCGCATCATCCGCAGGGCATCCTCCTGGAAACGGTCCAGTGGGTTGCCCACGCAGCGGATTTGTTTCTGCCCTATATCCCTAACCCCGCCAAATGCATCCACTAACCCTTGCTGCTCATTGTACGCCATAGCGTTGATTGTGAAATCCCTGCGTTTCAAATCTTCCAGCAAATCCCCAGTAAACACCACCTCCTTAGGGTGGCGTTTATCCTCATAATCCCCATCCACACGGTAAGTAGTCACCTCAAAGCCTTCCTTGTCTAGAAGGACGGTGACTGTCCCATGCTGGATGCCTGTATCAATTGTCCTTGAAAAAAGCTGTTTTACCTGGCCAGGGGAAGCAGAAGTGGTAATATCCCAGTCTTCTGGCTGCCGCCCCAATATGGAATCCCTTACACAGCCGCCCACCGCATAGGCTTCATGCCCTGCCGCTGTAAGCCTCTCAATTATGCACTTTACTTTTTCGGGTAACTGTATCGTCATTCCAAACTCCTATTTACACAGCTCTGCCACAACTTGGTTAATCACTTTCCCATCCGCTTTGCCCTTTAGCTCGGCCATAACGGCTTTCATGACCTGCCCTTTATTCTTTGTCGCCACAACCTCTGCAAACTTCTCAGTAATATAAGACTGCACTTCTTCTGCCGACATCAAGGCCGGGGCATATTCCTTAATCACATCATGCCTGAGCTGGTACTCCTCTAGCAAGTCTGCCCGCTCTGGGGGGCAGGTGTCAAGCTGTTCTTTTGCCGTCTTTAATTCCTTTAAAACTACCCGGCCTACAAGGGCCTCTGGGATATTATCCCGGCACCCTTCGTCAATCGCCGCTTTCTTCACTGCTGAAACCAAAGCGGATATTGCGTCTTTCCTTCCCTTATCTTTTGCCTTCATTGCCGCAACCATATCTGTTTGCAATGTCTTTATATCCATGCCACAACCCTCCTGTTTGTTTATAACACCCGCCGCACAGTGATAATTGGGCGGTAAGTTGCATTATCATACCCTACAATCCCATAAGCTGTCCCTTTTGCATGAACAATCTGGCCATTGCCCATATAAATTGCCACATGCCCTGCATAGCAAATCAGGTCGCCAGCCTGGGCATTGGCGTAACTCACTTCCTGCCCCACGGAACGCTGGGAATAGGAATAGCTGGGGATGTTGATGCCAAAATGCGCATACACATAGCTGGTAAACCCGCTGCAGTCAGCCCCGGTATTCGGGTCTTTGCCCCCCCATACATAAGGGTTCCCCACAAAAGACAAAGCATAATTGACCACGCTGCTGCCGCTTACCCCAGTGCTGAATCCAGGGTTCTTGTCCCCTCCTCCGCCGCCGGAATTCCCGCTATCTGAAGGGCTGCTGGTATTCCCCGAACTGCCTGTGCTGCCGCTGTTATTATTCCCACTATTGTTATTGCCTGTGTTTGTATTATTGTTGCTGCTGGCCCTGCTGGCAGCGGCTGCTGCCGCGGCCGCCGCTGCTGCCGCACGCTCCCGTTCCTGCCTCTCCCGCTCGATACGTTCATTTTCCTGGGCTATAATTGTGTTCTGGGCATTAATGGTGTCCTGGTATTTCGCAGCCAGTTCCCGAGCTTCTTCCAGCTTGTTCTGGAAATCCCCTACTTCCCCTTTTTTCTGGGCGATTACTGTCTCAAAATTCTCCCTTGCCACCTGGTATTCCTGCTGTTTTGCCTCAAGGGCCTGTATCTCCTCTTCCTGCCGCTTCTCCAGCGCAGCCACCTGCTCCTTGGTGTCTTGGTATTGAGTCAGAAGCTCCCTGTCATATCCATAGACTTCATTGACATATTCTACCCGATTCAATAAATCTGCAATGCTCCCGGATTCCAAAATGCTGGTGAGCATGGCGGTATTCCCTTTTTCATACATAAAGCGGATACGCAGCTTCATGGCTTCATACTGGCCTTTTTCATCCTGTTTGGCCTGCTCTAAGTCCACCTTGGTCTGTTCATGCTCGTCCTGTTTCACCGCCAGCTCTTCTTCCAGCGTGGACAATTCCACCATTACATTCACCAATTCCGCATCCAGCGCATTGATTTCCCCGCGCAGCTGCTCTTGCTGTTCCTCTATCCTGTTAATTTCACCCTGTTTAGACTTCAGGCTTTCTTCCGCTTCTTTCTTTTTCTGTTCTGCATCTGATTTTTTGTCCGCCATTGCCACAGTGAATTGCGACATGCCCATGGCAATAACAAGAAACACTGCTATCAGCCTCTTTGACCTCATGCAAATCTCCTTTCTGAACATTCTCTTGTACAAGGTGATTATAACATCATCTCTCCAGGATAGCAACTAATACTATCGTTCCCCCTAAATCTATTTTTTGGTTTTTGCCTTAACGGTTTTTGACCATTTAGAATAAAGGTTCTGAGCGCCGCCGTTTACCTTAACTTTCTTATAAGTACGGATCCTTAAGTAGTACTGCTTATTCCCTTTTAGCTTCCCTATGGTTTTCTTAGTGGTTTTTTTATTCTTTACCCAAACTGACTTCGTAGCCTTCTTCGTGAAATTTTTGCTGGTGGAATACTGGATTTGGTAGCCGGTGGCCTCTTTGTCCTGCTTTTTCCATGTCAAGGCAAAGCCTTTGGATTTCTTTGTAATTTTCCCAAGGGATGTGGCTTTGGGCGTAATTTTAAATTTCTTTTGCTGCGTCCCGGCATAAGCCCCCTGGAACTTCACTTTCAGGGTATGTACCCCTACGGTTGACTTGCCGCTGGAAGGCTCCAAAGTATAGTCCATCCCCGCGTTTAGGGCTTTCCCATCCTTGCTGGTAACAGCCACGGAGGGCTTTAAGGATTGCCCGTTCCAAATAAATTGCGTTTTTGAAAGCTTCACCGACCAAACCGCAGGGATTATGGTTTTCTTCCCTTCATGTTTGCAAATGCTGCATACCTCCCGTATAATCCCATCTTTTCGGAAAGACGCTTTTTTCATAATCGTAGGCTTATATTCATGGGGCAGGGCAGGCATATTCACTGTTTTCATGTCCCCACAAAATTTGCAAACGCTTGTCTTATACCCCCCGACCGCGCAGGTCGCATTCCGAAAGGCTGTCTCTTGGTACTGATGGCTGCAGCCGTCTGGGTTTACTCCCGGCTTATCCGGCCCAATCGGGTTTTTGTCTGGTTCATCGGGTGTTTTGTCTGCATTACCCGGCGTTCTGTCTGGCTCGTCAGCCGTAGAATCTGGTTTCCCAGGCTCTGGGTCTGGCCCTTCCTCGCCTTTATACTTATATGGGACATGATATTCCTTTGCATATTCTTCTGCATAGCTGCCCCGCTCCACAATCATTGTCAACCCCTCAAACACAGAATAGTCGCCCTCTATTTTTTCGACTGTTTTCGGTACCTCAAGATACTTAATGTTTGGGGAATTCACCGCCAGGAAAAAGATTGTGCGCACTTCATCTGGGACAACTACCCGTTCCCTCCCATTGGGGACAGAAATCAAAGTCCCTGCCTTATTAAGCAGGCAGCCGTCTTTCGACTTATAATCTGGGTTATCTTTATCCACCACATATTCCAAAACAGAAATGCAGCCGTTAAATGGGTCTGCCCTCAAGTTGGTAAGCTTTGCAGGGATGCATATTTTCGTCAATTCCCCACATCCATAAAACGCATCGGATGCCAGCCCTTCCACAGAATCTGGAATTGCAAGCTCCCCTTGCCGCTTTCCTGGGCAGCAGATTAATTTCGTCATGCCTTTATTGTATAACACGCCGTCCTCTACTGTGCAGTATGCGCCTTTCCCCCTTATTGTGATTTCAGACAAATAGCTGCAATAGGGGAATGGGCTTCCCTCCATCTCCCCAACATCTTGGGGAAGGTCAATTTTCTCCAGCCCGCCATACGCAAAAGCGCTGCCCCCTATGGTTTTCACAGAATCTGGCAATTCTATTGATTTCAAAGCGCCGCACTCCTGAAACGCACAGTCTTCTATTGTTTCCAAGCCTTCTGGAAGCGAGATTCCCTCTAGGCTTTCACATCTATCAAATGCAAATTTCCCAATTGAGGCAACCCCTTCCTGCAATGTGGCTTTTTTTAACTTCGTGCATCCTGAAAACGCACTGTCAGCAACCTTCTGCACCTTGCCTGGCACGGTAATTTCCTGAATGCCTGTGCAGCCGGCAAACGCCCCTTCCCCAATCTCTTTGAGGCTGTCGGGCAGCGCAATCTCCTCTAACCATGCGCACCCCCGAAACGCAACGTCCCCAATGGTTTCCAAATACTGGGGCAGGGTAACTTTTGTAAGGTTCGGGCAATCCCGAAACACCCCTTCCCCTTCCCCAACCACTGTGACTTTCTTGCCCCCTATCGTATCTGGGATATGGACTTCCGTTGAGGTAAGCGCCTCTTCCTTAAGCCTGAGGACCACATAGGTATCCGTATCCTTGTCCACATAACCGAGAAAATCTTCTTCCTGGCTGGCCACTCCCCCGGCCTCCCTGACAATCTCCTGGCCATATGCCACATACTGCGGCAGCCCGGCGCAAGCAACGATTGCCGCCAATCCAACACACAATACTTTTTTCCATCTCATAACTTCTTCCTCCTGCCTGAGTTCCATCAGAACGTTATTATTCGGCCACAAAAACCTATGATCCTATTTTATTCCAGAGGCTCTATCTTTTCAAGAGAATTCTAAAAAAGAATCCTGCTTTGCAGGATTCTCCGCCTGCGGCGGGTCGCTTTGCGACAGATTTCATGCCCGCCGCAGTGCGATAAAAGCTATTTTATTCTATAGGAAAGATACTTTCACGCTTTAGCGTGACAATGTCTTTCCTATAGAATAAAAAAGAATCCAGCCAGGCTGGATTCTTTTATGCCGTCTTTACCCTACCGTCTTGATAATCAGTATTTTATCCCCTCCTTTAATCTGTTCGGATGGAAGCTGGTTTGTCTTTACAATTTCTGGTATGGTCGTGTAATTTTCCTTCGCTATATTCCAAAGCTTATCTCCTTCTTTGGCAATATAGCCGATAATGCCTGGGCTTTCCTGTAATTCCTCCATATCCAAAGGCTCCTGCCCCACCTCTGTAATCTTCTTGATTTTCTGCTGTTCAAATATAATGCAGTTTAAGTTCAGCACTGCCTTTACCTCCACCTGGCTGCTGTCAGACATCACTGTCGTGAGCTGGTCAATCCCTGTCTGCAGGTGGTAACGGCAAGATTGGTTAATCCCAGGCGCCTCTATCAGATAATGGAACGGCAGCACATCCTTGATGGAGGCCACTGGCATCCGGTCGTCTGCCGTCACATACAAGATATTGACTTGCAAGGTCCCCTCTACCTGAATTCCCCCTTCCACAATCTCGGTCTGCTCCACCACTGCATTCCCTTCACAGGCGCAAATCTGCAGAATCGGCTCCTGGTTCTTATCCAGCCCCATTTTCTCCACAATCTTACATTTGGAAGCGTTGCGAAGCAGCAGTTTCTCAAATACCGCTTCCTGATAAATTGGGGTAAGCTTCTCATTTACTGCATATAAATCCGCCACTACTTTGTCTTCTTCCTCTGTAAAGACCTGTATCTCCAAATCCAGCACCAGTTCTAAATGGAGCATACGTTCCTCTCCATCATAGTCGGGCTTCGCCTCTAGGTCTATCCCGGAGATATCATAGGACACATCGCAGACCATATCCTCCTTGCACCCATTACAGTCCACCACGCCGATAAACGGCAGCGCTGTCTCCATCCATTGCAAATGCTCTTCTTCCTCTTCCCCCTCATACAGCACAAACGCAAGCGCTTCCCCTTTAATGTTAAGCTGACCATCCAGCAGGCGCATTTCCACGCTCCGAAGCTGCACGCTCTTCCATAAAACCTGCCGGATATTGGGCTTATTGGAAGGCAAAAGGATTTCTTCCTTAAACCTCCAGGTATCCTTTTTCGCCAGGAACAGCTGCATTTGGGCAAGGGTATCCTCCAAAATTTGTATGCCGCCCTCCCGCTCTGCCCCTGTCACGATGTCCTCATCGTAAATTTCATCAATAACAGCTTTCAGCACAACCAATGCCTTTACGCTAAGTTTCCTGGAATTAATGACCCCAATGGATAAATCCTCCATCTCCCATTCCATCTTAGCTGTATCGTATTCATTGGCGCCATCAATGGCAAGGCTTTCCTGAAAAGGGATTTCCCCATTCATGCTGTTAATTTTGCCCTCTTCCTGGTCGCTGCGGTACAGCAGGGAGAATTTCAGGACGCCCTTGAGCCACACATGGTCCTGGGTGATTGTAGTTTCATCCAGCCTGATTTCCCCTTTGTCCAAAATAATGCGTATCAGGTCGGGCTTTGTATCCGGCACATTAAAATCGTCATCCAATGTAATTTGCGTGACAGCTTTTCCTTTTTCCCGGTTCATATGTATATACTTTTTCGATAATTCCAAAACAAAAACTCTCCAATCCTGAATATTTGTACATTTTATTCCTGATTGGAGAGTTTTATTCATTTTCCTTGAATTAACACAATTTCATTCTAATATCCCTCGTCAACACGTCGGTATAACTAAAGGATAATAATTGCGGTGGATTTTTCTCATTATCATCATCAACAAGTATCGTAAAAACGGATGGATACGCCCCTTTGATAACTCCTTCCTGAATGTCAACCCGATTTCGGCCTCTGTCCAACTGGATCATGACTTTGTTTCCCAACTGCCCTGACACAGATGCACGGACTTTGTTAATATCTGCCTGCTGTACTGCCATTCTTTCCACCTCTATTCTATTTATTCACTAAGGCACAATAATGCTTTATTCAGTATACCATTATGTTAAAATATTGTCAAAGGGAAATACCTGCCAAATTTTGGCAAAAACTTCCATATTAATTCTATCTTATTTCAGGCAGCAAAAGGGGGCTAACATCAATTAGCCCCCGCCGCCAGCCCCCCTATACCGCAAACTGGCTGTGATAAAGTTCAGAGTAAAACCCATGCTGCGCCAGCAGCTCCTCATGGCTGCCCTGCTCTAAAATATGGCCGTCTTTCATTACTAGGATAATATCCGCTTCCTGAACCGTAGACAGGCGGTGGGCTACAATAAAGCTGGTACGCCCTTCCATCATTTTTGCAAAAGCATTCTGTATTTTCATCTCTGTCCTGGTGTCAATAGAAGAAGTGGCTTCATCCAAAATCAGCATAGGGGGCAGGCAGAGCATCACGCGGGCAATGCACAAAAGCTGTTTCTGCCCGGCGGACAGGCTCCCCCCTTCCTCCCCAATTACCGTATCATACCCTTGGGGCAGGCGCTTAATAAAGCTATGGGCATGGGCCGCCTTCGCCGCCTCCACCATCTCCTCCTCGGAAGCTTCCGGCTTACCCATCAGAAGGTTCTCCCGTATTGTCCCTGCTTTCAGCCAAGTTTCCTGCAGCACCATCCCATAACTTTTCCGGAGGCTCTTTCTTGTAACCTCCCGGATATCCTTATGCTCCACCTGAATGCTTCCGCCATCCACGTCATAAAACCGCATCAGCAAATTGATAATTGTAGTCTTGCCGCACCCGGTAGGCCCTACGATCGCCACCCGCTGCCCCGGCTTCACTTTCAGGTTAAAATCCTCAATCAGCTTTTGCTCAGGCGCATAGGAGAAATATACATGCCCTAAGCCCACATTCCCCCGCACGTCCTCAAGCACTTCTGCACCCTCTTTATCTGGAACCTGGGCTTCTTCCTCAATCAAACGGAAAATACGCTCTGCACATGCCAAAGCGTTTTGCAGCTCCGTCACCACGCCTGAAATCTCATTGAACGGCTTGGTATACTGGTTGGCATAGCTTAAAAAACAAGAAAGCTGCCCGACTGAAAGCACCCCCCGCATCGCAGAAAACGCGCCTACCAGCCCTACGCCTGTATACACCAGGCTATTGACAAACCGGGTGCAGGGATTGGTCAGGGATGAAAAAAATGTTGCCTGTAAGGACGCCTTTTCCAGACGGCGGTTGATTTCATCAAACTTTTCTAACACATCCCCTTCCTTAGAAAATGCCTGGACAACCTTCTGGTTCTCTATCATTTCATTCACCAACGCCGTCTGCTCCCCCCTGGTGGTAGACTGGAGCATAAACATAGAAAACGTCCGTTTTGCAATAAAACTCGCCACAAATAGGGAAACTGGGGTAATCAATACCACCACCAGCGTAATCTTCACATTGATGGCCAACATAAACAGCAATGTCCCTAAAATTGTGACAACCCCTGTGAACAACTGGGAAAATCCCATCAAAAGCCCATCGGCAAATTGATCCACGTCCGCAATGACCCGGCTGACCAGTTCCCCATGGGAATGGCCGTCAATAAACTTTAATGGAAGGACTTCAATTTTGGCAAAGGCTTCCCTGCGGATATCCTGGATCACTTCATAAGTAATCTTATTATTGCATACGTTCATCAGCCATTGGGCGAATGCCGTAAGCCCGGTAATCACCCCTATTTTGCCCAGCAGCCGGAAAATAACTGCAAACTCCACCTGCCCAGGCGCCAGGATACGGTCAATCACCTGCCCGGTCACCACTGGGACATACAAGGTAGACGCCACCGTCACCACCGCAAATATCAAGGACAACGCCAGAAAAACCTTATACTTTTCTATATATTTTAATACTTTTTTCATAGTTCCTACTTGACTTTTTTTCACTCGCTCTTTCATGGCTGCCTCCTACTGCTTTTTGTACTGGGATTCGTAAATCTCCCGGTAGACCCCACAAGTTTCCAGCAATTGCCCATGGGTACCAATGCCTGCGACCTCCCCATCCTCCAGCACAATGATCTTATCCGCATGCTGGATTGAAGAGGTACGCTGGGATACGATAAATACGGTAGGGTTCCCCTCCATCTCCCGAACCGACTTGCGCAGCTTCGCATCTGTGGCATAATCCAAAGCCGACGCGCTGTCGTCCAAGATTAATATCTCCGGCCTGCGCACCAATGCCCTGGCAATGGTAAGCCTCTGCCTTTGCCCGCCGGAAAAGTTCTTCCCTCCCTGCTCCACAAAAGCCTCTAACTTCCCTTCTTTGCCTTCCACCACTTCCCATGCCTGGGCCACCCGCAGCGCATCCTTCAGCTCGTCTTTTGTGGCGTCCGCCTTCCCCCAACAGAGGTTTTCCTTTATTGTCCCTTTAAAAAGCACTGCACGCTGCATGACGACGCCTACTTTTTGGCGCAGCTCTTCTAATGAATATTCTTTTACATCCTTCCCATTGATGCGCACCTGGCCTTTTGTGGCGTCATAAAACCTGGGGATCAAATGCACCAATGAAGTCTTGCCAGAGCCAGTGCCGCCGATAATGCCAATGGTTTCCCCTTTTTTAACAGAAAAATCAATGTCAGACAGGCTTTCGCCCCCCGCCCCCTGATAGGTCAGCCCCACATGGGAAAACTGGACTGCCGGCGCCTCCGGGGCGCCTTCCACTGCTGCAGCGACAGGCGCCAGCCCTTCCTTTTCCTTGGGCATGCTGCTTTGGATTTCCAAAATAGACTGCACGCGGTTGCCGCACGCCACCGCCTTTGTGATTGTCACAATCAGGTTGGCAAGCTTAATAAGCTCCACCAAAATCTGGGACATATAATTGACAAGGGCAACCACTTCCCCCTGGGTCAACACCCCGGTATCTACCTGAACCGCCCCAGTATACAACAAGAAAATTGTGGCTCCATTGATAATTGCATATGTGACGGGGTTCATAAACGCGCTGATTTTGCCTACATGGTTCTGCATGGAGGTAAGGCTTTCTAAGCCCTCCTCAAACCTGGATTTTTCCTCTTCTTCCTTATGGAAGGCACGGATTACCCTTGCCCCGGTTAGGTTCTCCCTGGTGATGCCCAAAATCCGGTCCAGCCGCTCCTGCACCTTTTTGTACAGGGGGATACTGGCTGCCATCACGCCAAAGACCACAAAAGACAGCAATGGGATTGCCACCACAAAAATCATTGCCGCTTTGACGTCAATGGTGAATGCCATCACCATTGCCCCAAACACAATAAAAGGGGAACGCAAAAACAGGCGCAACACCATATTTACGCCGGACTGCGCCTGGTTGATGTCGCTAGTCATCCTAGTAATCAGCGTTGCCGTCCCTGCCTGGTCAATTTCAGAAAAAGAAAATGTCTGGATATGGGCAAACAGTTGATGGCGCACCTTCGTCCCAAACCCTGCCGCCGCTTTTGCCGCAAAGTATTGGGCTGTCACAGAACATAACAGCCCAATCAACCCCAATGCCACCATCACTAAGCACATACGTAGGATATAGCCGCTGTCCCTGTTTGCAATCCCCACGTCTATAATGGCCGTCACCACCAGAGGCACAATCAATTCAAAAGACGCTTCCAGCATTTTAAACAGTGGGGCAAGCACGCTCTCCTTCTTATAATCCTTTAAATACACAAGTAATTTTCTCATGGGTTTTCCTCTTCTATTTTTATATATTTTTCCACCTTTTTCCTATTATAATACTCCTATCTCCAGTTTTTCAATCATAAATCCGATTTTTTAGCGTCAGAACAGATAAGATACGGCCGGCTGCCGCTAGATTTTCCTATAGGGAAAGCTGAGCGATTGTATTAACCCTTTCGGTCAGCTTTTATTTTTATGAAAGCAAGGATATCCTCCTGATCTTGGAAAGAAAGCTTGCGGAAAGACACCAAAAGCTGCAATTCCTTTGCAGTGATATCATAACATGCCTTGAAATTGGCGCTGTCTTCTGCTTGCAGGGAAGAAAAGGAAATCGGCAGAAAGGCTTAATTCAGGCTACCGAATTAACCGTTCGTCCGATGACGCTGCAGGGTTAAAAATATCTGAAAAAATGCGGAACCAAATCCGCGGGTTAAGCCGCGGGAAACAGAATACGCAGGACGGGGCCTCATGGGTGCAGGTAGGAGACGGCGCAATGAATGAGATAACAGAAATTGTGCAAAGAATCCGCGAGTTAGCTGTGCAGGCCTCCAACGATACGAACAGCGTGGGCGAACGGGAAGCTATTAATTAGGAAATCAAAGAGTTAAAGAAAGAAATCAATATGATTTCCTGCAATACAGAATTTAACAAACACAAAGTATTGGACAACGATGACATTATCATGTCAGTAGGCGGCAGCACAAACGACCTCCAGGTTTATAACGCTACCTACGATAACGCAACAAAGGACGTGACCTAAGTCGGGTTTTTCTAGCCTACCTCTGTTCAAAACCTTTTAAATGCCGGACTAAAGCTGCCGCCAATGCCCCAACCGCCACCCCGGCGGCAGTCCCTGAGAGAACCAGCACCGGAAGGTAATACATCAGGCTTGCATTCTCCACCACCAGCATGGCGGCGGTAAGCTGCCCAATGTTATGGGACACGCCTCCTAAGACGCTAATGCCCGCCAAGGAAAATAATTTTAATTTTTTCGCCCCAACCATTGCAAGGAGGCTGAATGCGCCGCCTGTAAAACTGTATAAAATGCCCGCCGGGTTGCCAAAGGTGAAGGAGGTCAGCACCACCCGCACCAGGGACAATGTGCAAGCCTCTTTCACCCCCATCATTTCCAAAGCTACAATCACCACCAAGTTTGCCAGCCCCAGCTTCACCCCTGGCACCCCCAAGTTAATTGGGATTAAGGTTTCCAAATAAGAAAGCACAAATGCCAGCGCCGTCATCATTCCCATATATGCCGCTTTTTTTGCCATTGCCCCCTCCTAATTGGTGCTGCCGTCCACTTCCAGCCCCATGCCATTCTCAATTTCCACCACCACTTTATTGGGAAGGCATACCAGGCTCTCCCCCTGGCTTTGGACCGGACGGTGCTTTACGCATATTTTATCCGGGCAGGAAGCCTCTGTGATATTTGCTTTCCCATCTTTGATTTGCAGCCTATTATAATTCCCATCTTCTGACGGTATTTCCACGGAAATATCCTGGTTCAGGGGATAACGGCCTTGCTCGTCCCCATCGAAATACACCACCGCTTCCCCTTCCCTGGTTGTTCTGGCAGAATACAGGGAAATTCCTGCAAATGCCGCAAGGGCAAGCGCCGCTATCACTGCAATCAACTTAAAATCATTTTTTTTCATCAAACCCAAACCCTTTGGAGCAAATTACCTCTCCATCTTCCATAATCCATAATGCTTCCACCCCCTGCATTGACTCCACAAGCGCAAGCCCTTCGGAAAGCTCCATATTGAACAACGCGGTAGACAATGCGTCTGCGAACCCGGAATCCTCGGCCAGGACTGACACAGAAGGGAAATTCCCAGAAGGCATCCCGGTCTTGGGGTTAATAATATGGCAGTAACGTTTGCCATCCACTACATAATACCGTTGGTAATCCCCACTGGTCACAATGGATTTCCCACTAAGCCCCACGGTCCCCACATAGCTGTCAGGGCTTTCCAAATCAGGGTTTTCAATGCCCACCCGCCAGGGGGCGCCATCTAATTTCCCACCTATTGCACAGACATTCCCGCCCACGCTAAGCAATAAGCCCTCCATGCCCAGCTCTTTTGCATACTCTGCCACACGCTGCACGGCATACCCTTTCCCAATGCTCCCTACATCCAGGGACATTTCTTTATCCTTTAGGTACACAGTGGACGCCCCTTCGTCAAGGACAAGGTTGGAAATATCTGTATGCCCTTCCTTTTCCTTTAACACTTCCGCTGGCGGCAGCAAAGCATCCCCAGGATTTGCCATCCCTTGCTCCCGGTAGCTATGCCACACAGACAGCACGCTCCCATAGGCGATATTGACCATGCCGTCTGTCTTATGGTACATCTCTACCCCAAGCTTTAACAGGTTAAGGACCTCCTGGTCCACTTTCACTGGCGTTATGCCGGCGGCGTCGTTGATCGCCTTTATATTATTTATCCCATCATAGGAATGGTAAATGTCAAACAGCTTATGGTAATGCCTTAGCCTTTCCTGCAGCTTCCGCCCCTGGGACTCAAATTCTTCCTGGCTGGCTGCATACCCGGTAATCATCGTCACCGTGTCAAAACTGTCAAAAAACTGCATTTCATACCGCCCCTGCCCTTTCCCCCGCTGCATCAGGGAAACCCCAGCCAGCAGCGCCGCAGCCAGCAGCAGGGCCACGGCACGGAATATCCTTTTCATAATAGCCCAAAACCTCTTTCCCAAAGGCATGTCAAGCCTGAACCTGCGATAACTTCCCAAACATGCCCTGAACTTTGATAAAACACTGCTCCCCTCCAGCCGCACAGTCCCCCGTTTGGCTGAAAGGGAGCATTTCCCACTTTCTATCCCCTATTTTTGTGCATTGTCGCCAGTTGCATCCGTTGCGGTATCTTCCTGTTTTATGGTGAACAGCTTATCAAACTTCACTTTTGCCCACTCTTTTTCATTCAGCTCAAACTTCACGCCTTCTTTATATTTATCACATACCTCTTTGTAGTGGTCATTCTTCCGTTCCGTGACAATTTCGCTCTTTCTCTTTTCTGTCTCTTCTTCATCAAACGTGCTTTCCATACGGACGACATAAAAAGCGTCCTCGCCTGTAATGACCCCGCTGAGTTCCCCGTCTTTTAGCTTGTCTGCCGCTTCTACCAACGCTTTGTCTAAGCTTTCTTCCTCCGCCCCATAAGAATCCTCTGAAACGGTATAGCCTGCTTTCTCTGCAGCGGCCTTAAAGTCATCTTTCGCAGAAGATGCAAATGCCTCTACTTCTTTTTTCAGGTTAGCCTTCTCTTCCTCTGTATATTCTTTGGAATTGCCCTGTTCATCGGTGGTGGATGTATTGCCTACCTTTACATAGCTAATGGATTTCTGGGCTGCCTCTTTGTCAGAAACTTTGGTATCCACTTCCTCGTCCATCGCTTTGCGCATTTTAGTCTGGATGGTATTCAGCCGCAGCATCTCTTTGACATATTCCTTGGTGGCGCCGATTTGCGCAATGGCTTCTTTGGTGTTATCCTCCATAAACTTCTCTGCCGCCTCGTCCATTTTTGCCAGCTCTTCCTCTGTAATTTCCACTTTGTAATCTTCCATATGGTCCTCTAACAAATACAGCGTCTCAATATTCTCCGCCACTGTTTGTTTCACAGAGGTTTCCGTATCTGTGCCTTCATTAAATAAGTCCTCGGACCAGAACCCCGTCCCGAATATGCCGGAAAACTGCCCGTCATAAAATGCCTGTTGGTACCTGGCCATAAAGTTCATAAGCCCAAGGGATATCTCTTCCCCATCCAGCGTTGCCCCCGCCTTCTTCCCATCTATCGAACTGCCGCATCCCGCCAAGACAGAGGCCCCCATAACTGCCGCCAACAGCAAAGGTACTATTTTCTTTCCTTTCATAACATCCTCCTGTGTATTCCTAAAAATTTGCCTGATGCCACGCTGCCCAGGCCGCACTGGTGATATTATAATTCTTTTTTGCATCAGTATCAACCATTTTTCTGGATTTCACTGGATTTTCACCACTTTTTCACATCTTTTCCACCAGCAGTTCCCAGGTATCCTCCAAAACCCTGCCCACCAGGCTCAAGACGCCTGCCTGCTTCTGTTTGGCGCCCCGCCCCTTATAATACTCAAAATATGGCGCTTTGGCGTCCTTCACAAACTGCAGCGCCCCCTGGTACGGTTCCGTAACCTGGGCAAGGTTTGCTGGGTTGATATTCGCCTGGAAATAAAATGTAAATCGGACTTTATCCGTATATTCTTTAATTTCTGTATAATAACATGCGTGCGCCCTGGCTTTTAGCCGGGCGATTGCCAGCAGGTTTTCCACAGATTTGGGAGGGTCGCCAAAACGGTCCAAAAGCTCTTCCAGCATTTCTTCTTCCTCTTCCTCATTTCCAATAACTGCAATCCTTTTATAGACGTCCAGCTTCTGGAACTCATTTGGGATATAAGAAGGCGGGATAAAAGCGTCCACATCCAGTTCAATGGACGTGTCAAACTGCTCTTTGGGAACCTCCCCTTTCAGGGTTTTTACCGCCTCATTCAGCATCTTGCAATACAAGTCGTAGCCCACCGCCTCCATATGCCCATGCTGCTGGGCGCCCAGCAGGTTCCCAGCCCCCCGAATCTCCAAATCCCGCATGGCGATTTTAAAGCCGCTCCCTAATTCCGTAAATTCCTTGATGGCGGACAAACGCTTCTCCGCCACTTCCTTTAACATTTTATCCCTGCGGTACATCAAAAAAGCATAGGAAGTGCGGTTGGAACGCCCCACCCTGCCCCGAAGCTGGTATAGCTGGGACAGCCCCATATTATCCGCGTCATGGATTACCATAGTATTTACATTGGAAATATCCAGCCCTGTCTCAATAATTGTAGTAGACACCAGCACGTCAATTTCCCCATTGATAAACTGGTACATAATATTTTCCAGTTCCCGCTCCTTCATCTGCCCATGGGCAAACGCCACATTCGCTTCCGGCACTAGCTGGGCAATTTTTGAGGTCACGTCTGCAATCTGGTTCACGCGGTTAAACACATAATAGACCTGCCCGTCCCTGGCAAGCTCCCGGTGGATGGCTTCCCGCACAATTTCCTCATTATATTCCATTACATACGTCTGGATTGGCATACGGTCCATAGGCGGCTCCTCCAACACGCTCATGTCCCTTATCCCAATCAGGCTCATATGGAGGGTCCTGGGGATTGGGGTGGCAGTCAGGGTCAGCACATCCACATTTTTCTTCATTTGCTTAATCTTTTCCTTATGGGTTACGCCGAACCGCTGCTCCTCATCTATAATCAGAAGCCCCAAATCCCGGAACACCACATCTTTCGACAGCACCCGGTGGGTGCCAATCACAATATCCACCATGCCCTTCTTTAGGTCTTCCACTGTCTTTTTAACCTGCCCCGGGGTGCAGAACCGGCACATTAAATCCACCCGCACCGGGAAATCCTTCATCCTTTGGGCAAAATTATTATAGTGCTGCTGGGCAAGGATTGTGGTAGGCACCAAATATACCACCTGCTTGCCATCCTGAATTGCCTTAAACGCCGCGCGGATGGCAATTTCTGTCTTGCCATACCCCACGTCCCCGCAAATCAGCCGGTCCATAATCTTCCTGCTCTCCATATCCCGTTTGGTGGCTTCAATGGCGAGTTCCTGGTCTTCTGTCTCCTCAAAGGGGAATAGTTCCTCAAACTCTTTCTGCCACACTGTATCTGGCCCATAGGCAAATCCGTCTGTCTGCTGCCTTGTGGCGTAAAGCTCCACCAGCTCTTTTGCAATCTCCTTTACCGCGCCCTTGACGCGGCTGCGGGTTTTCCCCCACTCCGGCCCATCCAACCGATTAATTTTGGGTTTCTTCGCCTTTGCCCCGGCATATTTTTGTATGGCGTCTAACTGAGTGGCAAGCACATAAAGGGTACTGCCTTTATCGTACTCAATTTTTACATAATCCTTTGCCGTCTTCTGGATCTCAACCTTTTCAATGCCCCGGTAAATCCCCACGCCATAACGCTCATGCACCACATAATCGCCAATGCTTAAGTCTGTAAAATTCTGTATCTTCTCCCCTTCATATACCCTGCGCTTTTTTTTCCGTTTCTGCTCCCCGCCAAAAATATCGCTCTCAGAAATCACCACAAACTTAATGTCTGGATATTCAAACCCTTTTTTCAGCTTGCCATAAGCAGCCATAATCTCCCCTGGCTGCACCGGATGGCTATAATCCTCACTGTAAAAACAATTCAAGCCCTCTTGCTGCAAATCCCCGGCAAGGTGTTTTGCGCGGGTCCTTGACCCTGAAAGCAAAACCACCCGGTATTTCTGTTTCCGGTATTGCTGCAAATCCTTCACAAGCAGCTCAAAACTGCGGTTGTAAGAATTTACTGGCCGCACAGAAATATTATACCTCTGGCTGACCTCCAATTCGCTGACTTTCGTATCCAGCGTGGTAAGGGCAATGCAGTTTTGGCGCTGGATTTTAGCGAACACTTCTTTTCCAGAATACAAGGATTCCATCTGTTTTGGAAGGATATAGCCCTTCTCTAAACGGCGCGACATGCTTTCTGAAAATTCCTGCCCTACCACCCTGCCTTTCTCTGCCAGGCGGGCAGGCTCATCTAGGAACAAGATGGTATTCTCCAGGTCAAAATAATCCAGGAATGACACTGTGCCTTCCAGAAAATACATAAGGTAGCTGTCTAAATTGGTGCCTTGCCCCAGTTCCGTGATTTCCTCCACAAGCAAGTCCACCGCTGATTTCAGCCGATGCGCCTCTTCTGTTTTCATTTCCTCGCGGAATTTGCTGTACAGCGCCTCTTTCTCTTTTTGCAGCGCAGCAAGCCCCTGTTCCACCAATTCTGGCAGCAGCACCACTTCACTGGCCGGGTAGATACGTACCTTTGCAAGGTTCTCAATGGAACGCTGGCTTTCCACATCAAACCTGCGCAAAGAGTCGATTTCATCGCCCCACAGCTCAATCCGGCATGGGTTCTCCTCTGTCAGCGGAAAAATATCCAAAATGCCGCCACGGACTGCAAACTGCCCGGCAGACTCTACCTGGTAATTCCGTTCATACCCCATCTGCACCAGCCGCTTTTGAACCGTTTCCATATCCAGGGAATCCCCCAGCGCATAATCTAAGGCTGCATCTTTGATATGCCCCACAGGCGCAATCCGGTCCATCAGCGCGTCGAAGGTGGTGACTACCGTCACCTGCCCCTGTTCCAGTATGGCTTTTACCGCTGCCAGCCGTTCCCCAGTCAGTAAGTTGCCCCGGATATCCGACTGGTAGAACAGCACGTCCCTGGCCGGATAATAGACAACATCCTTGTCAAAAAAACGGTAATTTTCATACAGTTCCTTTGCCTTCTGTTCCTGAAAGGTTACAATCAGGCAGTTTTTTTGCCCTTTCACCAGGCTGTAGATAAAATGAGGCTTCTGGGTATCAATGCACCCGGAAACCTGCACTACTTCTTTTGCATTCTTCAATTGCGCCCTTAAGTCCGCATACTCTTTCAGCTCCACCAAAGGCTCTGTAAAACTTTTCATGCTCTCCTCCATTATTGACCACTAGTTAAACAAGTTCATGGCACGGTCTGTTTCTCCCTGCACCATCAAGGCCACTGCCTCGCATGCCCGCTGGAACGCTTCCTCCACCAGTTCCCGGTCGCCTTTGGAAAACCTGCCCAGCACATAATCCGCCAAATCCCAGCCTTGGGGCTTTTCACCTACCCCAATTTTAATCCTTAAAAACTCCTGGGTGCCTGTATGGCTGATAATATTTTTTATTCCATTATGGCCCCCAGCGCTGCCCTTTTTCCGTATCCTAAGCTTCCCAGGAGGTAGGCTTACGTCGTCATACATTACAATCAAGTTTGTTTCTGGCTCTATTTTGTAGAAGTTCAAAATTGCCCCTATGCTCTCCCCGCTTAAGTTCATAAAGGTCTGTGGCTTCACCAGAAGCGCCTTCTGCCCTTCTACCATCCCGGCGCCGCACAATGCCTTGTGCCTTTTGTCACTTATCTTGATATGGTATTTCTCCGCAAGCAGGTCAATCACATCAAACCCTACATTATGGCGGGTTTTTTCATACTGCCTGGTAGGGTTCCCCAGCCCTGCAATGATATACATAACTTCCTCCTTTATCTGTTACGCCTCTCCTACTCGTTATGCCGCAAACACGCCAAAATACAGCAGCACCACGGCTCCCAAAATAATACGGTACCATCCAAATACCTTAAAGTCATGTTTCTTAATGTACCCCATAAGGAAACGGATTACCACGACAGACACCACAAAGGAAACTGCCATTCCTGTAACCAGTATGCCCAGTTCCATGCCTGTAAATGCCAGCCCAAATTTTACCATCTTCAAAAGGCTTGCGCCAAACATCACGGGAATTGCCAAATAAAACGTAAACTCTGCCGCCACGGTACGGGACACCCCAATCATCAATGCCCCGATAATGGTCGCGCCGGAACGTGAGGTGCCGGGGAACACTGCCGCCGCCAACTGGAACATCCCTATTAATAATGCGACTTTATAGTCCAATTCTTCTGTGGTGCAAATCATCGGCCGCACGCCACGGTTGCGGTTCTCCACAAGGATAAAGATAACCCCTACCGCTATCAGCATGACCGAAACCACCCAGAAATTATACAGATGCTCTTCCAGCCAGTCATCAAACAGCACGCCCACAATGCCTGCTGGAATGCAGGCCACCAAAATCTTGCCCCATAAATTCACAATATTCCAGTTCAGCCTTACCTGGCGCCTCCGGTTTACCTGAAACGGGAAAATCCGGTTCCAAAACAATAAAACCACCGCCAAAATAGCCCCCAACTGAACCACCACCAGGAACATATTCCAAAATTCCTGGGTCACTTCCATAGGCATAATTTCTTCCAGTAAGATCATATGCCCAGTGCTACTGACCGGAAGCCATTCTGTAATGCCCTCTACAATTCCGTACGCTACCGCTTTTAAAATCTCTAACATAATACGATTCCTTTCTTCAACGAACTCCGTTACAGTATATCATACTATTTATGGATTTAGGAACACTAGTTACTAATTTTTTCTTAAAATTTAAAAAAAAGGCGTAAATGGATTGCCCCATTTACGCCAACTTCCCCGCTGCCATTGCTTCCCACTCTCTTTTTTAGCCAGCAGGCTTATGCTTCCGGCGACGCCCCAGCTTCCATTTCCAGCCGGTACTTATCCAGGATAATCTGCTGGATCGACTCTCTGGTCTGGGAGTTAATCGGATGTGCTATATCCCTGTACTCACCGTCTGCTGCCTTTCTGCTGGGCATTGCAATGAACAGCCCTTTTTCGCCCTCAATCACTTTAATGTCATGAACCACAAATTCCTCGTCAATGGTTATGGAAACCACTGCACGCATTTTTCCTTCCTTTTCTACTTTACGGATCCTTACATCTGTTATCTGCATAAATCTCCTGCCCCCTTCATATGCCACTTAGCCAAAACGGCTAAATTACATATCTTTCGTTATGTTCATATACTACCTTAATTCCATCCCCGCCACTGAAATAGGTATTGGCACGCAACGTATCGCGGCTTTCGACAATACAGTTCTCAATATGCGTATTGTCCCCAATGTACACGTCATTCAGGATAATAGAATTCTTAATGACACAGTTCTTCCCCACAAACGCCTTCTTAAACAAAATGGAATTCTCCACTTTACTATTAATAATGCATCCACTGGATATTAAACTGTTGCATACATCAGAGCCTACGTTATATTTTGCAGGCGGAAGGTCATCCACCTTAGAATAAATTTTCGGCTCTGCCCTGAAATACCTACGCACCTCCGGTTTCAGGAAATCCATGTTCGTCTTATAATAGGATTCCACTGTGGCAATATTGCTCCAGTACTCTTCCATTTTATAGCCATAAATCCGTTTCATGTTCTTATACCGGATCAATATATCTGTTACAAAATCATGGCGGTTCTCCTCTGCACAGCGTTCTAGCATCTCTATTAGCTGCCTTCTGCGTATTACATAAATGCCGGCTGAAATAGTGTTGGACTGAGCAACCATAGGCTTCTCCTCAAATTCCACAATCCTGGAATCCTCGTTCATCCTAACCACCCCAAACCGGCTGACGTCATCGCCCACCGGCATGTCCTTACAAACAATCGTAATGTCTGCCTTCTTCTCAATATGGTATTCCAAAATCTTATTGTAATCCATCTTATAAACGCAATCGCCCGCTGCAATAATCACATAAGGCTCATGGCTCCTTTTCAGGAAATCAATGTTCCGGTACATGGCGTCCGCCGTCCCCCGGTACCACCAGGCATTGTCAGAAGTGACTGTAGGGTTAAATACATACAACCCCCCCTGCTTGCGCCCAAAATCCCACCATTTAGAAGAACTTAGATGCTCGTTGAGGCTCCTGGCATTATACTGCGTCAGGACAGCCACCTTGGGGATATGGGAATTGCTCATATTGCTAAGCGCGAAATCAATGCACCGGTAGCTCCCGCCCACCGGCATGGCTGCAATGGCCCTCTTATTGGACAGCTCCTGCATCTTACTGTTATTCCCACCTGCTAATATTATACCTAATGCCTTCATATAATGTCACCTGCCTTAATAATTGATTCCCCGCTTGCCAGGACGCCCCCTGGATAATCCCCTGCCTCTGTTTCCCCGGATATGGCTGTGTTCTTCCCAACCTTAACCCCAGACGGAACCACAGAATTCTCTCCAATTGTCACAATCCCAAATGAGTACACGCTCTTATTGAGCTTATTGTCTGCTTCCTCCCCAATCCCTAGTTCCACATTGTCGCCAATCGCCACATTCTCAGCAATAATTGACTTGCTTATGGTAACGTTGTCGCCAATCGTCGTATTCTGCATAATAATAGAATCACGGATCACGGTATTCTTGCCGACCATAACGCCAGGCCCAATCACGGAGCCATAGACCTTGCCATAAATTTCAGTCCCTTCCCCGATAATACAGCGTTCTGTCACAGCATCGGCTGCGATGTACTGGGGTTCAATCTGGTCGCTCTTTGTATAAATCTTCCAATATTCCTCATACAGGTTGAACTCTGGGATCAAATCAATCAATTCCATATTTGCCTCCCAGTAAGAGCCAAGGGTCCCAACATCCTTCCAATACCCATTGTATTCATATGCAAACAAACGCCTGCCGTTCTCCCTGCAATATGGGATGATATGTTTCCCAAAATCACAATTGCTCTGCTCTGACATGGTAACAAGGGCTTCCCTCAATACGCTCCAGTTAAAGATGTAAATCCCCATGGACGCCAGGTTGCTCCTCGGGTTCTCAGGCTTCTCCTCAAATTCCAGGATCTGTTTGTTCCCATCCGTAATTACAAGCCCAAAGCGGCTGGCCTCTTCCCAAGGCACCGGCATAGCTGCAATGGTGACGTCCGCGTTATTCTCTTTGTGGAAGTCAAGCATCACTTCATAATTCATTTTGTAAATGTGGTCCCCTGAAAGGATCAACACATATTCTGGATGGTAGCTTTCAATATAATTCAAGTTCTGGTATATGGCGTTCGCTGTGCCAGTATACCATTCACTGTTGTCACTTTTTTCGTAAGGCGGCAGCACTGTCACCCCTCCATGATTACGGTCCAGATCCCATGGAATGCCAATCCCAATATGGGCATTCAGCCGCAACGGCTGGTATTGCGTCAATACGCCTACCGTATCTATCCCGGAATTCACACAGTTGCTCAAAGGAAAGTCAATAATGCGGTATTTACCGCCGAATGCAACTGCCGGTTTCGCCACTTCAGAAGTCAATACGCCTAGGCGGCTTCCCTGCCCTCCTGCCAGAAGCATGGCAATCATTTCTTTACGAATCATGTCTCTCACCTCTCGTCACTTAATTTCTTGTTCCTTGTAGACCAATTATATCACAAAAGAATCTTTTAGTACACATATTTCACAATTTTTTTCGCAAAAAGTAGGCAAATTTGTCATTTTATACAACTTTTCTTTGTTATATTTTTCAAATTGCTATCCCATTTCCCTATTCCCCTTCATTTTCAATTTGCAAAATACCTTATATTAGTATAAAATAATGATAATACTAAAAAGAGTGGGCAGGTAAACAATATGTACAAAATTAATTTTAAACAACCAATTCACCTTCATTTTATTGGAATCGGCGGCATTAGCATGAGCGGCCTTGCCGAAATCCTGTTAAAAGAAAACTTCCAAATCTCCGGGTCTGACGCCAAAAGCTCCGAACTGACTGAAAAACTGGCAGGGCTTGGGGCTGACATCTATTTTGGGCAGCGCGCGTCCAACATCCCGCCAAATGCCGATGCTGTGGTATACACTGCCGCTATCCACCCAGAGAACCCAGAATTGAAGGCCGCAAAGGACAGGCAGCTCCCCACGCTGACAAGGGCAGAGCTTTTAGGGCAGATTATGGGCAATTACACAGAATCTATAGCCGTATCCGGCACCCACGGAAAGACCACCACCACTTCCATGATTACCCAGATACTTCTAAATGCGTCCACCGACCCTACGGTCTCTGTAGGGGGGATCCTCCCTTCCATCAACGGGAATATCCGTGTTGGGGGCTCTGAATACTTTTTAACGGAAGCATGCGAATACACCAACAGCTTCCTGAACTTTTACCCAAAATATGCCCTGATACTGAATATTGAAGAGGATCATATGGATTTTTTCAAAGACCTTGCGGATATCCGCCATTCCTTCCGAAAGTTTGCCGAAAATGTGGCAGAAGGAGGCACCTTGGTCCTCAATGGGGAGATTGAAGGCTTAGGGGAAATAACAGAAGGGCTTCCCTGCAACGCCTTAACCTATGGCCTGGACCCCTCTTGTTCATATTATGCCGAAGGCGTCGCTTTTAATACACTTGGCTGCGCCAGCTTCACCTTAATGCATGGCGAGTCCGCCTTGGGCAGCATTTCCCTGAAAGTCCCAGGCATCCATAACGTAAGCAACGCCCTTGGCGCCTGCGCCCTGGCGCTTCAAGCTGGCATTTCCTTTGCGCATATCCAGGCAGGGCTTGAAGAGTTTAAAGGCCCAAACAGGCGGTTTGAGTACAAAGGCGATTTAGGCGGCATTGCCATTATTGACGACTATGCCCACCACCCCGCTGAGATCACCGCAACTTTAACTGCGGCAAAAAACTATGGGAACCACCGCATTATATGTGTGTTCCAACCCCACACATATACCCGCACCAAAGCGTTTTTGGATGACTTTGCCACCGCCCTTTCCTTAGCGGATACCGTGGTCCTGGCAGATATTTATGCTGCACGTGAGACGGACACTTTAGGCATAAGCTCCCAAAACCTGCAGAAAAAGTTACAATCATTAGGCTGCGAATGCCACTATTTTCCATCTTTTGACGAAATTGAAAATTTTTTATTAAATAAATGTATAAACGGTGATTTGTTGATAACTATGGGCGCTGGAGACATTGTGCAAGTGGGCGAACACCTTCTTGGGACATAGTTATCAACGTTATCCACATTCAATTGGGGAAAACTTTCCAAATTGAATGTGGATTTTTAAGTTTACATAATGCAAATAATTTTATTTTACAAAATATTGCATTTTTCCGGTTTCCTAAGGGCCCGGTGTGTTACCATAATGTTTGGAATGCCTTTTATCCACATTATCCACCCTTTCCACATTTCCGCAATCCCTTGATTTTACTGGATTTTTAGGAAAAATTATGCTTCTCATTTTGATTTTTATGTGCTATACTTTAATCCACATTAAGGAGCAGAACACACAACAGATAAAGAAGTATATTCCACTGGAGGGTATTATGGCAGATATTACATTACACAAGGACAATGGAAATTCCACAACGGAAATCCCAAACCAATTTATTGACGAATACATGACGAACGCCAATGGGGAATTTGTCAAAATATACTTATACCTTCTCCGTTGCATGAATTCGCCTGGCTGCAGTTTTTCCATTTCAAGGACTGCGGACAAGTTTGACCACACAGAAAAAGATATCCGGCGCGCTTTAAAATATTGGGAAAAAATGAACCTGCTGCGCTTAGAATACGATGAGGACAAGTCCATTTCCGGCATTTATTTCCTGGATTCCGAGCCAGCCGCGCCAAAAGATGACATTGTGCCTTTAAAGAAAGCGGAATTTGTAATCCCGCCGGTTTCCCAAACTTCCGGCAAGAAAGCCGCGCCGAAAAAAGCTGCCTATACCCCTGGCGAAATGGCACGCCTTAAGGAACATGAGGAAGTACGCGAGCTGCTGTTTGTAGCGGAAAGCTACCTGGCGCGCCCACTCACCTCAACAGATATGCAGTCCCTTTTCTACTGGTATGACGGCCTTGGGCTATCTTCCGACCTGATTGTCTACTTGTTGGAATATTGCATCGCTGGAGGGCATTCCAGCCTGCATTATATGGAAAAGGTTGCGCTAAGCTGGAAAGAATCCGGCATTGAGACAGTCGCGCAGGCAAAGCGCAGCGTGAACACCCACAGCCAGCTCCATTATGCCGTCCTAAAGGCGCTTGGGATAAAGGGGCGCAGCCTGGCGCCTGCAGAATCTGCATACTTGGAAAAATGGAGTAAAGAATTGGGATTTGGGCAGGATATGATTACGGAAGCATGCAGCCGCACAATCCTCACCATACACCAGCCTAATTTTGAATACACAGATAGGATCCTGCTAAACTGGAACAAGCAAAATATACATACGCTTTCTGACATCCGAAAGGCAGATGAGTCCTTCCAGGCGGCAAAAGCTGCAAAGGCCGCGGAAAAATCTGCAAAAGCTTCCGCCGTAAGGTCTGCTGCTGCAAACCGTTTTAACAGTTTTCCACAGCGCACTTATAATATTGACCAATTGGAGGCAGAATTATTAAACAGTACACGTTAAGGAGGCACCCATGGCTTTAAGCAACACTCAGTACAACACGTTAATCCGGCGCTATGAGGCAAAGCAATTGGAGAACCAGCATATTGTAATGGAGCGCATCCAATCCCTTTACCGCAAATTCCCCCGGCTCACGGAAATTGACACATCCATCTCTTCCCGTTCTGTAGCCCAGGGAAGGAAGCTGATTGACGGGGACGACACTGCCCTTTCCCAATTACGGAAGGAACTCTCCGCGCTAACCGCTGAGAAAAAGCAGATTTTGACAAGCCATGGGTACCCTGAAAATTATTTTGAACCCCCTTATCAATGCCCGGACTGCAAAGACACAGGATATATTGGCAGGGAAAAATGCCATTGCTTCAAACAGGCCGCCATTGACTTGGTATATACCCAGTCCAACCTCCGGCAGGTGTTGGAACAAGAAAATTTCCAGAACTTTTCTTATAGTTATTATTCTGATTCCCTAACAAACCCTTCCACAGGCATGACCAGCCTCGACACGGCAAAGCATGCGGTCAGCCTGTGCAAGGATTTCATAGATGGGTTTGACAATGAATTTAAAAATTTGTTTTTTTATGGCGATACAGGTATTGGCAAGACATACCTGTCTAATTGCGTGTCAAAAGAACTGTTGGATTCTGGACATTCTGTCATCTATTTTTCCGCCTCTTCCCTGTTCCATATTTTTGAAAAAAATGTTTTCAGAAAAGCAGGCGACGTCAGCGAGGACTACCAGAATATATTTGAGTGCGACTTGTTGATTATAGACGACTTAGGGACGGAGCTTTCTAACTCCTTCACAACCTCACAACTGTTCTTATGCCTAAATGAACGCATCCTGCGGCAAAAATCCACAATTATTTCGACTAATTTAAGCCTGAGGCAATTGGTTGACACTTATTCCGAGCGGGTGTTTTCTAGAATATCCAGCAATTATACCGTAATAAAGCTATTTGGCAACGATATCCGGCTGCAGAAAAAGCTTGGGCAGGACAGGCCGCCCATAAGCGGCTGAACATGATAACGGTTTACTATCCATAGGCACAACTTAAACAATTTCAATTTATATGTAATGGAGGACATTTTAATGCAGCGTAACGAAAGAAATTATGAAACAATCCCTGCAGGCTCCTTAGGCGTGATCGCATTAGAAAGCTGCCGGCAGTTGGGCGAAATGGTGGACAGGTACCTGGTACGGTTCCGTGCAGAACGGCAACATGAACATGAAAATGACATTGCATTCCGTGGATACCAGCGGGATACTTACCTCATGGATTGTTCTACCCCACGCTTTGGCACGGGAGAGGCCAAAGGCACTATCCGGCACTCTGTCCGTGGCTATGACTTATTCCTTATGGTGGACGTGACTAACTACAGCCTTACTTATACCGTCTGCGGGCATGAGAACCATATGTCCCCTGACGACCATTACCAGGACTTAAAACGAATTGTAGCCGCTGCAGGCGGGAAAGCCAGAAGGATCACAGTTATTATGCCGTTCCTCTATGAAAGCCGCCAGCACAAACGTACTGGCAGGGAATCGTTGGATTGTGCGCTTGCGCTGCAGGAATTGACCAATATGGGCGTGGACAACATAATTACTTTCGATGCGCATGACCCACGCGTGCAGAATGCAATCCCGTTGCATGGGTTTGAGACAGTGCAGCCTGCATATCAGTTTATCAAAAGCATCCTGCGGGAAATTAATGACCTGCAGATTGACAGCGACCATATGATGGTAATTAGCCCAGACGAAGGCGGGACCAACCGCGCCGTGTACTTTGCAAATGTCCTTGGGCTGGATATGGGGATGTTCTACAAGCGTAGGGATTACAGCAAAATCGTGGATGGGCGCAACCCAATTGTAGCCCATGAATTCCTTGGCTCATCTGTGGCAGGCAAGGACGTCTTTATTATTGATGACATGATTTCTTCTGGCGACAGCATGATTGACGTGGCAACAGAGCTGAAAAAAAGAAAAGCGAACCGGATTTTTGTAATCGCCACCTTTGGCTTATTCACCAATGGCCTTGAGAAATTCGACAAAGCTGTGGAAGACGGGATTATTTACAAGGTTGTCACAACCAACCTGACCTACCAGACGCCAGAGCTTTTAAACCGGCCTTACTACATCGACTGTGACATGAGCAAATACATTGCCTATATTATAGACACCCTGAACCATGACACCTCTATTAGCGACTTGCTCGACCCTTACGAGAGGATCGAAGGGCTGGTAAAACGCTATAAAGCAGGAGAAAAAGTAAAATAAACCGATGGGGGCTGGACTCGCCAATCAAAAAAGTTTAACGGCAGCCAGCCCCCTTAAAGCTAGGCTGCCCTCAAGCCTTTTGTTTTGTATCAGTATAGGCGCCCCTGCAACATGCAGAAGCGCCATATCCTTTCCTTACCGCTGCTCCCCTACAATCTGGTAATATGCCTTTGCCGTAATGCCAAATACAATGCCATAAATCCCTGCAAAAATGCATACAACAACTACCGTGCAGGCTGCAAACAACCCTGGGTTTCTCAAATTGAACAGCATAAGCAGCCGGTTCATCATTGGAAATGCCATTGTCAGGTGGACGCCCGCCATAACAAGCGGGAGGAAGAACACCTTCATAATCTGGCTGTGGATGGAAGCTTTCACCTCTTTTGGGCTCATGCCCACCTTCCTCATAATCTCAAACCTTCCTTTATCCTCATACCCTTCCGAAACCTGTTTATAATAAATTATCAATACCGTTGCCATCAGGAACACAAACCCTAAAAACACTCCCAGGAATAGAAAACCACCGCAGAAAACCATCATCTCTTCCCTTCTCTCATCCTTAAGGGCTAGCTTCGCGGCAATGGTTTCCCCTTCCCCCTTCGTTTGGTTATATTCTTCTAGCAGCCCTAAAAAGCGCTCCTCATATCGTTCCATCTGGCCAGGATCTCCAGATAAATCCGCAAATATGGAATAGGTTTCTACGCTTGCCCTTTCCCCATAAACCGCTTTCTGCATTTCGTACAATTCCTGCATAACCTGCCTGTCTTTCACCACGAGAAAGTAGCCATCGTATATTATCATTTTGTCCATGCCTTCCAATTGAAAATCCTCTAAATACTCTTTAATCCGCAAATTCTTTCCATTCAGGCTGTATGACGTATCCCCTGCCTCCCCCTGCCTTACGCAAACAAAAATTTCATCATCCTGCAATTGCCCTGGTTCCTTAGCAACACGGTTATACTCTTCTAAGGTAAGGATTTCCAACACGCACAAAGTCCCTTCCGGCTGCTCGTCTTCTGGATTGGCGATTACCATATTCCCACCAGATTTCCATACCGCGACGTCGAGGGTAGTATATTCCACCATCCCTTCCACTGACTGCCCGGACTCCGCCGCCGCCTGCTGGAACATCCCTTTTAAATCTGACTTCTGCCCATCTGTCAGACTGCCAGAACCTGTAATGGCTATATCCCTGGGATATTGGGTGTTAATAATGTCCTCCATGCCCAGATACAAGGAAATTGTGCCAGATACCATAACCAGCACCATCGTGCTTAAAATACAGATATTGGCAAGCCCTACTGCATTCTGTTTCATACGGTAAATCATCCCAGATACCGAAATAAAATGCTTGGTCTTATAAAAATATGTTTTATTTTTACGCATAATTTTCAGCAATGCAATGCTGCCAGCCGTAAAGAGGCAATATGTCCCGAGAATCACTAAAAGCACAGCCACAAAAAACATAAGCAGCGCGCCAAGGGGATCTTCTGCCACAATGGCAATCACATACCCGCCGCCTAAAGCCAACACGCCCAGAATTGCCAAAAACCACCGTGTCTTTGGTTCTTTTTCCCCCTGGTTGGCGCTATGCAAAAGTTCAATGGCATTGGCTTTTTTCACTTGGACCAAATTATACAGCATTGTGGCTAAAAAAATGGCTGCAAAGCAAATTGCCATATTCCCAATCCCTGACACAGAAATTGTAAACCCAAACGGAACCTCCAGCCCCGTGATGCGCAGCAGCACCAAAACCACCAGTTTATAGAGTACAACGCCTGCTGCCGCCGCCCCTGCAATACTGATAAACCCAACCATGCAGGTTTCCCAAAACATCATTTTACCAATATGGCGTTTTTCCATGCCGAGGATATGGAACAGCCCAAATTCCTTTTTGCGCCGCTTCATCAAGAAACTATTGGTATAAAATAAAAATATCACTGCAAAAACCATGATCACGCCGCACCCTAAGCCCATAATCATTTTTAACTCCGCGGCGCCTGGCATTTTCCCAATCCCCTCATCCGCGGTTAATGCCAGCATAATATAAAACATAGCGCCAATCCCAATTGCTGCCAGCATATAGGGCAGATACAGCCTTCCGTTTTTCTTCAAATTCCCAAATGCAAGTTTTCCATAAAAAAATCTATTCATGCTTCCCACCACCTGTCGTAATTACTGTAAGGGTATCAGAAATCTTCTGGTACATTTCCTCATCGGTGCTGCTGCCTTTATAAATTTGATGGAACACCTGCCCATCTTTGATAAACAGCACACGTTTGGCGCAGCTTGCCGCCTTTATGGAATGGGTAACCATTAATATGGTCTGCCCCGCTTCGTTGATTTCCTGAAATTGGGACAGCAGGCTTTCCGCCGCTTTGGAATCCAACGCCCCTGTCGGTTCATCCGCAAGGATTAACTGGGGGCCGGTAATCAATGCGCGCGCCACTGCCGCACGCTGCTTCTGGCCGCCGGACACCTCATAGGGATATTTCCTTAAGATTGCCTGAATGCCCAAACTCTCAGCGATTGGCATCAGGCGCACGCGCATTTCATTATAATTCTTCCCCGCAAGCACCAATGGAAGGAAAATATTATCCTGGATATTAAAATTATCCAGTAAGTTAAAATCCTGGAACACAAACCCTAGATTCTCCCTGCGGAACGTTGACACTTCTGCATCCCGGAGCGTGGAAAGGTTCTTCCCATTCAGCAGCACAAGCCCCGATGTCGCCTTATCCAGCGCCGCCAGAATATTTAAAAGGGTTGTTTTGCCGGAACCGGATTCCCCCATAATCGCCACATACTCTCCTTTTTCCACAGAAAAGCTTACGTCTGTAAGGGCCTGCACCTGATTCCCCCCAAACCTTGTAGTATATACTTTTTTTACATTATTCACTTCTAAGATTGCCATAATCGTCCTCCTTGCCTCTGCCTTTGTTCTAAAGAAAGTATACCGAATCCCTGCAAGCTTTGCCTTAACTTTGGCTTACATTTTTCAGGCTATTTCTTACTGTTTTGTAAGGATGGGAAACTTTCACTTGATTTATCAAAAACAGAATTGTATGATAGGATTAGGGTGCCAAAAACACCTTTGGCGTTGCGCCCATACCATATATTGTTATTGCAAATGAATTTGCAGGCCAATATATGGTATAGGGCGGGTGCAACGCACCCTTTTAGCGCCCGAATCATTATTGATAAAATCTGAACAACCATGGAGGTTACACATGAAATTAACAAATTGCGCTGCATCTGCACAGCTTGCCAATATAGAACGTTTATATCTGGAAGCATTCCCTGCTGTGGAACGCAAACCGTTCCCACTTATGGTCCAAAAAAGCCAGGAAGGCATTATAGAACTGCTTGCCATAGAGGAGGAGGATGGAAGCTTCCTTGGGCTTGCCATTACAGTCTTGCATGGCAATGACGTATTGCTGGACTACTTTGCTGTCTGCCCCCATCTACGCGGGAAGAATATAGGCTCTAAAGCCCTAAAGGCCTTGCAGGGGCGCTATGCTGGGAAACGCTTTGTGCTGGAAATTGAAGACCCCGCAGAAGCCGCCCCGAACCAGCAGGAGCGTATCCGCAGGGAATCTTTTTACTTGAAAAACGGCATGTCAGCCATGCCCTACCTGGTAAGCCTGTTTGGCGTACAGATGAAGGTCTTGGCGCACGGCGCAAGCATCTCCTTTGAAGAATACCATATAATTTACAAAGCTTCCTTTGGCAGACAAATCAGCAGCAATATCAAAAAAGCCAAATCCCCCGCAGCAAGCTAAGGGGCATGGCCTAGCTTGTTCTTCCCACCCCAAGGGGCTGGGTATTTGCACCCGCAGGGCGGTACCCTCGCGGCATTCGCCAAATATCCGCGCAAGCGCGGCTGCTTGGCTCATTGCTGGTGGGAATAAGATAAGGGCTGTCAAAACAGCAGCTTCACCTGGGTCCCCTCCCCAGGCACAGATTCCACCAGGACCTTATGCCCCAGCTTCCCCAATATCTTTTTGACAAGGTACAAGCCGATGCCAGACGCCTTCTTATCGCTCCTGCCGTTGTATCCTGTATACCCTTTATCAAATATTCTTGGAAGGTCTTCTGGCAAAATCCCGATGCCAGTGTCTTTCACCACAAGGCATCCATTTTCCATATAAATGAAAATATCCCCAGAAGAAGTATACTTGATGGCATTGCTTAAAATCTGCTCCAGTACAAATACCAGCCACTTTTCGTCTGTTACCACTTTCCTCTGCAATGGCTCATAGTGGAGCGTAAGCTTTTTGCGGATAAACATAGGCGCATATTTGCGCACGGCCTGGCGGATGATATTGTCCAGCCCATACTCCTGCAAGACAAAATCATTGACATTGCTGTTCAAACGGAGGTATTGCAGCACCATATCCACATATTGTTCAATTTTAAACAGTTCCGCCTCCACTTCCCTGACCTGCCCGTAACACTGCCCCTGGTCTGGCGGGATTTGCTGCAGCAGCAAATGCATGGCGGCAATCGGAGTTTTAATTTGATGGGTCCACAGCGTAAAGTAATCCGTCACCTCAGATTTTTCTTTCATGATTTCCCCTACCTGGCAAAACCACTCTGTCTGTGCATTCTCCAACAGCATTTGGTACAGACGTTCAATTTCATCCCCTGGCGGCGGAAGTTTTTGGGTCCCATTCTTCACGGCTTCTAGCTGCCACTCGAGTTCTTCTACCTTTTTGCGGTAACGGACGCTGTCCACAACCAGCACGGCACCCCCAACGGCGCAGCATAGCCCTATGGCGTAAATTGCCGGCTCCATTGGAAGTTGGTACAGAAAGACCACCATTGCAAAAATAATGCCGAATAACAGGAATAAAAAAATCCCAAGCCGATGCCGCCTGGCATACGCCTTAACCCAGCTCATAGCCAATCCCTTTTCTGGTCTTTATCATATTCTCAATGCCTGCAACTTCCAGTTTTTTGCGTAGGCGCGCCACATTTACCGTCAGCGTATTGTCATCAATAAAGCTATCCGACTCCCACAGCCGCTCCATCAGCTTATCCCGCGCCACAATATTCCCTTTCTGCTCCAACAGCATCTTTAAGATCCCCATCTCATTTTTCGTCAGCTCTACCTGCACCCCTTCATAGGTCACTATGCCACGGCTGCTGTCAAAAATCATCCCCTTGTGTTCTATCAGATGGCTCTCCCCTGCAAAATCATAGGTACGCCGCAGCATAGCCTGCACTTTTGCCTGCAGGACGTTCAAGTCAAAGGGCTTGGCAACAAAGTCATCCCCTCCCATATTTACAGCCATCACAATATTCATATTGTCAGAAGCCGAAGAGATAAACACCACGGGGACTTTGGATATCTTGCGTATTGCATCGCACCAATGGAAGCCATTATAAAACGGAAGGGAAACATCCATCAGCACAAGCTGCGGCTTTTCATCCACAAAGATTTGCAGCACATCCCTGAAATCTTCTGCACATGTCACTTCATAGCCCCACCCTTCCATATGTTTCTTAATGGCCTTTGCAATCACCTCGTCATCTTCCACAACTAGAAGTTTATACATCCCCTGCCTCCTTTCCTAGCGCTGCATTAACTCCGGGAACGGTCAATTTTATCACGGATTTCCTGCATCTGGTAATCCAGTTCTTCGATGGAATCTGCGCATAATTTTAACTGCAGGCCAATCTCATCCGCCTCATCCAAATCTTTTTTATATTTCAGCTTATGCTCCAAACTTGCCCAGAAATCCATGGCGATCGTTCGGAACTGAACTTCCACCCTCACATGTTCTTTTTTATCCGACAGAAAGATTGGCACGCTTAAAATCAAATGGAGGCTCCGATACCCGTTGCATTTGGGGAACTTAATATAATCCTTTTCCCGAATCAGCGAAATATCATCCTGCCTGGTAAATAATTCTGCCAACCGGTAAATGTCGTCTGGAAAAGAACAGATTACCCGCAGCCCCGCTACATCGTTCAAATTCTCCTTGATGCTCTCCACAGAAATGGGGAACCCTTTGCGTTCCAACTTTTCATAAATGCTTGCCGGGGATTTCAGCCTGCTTTTGATGGATTCAAATGGGTTCCTGTTGTATTCTATGGAAAATTCATCATTCAAAACCTTGAGCCTGGTCTCCACTTCCATAATGGCAGAGCGGTATTCCATCATCAAGCGCCCAAAGGCTCTGCCTTCCCTTAATTTCTCTGCCTGCGCCTGTATAATGCGGTTTTGCTCTTTTAAGGCCCTTGCCTGCTCCTGCACCTTGCGTTCCAACTGGTTTTTGCCATTGAATAAATCCACCGCATTTTTGATACGCTTCTTTACAATAGAACGCTCAAAGGGCTTATGGATAAAGTCTGCAACGCCCATCTCAAAACATCGGTTTTCAACCTCCACCGCATAGTCCCCGCTTATTACAAGCACAGGGATTTTCTTTATCCAGCCTTTGCCTTTCATTTCATCAATTACGGCAAAGCCATCTGTATGGGGCATCTGTAAATCAAGAAGCACCACGGCCGTTTCCCTATAATATTCCCGCAGCTTCCCAATTGCCTGCTCCCCGTCTTTCGCCACCTCAACAATATAGTCGTCTTCTAACATGCTGCGCAGTATTTCACGGTTCAATTCCACATCATCTGCTACAATTATCCTTTGCATATTGGCCTCCCTTTAGCAGGAGCTTTAACTTTTCCTATAGAGTCAAATACCCCGCAGCAAGCTACGGGTCATGGCCTAGCTTGTTCTTTTGGCCCCAAGGGGCGGGGTATTTGGTCTGCACTCCGTTTCGGTCGGCGCTGAACGTATGCCGCCGGCACACAGCGCCCCTCGCGGCATTCGCCAAATATCCGCGCAAGCGCGGCTGCTTGGCTCATTGCTCGCGGAAATAAACAAATCCACTTGTCATTCACATAACAAGTGGACCCTCAAATTCCTGTACTATTTCTCTATTTACAGTGCAACGCCGCCTGCAACCTTCTCGTTGATAACATAATATGCCATGTTTTCTTCTGGCTTAATATACAAACGAATGGACTTAATGGAAGATTCTCTATGGCCTTCTGCAATATAAGCCTTCTTTGCCTTTTCCATAATCTCTTTGGTAAAGATTTCCTGCCCATGGAACTGAAGGTATATTTCTTCTACTTTTTCCGCTTTTTTAGTCTCTGTCTTTTTTGCCGGGGATTTCTTTACTGCCTTCTTTGCGGTAGCCTCTTTTTTTACAGTTTCCTTTTTTTCCTCTGCTGCTTTCTCGGCAGCCTTCTTCGGTTCCTCTGCTTTTACATTTGCTGCTGCAACGGCTTCCTCTTTCGCTTCTGCCGCTTTCGCCGTTGTTGTTTTTACTGGAGTTACTTTTGCATCTCTCTTTTCCATTGCCATTTTCATTTCCTCCCTGATAATTACTGACAGACTAAAAATTTTTCCATTGCCAACAGTGCTTCTTCTTCATCGCTTCCATCGGCCACTATATTTACAGTCATTCCCTTTGACGGATTAAATGCCATGATTCCCATGATACTTTTTGCATTGATTCTTGCTTCGCTGCTCTCCAGCCTGATCTCACTGTCAAACTGACAAGCTACCTGCACCAGCTCTGCAATTGGATTGCTGTACTCTTTAGCTACATTAGATACAATAATTTTCTTCTCGCTCATCTTATCTCTCTTTCTCATGTAATACTATCATACAACTACTCACCTGTATTAAATACCATATACCGTAATAAATATACTCCAACCATCCCGCCTTTTCAAGTAGTTTCTGAAAAACTGGTAATTTCCACTGAAACAATGTCCTTTAGTCAAGAAAAATTGAACAATTTTTTAGACATTTTTCTATTGCGATTTCTAATTATCTCCCTAAAGTACCAGTTTCATTCCTATTTACAGTATGCTTTGTCTACCTGAACCACCACAAAATGGCCTTCGCCCAACTTCTTTGCCGCACATTCCTGTATTTGCCCCACCAAACCCTCATCGCTTATCCTATAATCATAAGGGACCACGATATCAAAGATTAAATTTGTATGGGTCGGGCCAGCCACCACCCGAAAGTCATGCATAGAAATCACTGGGTCAATCTTTTTAATTATCTCTTCTATATTTTCTTTCAAATATAAGATATGCTTATCTTCTGTAACCACTGGATCCATATGGATGACGGCGTCGCAATTTAATTTCCTGCGCAGCTCTACCTCCGTATTGTCTATCACATCATGCAGCTCTAAGATATCCCCTTCCGCTGGCACCTCCGCATGGAGCGAAATCATCAGCCGCCCCGGGCCGTAATCATGCACCAATAGGTCATGGATGCCGCATATTTCCTCATGGGACAGCACAATCTCTTCAATCTGGCGGACTAAAGTCTCTTCCGGCGCCTGCCCCAGCAACGGGTCCAACGTCTCTTTTGCCGCGCTAACCCCTGCATAGAAAATAAACAGCCCAACCAGGATGCCGCAATACCCATCAATCTGGATGTGGAACGCTTCCCCTATTATGGCAGACACAAGGACCACTGTTGTTGCGCAGGTGTCGCCCAAACTGTCTGTGGCTGTGGCCCGCATTGCAGCAGAACTCAGCTTCTTCCCAATCCTATAGTTATAATATGCCATATATATTTTGACCAGAATAGAAGCCAGCAATACCACTGCCGTCAATGCCTTGAACTCCACTGGCTGCGGGTGCAGGACTTTATCTATAGAAGTCCTTACAAGTTCCACCGCCATCAACAGGATAGCCCCGGAAACAATCAGCCCGGCAATGTACTCAATCCTCCCATGCCCAAAAGGATGGCCTACATCCGGCTTCGCCCCCGCCATTTTAAAGCCCACCAGCGTTACACAAGAAGAGCCTGCATCCGAAAGGTTATTAAATGCATCTGCCGTAATGGAAATGGAATGGCTGATGGCGCCTGCTGCGAACTTGCCCACAAACAGCAGGATATTCAAGGCAATCCCCACCAGCCCGCAAATCATCCCATACTGCTGCCGGACTTTGGGGTTTTTCACATCCTCTTTGTTTTGAATCAATAGGTTTATTAAAATCGTAACCATATCGGCCCCCTGAAGTCTTCCCATGTATTCCCTGCCTTTTGCTTATTCCATATTAGTATATGAAAATCCCGCTTGTTCGGAAGCTTCTGCAATCCCAAACTTTGGCATGGAAAACTATATGATGCCCGGTTTATGAAAATATCAGCTTTCATCATATCATACCCAGAACAAAAGGAAAAGCATTTTTTCATAGTATTTTTTGAAAAATCGTGTTATAATTATTCACATATTTGTAAAAAAGGAGAGTAAAATTTATGTTGGAAAAATTTTTCAAGCTGCAACAGAACAACACGACTGTAAAAACTGAAGTGATTGCAGGGTTTACAACCTTTATGACTATGGCATATATTCTTGCCGTAAACCCGAATATCCTGTCAGAAGCAGGCATGGACCCCAGCGGCGTATTGATCGCCACCGCTTTGGCTTCCTTCGTTGGCACGCTTCTAATGGCGTTTTTAGCAAACTATCCATTTGCCTTGGCTCCCGGCATGGGGCTGAACGCCTACTTTGCCTACACGGTGGTAATCGGCATGGGCTATACCTGGCAGTTTGCATTGTTTGCTGTATTTATAGAAGGCATTCTCTTTATCATCCTTTCTTTGACCAATGTGCGGGAAGCTATCTTTAACGCTATCCCCGCCAGCTTAAAAGTTGCCGTCAGTGCAGGGATTGGCCTTTTTATCGCCTTTATTGGGCTGCAAGACGCAAAATTGATTGTACACAGCGATGCAACCCTGGTGACTTACCAGAGCTTTAAAGGGGAAACCTTCCACTCTGTTGGCGTAGGCGCCATCCTTGCGCTGATTGGTATATTGATTACGGCTGTTTTGTTGGTAAAACAGGTGAAAGGCGGCATCTTAATCGGCATCCTTGCCACCTGGCTCCTTGGCATATTTTGTGAGCTTACAGGCATTTACGTGCCTTCCCCTGATGCAGGCATGTATTCCGTAATCCCCTCTGGGATTGTGAGCCTTGACTTTTCATCTTTTAAAGAAACCTTCGGCGCTGTCTTTACCGTAGATTTTGGCAGCTTCAAAATATGGGATTTTGCTATCATTATGTTCTCTTTCCTGTTTGTTGACTTATTTGACACCCTTGGGGCCTTAATTGGGCTTTCCGCCAAAGCGGACATGCTGGATGATGAAGGGAAACTGCCGAGGGTAAGGCCTGCATTATTGTCTGATGCGATCGCAACTTGCGTGGGCGCTTTATTTGGCACCTCCACAACCACCACTTATGTGGAAAGCGCATCCGGCATAACAGAAGGGGGACGGACTGGGCTGACTGCCCTTACTACTGGTTTTTTGTTCCTGCTATCTGTTATTTTCTCCCCACTATTTTTAAGCATCCCATCCTTTGCCATCGCGCCTGCATTGGTGATTGTAGGGTTCTATATGATAGGCTCTGTGGCGAAAATTGATTTTGACGATATGGGGGACGCCATCCCAGCGTTCCTCTGCATTATTGCTATGCCACTCGCTTACAGCATTTCTGAAGGGATTTCCATTGGGATTATTTCCTGGACCATTATTAATCTGGTGACTGGCAAAGCAAAAGAAAAGAAAATCAGCGCTTTAATGTATCTGCTGACTTTCTTATTCATCCTAAAATATATTTTCCTGTAAGATTACACAAACACTTCATATGCGGGGTATGCTCGGTCAAAATGGTAGCCTAATTTCTCTGCCAGTTTCACTGACCAGAGGTTTTGGGCGTCCCAGCTTGGGTACAGCCCCCGCTCCATACATTCCAGAATCAGCCTGGCTCCACATACGGACGCCAGGCCTTTTCTTCGATAATCCTGCCTGGTTCCAATTTCTATCTCAATGCCCTCCTGGTACACGGTGTAAGAAGAGGCTCCCGACACCAGCTCCCCATTTGCAACCACAGCCGCGCCCAACCCCCTTTTATGGTAATCCCCATAATCTGCAAACTGGGACGTAAAGTCCATAGACCATTTCTGTTTCCTGGTTTGCGCAAATATTTCCTGGTCTATCAGCTTCACTTCGTACCCTTCTTTCAGCTCCCTGACAATCCCCTCCAAATGCGCCTTGTCAAAAATCCCCGGCTCTTTCTTAATTGCATAACGTTCCACACGTTTACATTTGCTGCCATATGCCCGTTCTATTTCAGATGCCCAGCCCGCTTTTGCATCATATAGCGGCGGCACCATAATTACAAAGTCCCTGGCCTGGTTCCTTATCCCTTCCACCACTAATTCCTGGCTTGCCTCCCCTGCAAAATAGCAAAAATCTGCTAATAGGATCCTGGCAGACTTTGGGCATTCTTTCTTGTCCGCCCATGCCTCCCCCATACAGCCCTGCAGGCAGGACCAAATTAATGACTCCTCCCAGCCTTCAAATAGCGGCGCAATGGCTCCCATTTGTCCTTTTTGTAGTTTATAAATTCCCATTTCTTGCATCCTTTCTTCCTTCTTCCCCATATAGGGCAAGCACATATTCCAACACCTCGTCAGAAAAGATCCTTTCCCCGCGGTATGCCACATGGCTCCCACTAATATGCTCTGATCTCAAGCCCTTATCTGCAATTGCAAAGTCCGCCGCTTCCAGCATAGGGATATCAAACTTGCTGTCCCCTGCCGCTGCTACCGCCCCTGCCTGCACCCTGCCACGAAACCGCCGTATGGCTTCCCCTTTATTTAATTTCTTTGGAACTACATAGACTTTCACCCCATGGGAAAACACCTCTACTGGGCTGCCCTGCAGATACTCCCGCAGCCTAAAGGCCGTCTGTTGAGGCTCCATGCTTTTGGTAAATACAAAAAGCTGTTCTATGTATCGAACCTCAAAATTCACATTCCCATCTGTTTCCAAAATCCTTACTGCATCCTGCAAAGCCTGCTTAGAATCCGCTGCCATATCCCTGGATTGGGCATACCAGGCGCTATCTTGCTTGCCATTTACCAGCAGCACGCCCCCATTGCACACCAGCGCATATTCTGGCGCCCCCTCCTCAAATGTGACCCGCCCATATTGTTCCACTGTCCTGGTGGTTGTGGGGACAAATAGCATCCGCTCCCGTACCTGCCTTAACAGTTCGCAAGAACGGTTTGTCATATAGGAAACCTCCCTACCCTGGTAAATTTCCACACATTTCTTATCTGAGCCAATTTCATGTTTATAGGAATAAATTAATGTATTGTCCAAGTCAGAGCAAAATACCATGCGGCAGCCTCCTTTTCCAATCGTACAAACACGATAATTGTTTTATTTTTTATAGGGAATCCGAAGGTATTTCCTAATTAAAGAACAAAGAATCCTGCAGAGCAGGATTCTCCGCCTGCGGCGGGTCGCTTTGCGACAGATTTCATGCCCGCCGCAGTGCGATAAAAGCTTTGTTCTTCTATAGGAAAGATACTTTCACGCTTTAGCGTGACAAGGTCTTTCCTATAGAAGAACAAAGGCGTGCAGCTTATCGCCAAACTGCACGCCTTGCCAAGTCCCTTATCTTTCCACCACTGCTTTGCGTACCAAGTCAACTGGGATCATAGTAACTGCCAGCAATGCTACCGCACCCCAGCCCACAATGCCAAATGGCACGCAGCTAAACATATTCCCAATCCAGGTAAATACTGTGAACGGCACCAAAGCCGCGTTTACAATCAATGCCTGCACTAGGATAATGGTAAAGAATACTTTTAAAAACCCTGGATTTTCATTCAAGCCTTTGAAAATGCCAAATTTATCATCCCTTACATTAAAGCCATTGAACAATGCGCTTACAATAAACAGCACGAAGTAGCCAGTCAAATGCTGTTCTTGCGTTTCAAACAAGTTACGGAAGAATGGCAGCTTCAAATACACGAAACTGATAAATACAAGCCATGCGCCCATGGTCACAATCTGAGCCATCATTTTCTTGCTCACAATGCTCTCATCCCTTCTTCTGGGCTTTTCATCCATGTATTTCTCTAACGCTGGCTCATTTCCAAGCATAATTGCGCCCAAACCGTCCATAACCAGGTTTACAAACAGCAAGTGGGTTACCTTTAAGGGTTCTTCCACCCCGAAGAACGGCGCAATCGCGCTGACTACCACTGCCGCTACATTGATTACAAGTTGGAACTTACAGAACTTTAAAATATTGTGGTAAATGGTCCTTCCATACCAGATAGCATCCTTGATAGATTTAAAATTATCGTCCAGGATAACAATTTTACCTGCTTCTTTTGCCGCTTCTGTCCCGCTGCCCATTGCAAACCCAACGTCCGCCCGTTTCAGCGCTGGGGAATCGTTCACGCCGTCCCCAGTCATTCCAACAACCAGGTTCATCTCCTGGCACAGCCGTACCATCCTGGATTTATCAGTAGGCAGCGCCCGGGCAATCACCCTGATATTAGGGATAATTTTCTTCACTTCGTCGTCTGACATTTCATTTAACTGGGCGGAAGACAATGCCCTGTCTGAATCCGTTTTCAGCAGTCCGGCGTCTTTGGCGATGGCAACCGCTGTTTCCAGCCTGTCCCCGGTAATCATAACTACTTGTATCCCGGCATTCTGCACCTGCTCAATCGCTTCCCTGGCTTCTGGCCTTACATCATCACGGATGCCCACCAAACCAATAATTACAATATCATCGTTGATTTTATTTTCCGCAAGTTCTTTTTCGGAATAGCCAAATGCAAGCACGCGCATTGCCTTTGCAGCCAGTTCATCTATCTTACGGTCTAACGCAGCTTTATCAATCTGACGGATTTCCCCAGAGCCATCCAAAAACTTCACCGCAGAAGCAAGCAGCCGTTCTGGGGCGCCTTTGTAAAATGTCTTCCCTTCGCTGTCAATCCTTGCCTGGCTGAACTTATTGGTGGAGTTAAATCCTTGAGCCTTTGATACCAGGCAGCTTTTGTCCGATTCCAATGCCCGGAAAGTCTCTTCCCCAATAAACTTCATCAATGCCTGGTCAGTGGCATTCCCGCCAATTACCCGGTGTTCCCCATCATACATAGACTGGGTGTTCTTGCCAATTGCCAAGTCAAGCAGCCGCTTGGTATCCTGATGGCCCCCAAGCTCTGGAATTGGGATGGAAGCCCCGTCTGCCGTGAAGAAATCCACCACTTCCAACATTCCTTTTGTAATTGTCCCGGTCTTGTCACTGAACAAAATATTCAATGAGCCAGCCGTCTCAATCCCTTCGGCCTTCCTAACCAACACATTGTGGTCCAGCATTTTGCTGGTGTTTTGCATCAGCACCAGGGAAATCATCAGGGGAAGCCCCTCTGGCACTGCACAGACAATAATTACTACCGCCAGGGAAACAGCCTCCACAATGTCCTTAATCACTTCCTGGGCGCCAATCGCAAAATATGCGGACACGCCGCCAGCGGAAACAATAAAGTACACAAAATACAGCACCGCAATTACAATAGCCCCGATATACCCAAACGTGGAAATCTGCTTTGCCAGCTTAGAAAGCTTCACTTTAAGCGGGGAATCCGGCTCATCTTCTTGCATTTCCTCTGCCATTTTGCCCATCATGGTCTTAAGGCCTACTTTGCGTACATCCAGCACACCCTCTCCATCAAAGACCACTGCCCCACGGAACAATGAGTAAGAATCCACAAAAGTATCCCCTGTGATATCCTCTGCAAGTGGAGTCTCCGCCGAAGCCCCTCTCTTCTTGCATTCCTCTGCCTCTCCGTTCAATGCAGAGTTGTCCACACTGAGCGCACCAGAAATCAAGATCCCATCCGCTGGGATTTTATCCCCTGACTGGAGAAGCACCTTATCCCCAACCACAACATCGTCCACATCTATCACAGTAACCATGTTGTTGCGGTGCGCCTTACACTGGTCCTTCTTGGTGCTGTCCTTTAACTCCCGGTACTTCGTGTCGCTCGCAACGCCTGTCTTAGCCGATACAAATGCAACGATCAAAACTGCGACAATGGTACCCAATGGCTCGTAAATCTCTGCATATCCAAAGAAAAACATCACAATCATAAGCGCTGCGATGGCCAGCAGTATCTTAATCATGGGGTCTCCAAATGTCTCCTTAAATTCTTCCCAAAACGTAGTAGGTTCGGAATCTGGAATCTCATTAGAGCCATACTTCCCTCTGGAAATCTCTACTTCTTTGTCTGTAAGTCCCTGAAATTTCATGCTATTAATTTCTCCTTATAAATACCTGTTTGCCAGCTCACCGATACTACGGTCATTCGTCCCCTGCCCAATGGCATTGAATTTCCATTCCCCATTGTGGCGGTACACTTCCCCGAAAACCATGGCTGTCATCCCGGAATAATCCTCGGTCAGGTTATATTTGCACATCTCATTGTTATTCCTGTCGTCCACCAAGCGGATAAACGCATTCCGGATCATGCCAAAATGCTGCCTTCTTTCCACTGCCTGGTAAATATTGACTACAATCACTATCCTGTCATATTGAGCTGGGATCCGGGACAAATCTACTACGATTTGCTCGTCATCCCCTTCCCCGGCGCCTGTAAGGTTATCCCCCATATGCTGTATAGCGCCGGAATCGTGGCGAAGGTTGCCAAAGAACACCAAATCCTCTTTTCTGGTGACCTTCCCGCCGCTTAACAGCAGTGCAGACGCGTCACAGTCAATTTCCTGCGGTTTCGGCGCAAATAAGCCCCTCTTCCGCTCCACTTCATCCCAGCCTAATCCAATCACAACCTTGGAAAGCCCAGCGTTGTCTTTTGACAGGTTGACCTTCTGCCCTTTTTGTAAACTAATTGACATTTTTTTCCTCCTATACCATTACTTCAACCGCTTCGCGATATGCTATGGCAGCCTATGCGCACTTCGGCGCGCATAATGTCTGCCGACATTATGCCATAACCGCTTCGCGATATGCTATGGCAGCCTATGCGCACTTCGGCGCGCATAATGTCTGTCGACATTATGCTGCATCTATGCCATAATTTGCGCAAAGGGCTGCCAAACCGCCCTGATACCCGCTTCCTATCGCGTTAAATTTCCATTCAGCGCCATTTTTGTACAATTCGCCAAATACCGCCGCCGTCTCAATGGAGAAATCTTCCCCCAAGTCGTAACGCAGCAGCTCCTCCCCGGTATCTTCTTTATAGATTCGGATATAGGCATTGTTCACCTGCCCAAAATTCTGGCGCCGCTGCTCGGATTCGTAAATTGTGACGGTAAACGCAACCTTGGAAATATTTGCCGGAACCATGGACAAGTCCACTTTAATTTGCTCATCGTCCCCATCCCCGGCCCCAGTACGGTTATCCCCCAAATGCTGGGCGCATCCAGACGGGTGCTGCAGGTTCCCATAAAACACAAAATCTTCCTGTTTGGACACTTTTCCAGCATCCGTCAAAAGAAACGCCGCCGTATCCAGGTCAAACTCCCCGCCAGTATCAAACTGGTTCACATCCCATCCTAACCCTACAACAATCTTTGATAATCCAGGATTGTCTTTGGTCAGGCTTACTTTTTGCCCTTTTGACAAATTTATTGGCATAGCTTTAAAACCTCCTTATTGCCGCCTGTTGGCAGCCTTCTTGCTTATTGTTGGATATATGAAATATTTATCGAAATTTACGCAACCTCAATCCCATAATGGCCGCACAATGCTGCAAGCCCGCCCTGGAAGCCGCTTCCTATGGCATTGAATTTCCACTCCCCACTATGGCGGTACAGCTCTCCTACTACAACCGCCGTCTCTATAGAGAAATCCTCTCCTAAGTCATAACGGATTAATTCCTGCCCATTGGAATCATCCACAATGCGGATAAACGAATTAGATACCTGCCCAAAATTCTGGCGCCTTACATCCGAATCATAAATTGTTACTGTGAACGCAATCTTCTCTACATTAGGAGGCACCATCGTAAGGTCGATTTGGATTTGCTCATCATCGCCTTCCCCCTCCCCGGTCAGGTTATCGCCCATATGCTTCACCGCGCCGCTGCTATGCTCCAGGTTCCCGTAAAAAATAAATTCCTTCTCCGTAGGGCATTTCCCATTCTGCCCTAACATAAATGCAGCGGCATCCAGGTCAAAATCTGCGCCGGAATCAAACTGGTTCACATCCCATCCTAACCCTACCATAATGCTTTTTAAGCCAGGGTTCCCTTTTGTCAAATCGACTTTCTGTCCTTTCGTTAAATTAATTGGCATAACCTTATCCTCCTCTGTCCTTTAGTTTGCCTTTCCAGGCATATGATACATCCTGTTAAACTCCGTCTTAATATTTTCAAGCCTTGCCTGATCCTGCACCCGTTGTTTCCTTGCATTTTCCTGAATCTGTTTCGTCTCGTCAATACCATTTACAATTGTCCTCCAGGTTGTCTCCAACGTCTCAATCTTAATGGAGCTGCCAGAAGCCAGTTGAGCCGTCATCTTAGACTGCTCCACAGTATTCCTCGCATTTTTCAGCAGCATCTCATTGGTCTTTTCATCCAGTGCGGACATTGCCTCTGCCTGGATTTTCTGCCTTTTCAGCATAATAGCCTGTGCCAGCGCCTGTTTAAACACCGGGAGGGTAATGATAAATGCCGAATTGATCTTCCTTACCAGGTTCATATTGCTGAATTCCATCGTCTTAATCATTGGGATAGACTGCATTGCCACGCTTTCTGCCGTCCTAAGGTCTTGCGTCCTCTGCTCTAACATCATCAGCGCCTGCTGCAGGCTTTGAAGCTCAAACTGGATGGAATTATCCCCTGTGGCATCCATATCCGCCTGCCTTTGGGCTATGTAAGCCTCCAATTCACGGCAGCCCTGTTCCCCTGCTAAGATATACCGCACAAGCTCGTGGTAATAATTCACATTCGCTTCAAACATCTGTTCCAATTTGCGGTTAGACTGCTTAATTTCTGACTCATACTGCTTCAACTGGACATAAATCTTGTCCACTTCTTCTCCCATAGTATGGTATTTGGCAAGGATTTTATCCAACTGTTTCCTTAGGTTGCCAAACATTTTGCTAAACAGCCCTGGATTCTCCTTTAGCTCCTCCACATCGAACTTGGACATAATCTTTGCCAGCGTGTTCAACATTTCACTGGAATCATCAAGCTGCGACATATTCATGCTGTTCAATACCACATCAGAAGCCTTGGAAATTTCCTCCGCCGCCTCCGCGCCAAAAGAAACAATCGTCTCAAGGTTATGGACCTCTATGGTGCTGACAATGGCGTCTACCTCGGCAGAATTGGTCAGCTCCGAATTCATCTGCTGCCTGTCTGCCATAATATCATACTGCTGCACCACTTCAATCTCGTTTTTGGCGTCTGGTACTGCCTGCTGCGGCTGTACAGCGGCCTTGCTAAAATCAAGTCCCATAATACAATCAACTACCTCTCCTAAATATTTTATCACGCCATGACAGGCGCCCATTAGATGGAATCCTACCAAAATCCGGCACCTGCAAGTCATACATATACTCGCCAATTTGGTGTTCTTCCATTAATTTCCTATTAAAATGCCTCTCTATGCTCTGGTACCCCGTTGGGATAAAGAACAATACGTCAACCCCCGCCAGGTTCAAAAAAGATACCAAGATAGAGTCCTCCAATCCCATAAGCTCTTCTGTTGTATTAATATAGATCAACTTAGGGTTCTTCTTCGTAAAGTCAAACTTCTGGACCATCCGCAAAATTTCTTTTTTCAGGTTAAGGACTACAGCAATGATCGTATATTCCATCCCATTTTCAAAAGTCCCCTTGATAATCCTCTCATCAATCAGCAATTGCAGCTTATCCAGGATATGCTCTTGCACCTCTTCCCGCAAAAACCCATATGGATAGCTGGGATGCCCCTTAATTTTCCCCCGCTGGAGCTTCCCGTTTTTAAAAAATTCTGTGACATGGGGCTTTATTGGGTTAGGCTCAGTGGAGTTGATGTAAGGCGCCTGCCTGACCACAACAGTGTTGTCTGTCACCATCCTCTTAATGCCGCCCCAATACTCTGGCACACCTTCCTTCACCCCAGACACCTTCGCATACAGCACTGGGATATTCACTGTCCCATCCACAACGCTGAAATTAGGCCTGTATTTTATCTCCTGGTCCCATAGGAGCGCAATTTCCTCATACATGGTCTGCAACGTGACTGCATTAGCTTTCCCGTACTGCTGGTTCCGGTAAAGCCCGGAATCCTGGTACATAATTGTGTCCAATTCCCGCTCTGCATGGTAAGCGGCCGTCCCCATACGCACGCCGGAATTATCCAAAGGGAATTTGTCCACAGAAAGCGATTCCATATGATGTATCTCATACAGCAGCTTATCCTCCAAACAGCCCCCGCTCTCCAAACCTGGGTTTAATGCCAGCACATCCACTGGCAGCCGCGCCAAAAGCCGAAGGAACAAGGCCTCATTTTCCACCTTACACGCCCCTAGGAAAATGAAACAGCTAACCTCTGGCATCTTCCAGTTTTGAAATAGCTTTGGCTGGTACCGTTTCAGCCAGCACAGCAAATATACTGCCTTATTGGTCAGCTTATTCAGGCTCATGCCAGGGGCTTTGGCTTCCTCTAGCATAATATCCAAAAAAGCCTTTTTCATAAGCTTCTGCAATTCCAGGTTCGCCGTATACTTAATATTGTTTGCAGATAAATCCACAAGCATTTGTTCCTGGCTCCCATAGTTTTTCCTGGAAACCCCATTAATTTCCTCCATGGTTGGCTGGGGGATGGAATGTTCTAAAACCAGGACTTTCCTGCCTTTGTTCTTCAGCTCCGCCTGGAACTGGAATAAGTCATTCAGGTATGTGAGCTTGTCCTCCACGCCGTTTATCCTGCAAAAGCAGTTATAAAACAGGCCGGCGCTGCTCCCCCTAAGCGGCGCGTCCACCTTAATGTCAGAAAGCCCTTTCCCCTCAATCCATGCATTGGTGCAGTTTTGCACCGTCGGCAATTGGCCATAGAGCCGTCTGTTGTTTTGTTCCTTCTGTATCTCCTCCCTAAGGAAGCGGATATGGAACGTTTCTGGAAATGGGACCAGCCCCTCCCCCTTCCATTCCATAGAAAGCTTAGAGGCCGGATCCAGCTTTAAATAGCCGGCATCCCCTTTATACTGCAGAAGCACAATGTCGCATCCCGCATGGGACAAGATGGACATCAGCTTCAATTCATAGCTGCTAATCTCCCCCTCATATAGTATTTTGGGGATATTCTGTTCCCCAAGCTGGTTCACCACATGCTCAAACTTATAATACAGCCAGCACATAAATTTGATATATGCATTCTTCTGCATATTCTCGTTCTTGCCTTCCCGGCGCATGGCGTCCAGCGTGCCATAAATCGCCAGCGACACCTGTTCCCTCTGGTACTCCCTCATCCTAGGCAGCCATTTTTTCAGGCTTGCAGATAGAAAGCCTGGGTCCATCTTAAAATCCATCCCCATAATCTCCCCATAGTAATCCAGGTTCTTCTCGTCTGGATTAGGGATCCTGCCTTCTATCACCGCGCCGGATGCCCTTGCCGCCTCATAATACTTTAAGATAAATTCATGTATCTCTTGGCTATACATAGTAATCCGGTAAAAATATACCTCCTGCCCCTTCCGGCTCCCCGGCTCCAAAAAATAGCCGCTTAACTTTTGAAGTTCTTTATGCTCAAACATATATTATCCCAATCACCTTCAATATCTGTTCATTTTATTCTTATTCATCACATACCCAAGTGCTGCGCCCATAACGCCCCCTAAAATATGGGTCAAGTTTGACACATTGTCCTTCACAAAGATCCCGTCATAGACCTGCTGCCCAAGGTAAATCACTGCCACCAGGATAAAAGTCAGCGGGATTTCCCCTTCTTTCATGGAGGTGAAGGAGGACAATAAAATCAACGCGAAGACCACGCCGCTTGCCCCTAACAGCCCCATGCGCGGAAACAGGGCATAATGGGCCAGCCCCGTCGAAAAAGCCGTTGCCAGTATGACAAACAGCATATTTGCAGACCCATACTTTTCTTCCAGCAAAGGCCCTACAACCAGAATCAGCGTGATATTCCCAAACAAATGGCTCCACCCTGCATGCCCAAGCACATGCCCAAAAAACCTTATATAGGTCAAAGGGCTGAGCAAAGAAGAGCGGTATACGCTAAAAAACACCTGGTTCGTGAAGCCCCGGGTCACAATATTTAAAACCATCGCCGCAAAACACAGGATGGTGAAGCTCAATATTACGGGTGAATTGAAGGATATTTTCAGTTTTCGATTCTCAGGCATATCGTTACCTCTTTCTTTCTCCTGGCGTTTACGCTCCAAGTTGTCTCTCATTATATATTTTTTCCATTAATTTTTCAATGAATTTCCATAATATTAATAACTAATTAAGATTGGGGCAGGAGCGCGCTACCCGATAAACCCCCGCACAAAATTTTGTATGTACCCATAGCCAACCGCCAAATTGATATTCTGCCCATTGTCAAATCCCGCTGTGCTGATGCCTATCACTTCCCCATACATATTCAGCACGGCGCCCCCAGAACTGCCGTTAGAAATCGGCGCGGTAAACTGGATCATTTCCACATCCTCAATCATGCGGAAACCTGAGATAATCCCGTCTGAGACAGAATTAAATAACCCCAGCGGGCTTCCAATCGCCACCACGCGCTGCCCACGCGCCAATTTCCGCTCCCCTTTATAGATTGGGAGGGGCTGCAATTCCCGGTCCACCCTTATCACGGCAAGGTCAAGCACAGAATTGTATTTTATCATCTCATCCGTTTGGTACACCCTGTCGTCATCTTCCACCCTGACAGAATAATACTTGCCCCGGCATGCCACATGGTTATTGGTTAAAATATAGCCTTTTTGCCCAACCATAATGCCAGAGCCGCCCCCAATGGCTTCCCCACGGCTATCATGGATCACAATCTGGACTACAGAAGAAGCCAGCAAGGCAAGCTCCTCATAGCTCAATTCCCGTTTTGAGCCAATTTGGCTTTGAATGCCGACAGGAAGCCCCTGGCTCCCTGCCCTGCTGCCCTGCTTCCTTTCTGCCTTTAGGGGATGTTGGGCATTCAGCATTTCTTTTGTCCTTCTGTCCCGCTCTGGCACCCTGGTATTTACCACCATACGGGGCGTGCCTGCCAAAACCTGTGGGATGCGCTGCGACGCCCCCTGCGCCTGCCTGGCAGCCCTGCGGCATTCCCCAGGCACGTACTCTGGAACAATACAATGCCCTGGGTTTGGGACAGCGTATTTTAGGGACAGGGACAATTTCTCCAACTCTGCCGGAATGTCCTGCTTAGCCTGTAAGAGCAGCACGTCTATCCCTAATAACGTCAGCAAATAACAGAATAAATATTCCTGCTGCTTGGAAATATCCAAGAATACAGCCTTCATGGAATGCCCAAGCCCCCATTCACGCAAAGCGGCAGGCACCGTCTGGTCCAGCCAGAACAGCACTTTCACCATAAAATTCTTCTCTATGGACTGGTTCATCCCCGCTTTCCTCTGTTCCAATAACCCCAGAACCTTCTGGCACGATTTCCCAAGCGCCCTGCATAGCTGCTGATTCTGCCCCGTAGCTTTTACGGAAACGCTTTGCCTGCCTTTGCCCACCCAACTCCTATAACAGCCTGTATAAAAATCAATGTCATCTGGAGCCGCCAGCCTGGGCAGGCTGTTGCACCTATAATAAAACCCTTTCCCGCATTCCATGCGTTCTGTCAGCGCCTTGTCCATTTCCCCCAATTCCCTTAAAACCTTTTCATTAACGCCCAAAACCCTTATAAAATATACATCTTTACAGCCATTGGCATAGCCGCCCTCCACTTTCTGAAATGCTTCCACGGAAGATACATCCATCGCATTGTACCTTAGCTTAAAATTTTCTGTCTGCATGGGAAACTGACCCCCTTATATTCCGTAATTTTAGTTATCATCCCATATTTTACCACAAATCCATTGATAAATCAGTATTTTTCACATATAATGGAGATTAATTTGCAGCGGCCAAAGCCTATGGCCCCACTGCTATGTAAATTCTATACAGACAGGAGCATTTTCAAATGAACGAATCCCTCTCAGCCTACTGCGTTGGGCCATTGCTATATTGCCCCGCAAACAATAAAAACATTGTAGATTCCCTTGCCAATGAACGGTTCGGCAAGCAGTTTTCCCTTGCCCTTTGCTTGGAAGACACTATCCACGACGGCTTCGTTGCCGAAGCGGAACAAATTTTAATTTCTTCAATACAGTCTTTGGATGCATACAAATCCAGGAAGCGGTTTTTCCTGCCCAAAATATTTATCCGGGTCAGGCAGCCAGGGCAAATCAATAACCTATTGGACAGGCTGGGGGATTCCCGGAAGCTTATCGCTGGCTTTAACCTGCCAAAATATTCCCTGCAGAATTCGGAAAGCTATATCCGGGCGGTTCAGGATGCCAATAAATATTCCAGCACGCCCATCTATATGATGCCGATTTTGGAAGACCCTTCGTTAATTAATTTGGAAGGGCGGCGCCATGCCTTATACAGCATGAAGCGGGAATTAAGCCATATCGCCCCCTATGTGCTGAATATCCGAGTGGGCGGCAATGATTTGTGCAGCCTGTTTGGCTTCCGTAGGCACAGCACGGAATCCATTTACAAAATCCGCCCAATCGCCAATATATTTTCTGACATTATTTCCGTGTTCGGTTTAGATTATGTTGTGTCCGGCCCAGTCTTTGAATATTACAATGGGGAACATTGGAAAGACGGGCTGGTTCAGGAATTGGATGACGACAGGCTGTGCGGCTTTGTGGGCAAAACCGTTATCCACCCCAAACAGATCCAACTGGTAAATGAAGCGTATAAAATTCCGCTAAAAGATTACAATGACGCAAAATCCATCCTGGAATGGGACGACTTATCCCCCACCTTGGTATCTGGCAGCATTGTAAAAGAACGTATGAACGAATATAAGACCCATTATAACTGGGCCATGCGCACAATGCTCCTAGCAGAAGCATACGGGCTGAAATAACAGGCGCAGCCCGTTAAGCGTCCGCCAGGTTTTTAATGATGCCGCAGGCCTTATAATGTTTCAATGGGCAATACACAACTGGGACGTTTTTCTCTTCTGCCAAACGCAGGATATGCCCTAACGACCTGTCGTCCTTGCAGTCCTGGCTGACCAGCACCTTCCATGGGACGCGCCGCAGCAAAACCCGGGTGGTTTCCCCAATCCCTGGTTTGACAAAATTAATATCTGATATGCCAAATTCCTGGGCAATCCTTTTTACTTCCTCCATCCCCACCCCGTCCTTGGGCTGTTCGCCCTCCTGGGCTGTTTGGCAAAATTCAAATTCTTTTTCAATGGCCTCAATAAAGCCATAGGACAAATCTGCATGTTCCAGCTCCCCATAATACACCGCGCCATGGAACTCGTCTTTGCCAATGACGCCTTCCCGCAAAAACGTCCTGCTTACCAGCCCGGACACCGTGCTGTTCAGGCAGGAGCTTGGAATTAAAATGTCCTTATGGGTGCCGCATAATTCTGTTACATTTGCCGGGTCGGCAACAACCGCCAGTTCGGAAGAAACGCCTGGAAAATCCAAAACAGCTTTTTTCAATTCCCCAAGGATTGCCCCTTTCCCAATCCAGCCGTCTACAAAAAGCAAGTCCTCTGGCCTGCAGGCCTCTAACAGCCACTTCATGGCATTTTTATCAATCCCCCTGCCCCGGATAATGGAAATGGAATAATGCCTTGCCTCCAAGCGGTATTTCTGGGCGAGGTAGCGTTTCAGCAAAATCCCAATAGGCGTCCCTGCCCTTGCCAGGGACACAAGGACCACCTGCCGCCCCCTCTTTTTTATAATTTTTTCCGCAAGCGCCCCCACTGCCAGCGCAACAGGCCTGGCATAATGCTTCAACGCTTCCTGGTACGCCTCCATATAGCCAGGGCTTGGCACATATTCCACCGGAAGCATTTCACTATAATGCCTCCCTGCCTGGATTTCCCGCTCCCGTTCCTTTGCAGGCTGAGGCTCCACCATACCAGTAATGTCCTTTAACAGGAACACCACATCCTCTTTTTTATACGAAGTCCTCACATTCACACCACCTAACAAAATAAATATTCTGGCTGCCGCAGTGGCAAAGGGCATTTTTTAGGGAAGCTTCCCCCTTCCCTTCCCCCGGCGCTGCGTCCGTCACCACCAGAACCATCTGGTAAGATGCCAAATCATACACATAGGTTGCGCGGCCGTTTTCATACAGACTTGCCAGCCCATACCTTTCGTGTAAGGGATAGCGTGGGTCTTTGCTTACCATAATAGGGCTTCGGGTAGTTGCATGGAATTTCACCCGGTTCCCCAGCTCCTGTATTTTCCTTGCCACATATAAAGGGGCGTACATAAATTCTTCCGTACCCAGAACCAGGATGCCCTCCCCCGTCCCAAATGGAACCTTCCCTTTTATCTCCTGCCACAGCCGTTCGCAGGCATTATGGTAATCCACCGCCTTGTGGAGCCTTCTGGCGTTCATATATGCGGAAACTTTAATTTCCTGAACCTTCGGCAATGCCGGGCATGGGGGAAGCTGCTCCCAATACTTCCCATTATTTTGATACTGCGCGGCAAGCTGCGGGTACCTGCTATGGTCTGTTTTTACCAAATAAACCATGCCAACCTGCGCCGCCTGGTACTTTTCCTGCGCCGCCGCGTCCATCCCATTCAGCAGGGAAGCCACGGAAAAGCAAAACTTCTCCCCATAGCCCTGCCGGAGCAGGCAGATAAGCTTCCAAATCGTATTCCCTGTAGTCACTTCATCTTCCACAAAAACAATCCGCTTAACCCTGCCTGCCGCCGCATCTATATCATCCTTTACCACTTTTTGCTCTGTGGCATGGCTGTGGGATTCTGAAAAATGCAGGTACTCAACGCCTGGGATATTCTCCCTTGTGGTCTGCATATAATCGGCGCCAAGCTGGATTGCCAACGCTTCCCCAATTGCCGTCGCTGTTTCCGCAAATCCAATCAGCAAAAGCTGCTCCCCCTGGTAACGCCGCCCCACCAAATCAGCCAACGCCCGAAACATCCCAAGGGCCTTGTCTGGGGCGACTGGGATATGCTTCCCCTGATGCTTATTCACCACCAAGTAGCCCCTCTTTGTATTGTTCTCCCTTTTGGCAACCGCCACAATATCCTCTGTGTACATATGGCCTCCTATCAACATTATTTGTGCTTAAACCTATTATTTGAAAGGAATCTGCCCATTATCCCCTCCTGATGCAGAATTACATTTTAAGAGCAAATCAACGGCCTGCCTTTTCCAATACGGCTATTTGTATATTGGATAAGCCCTGTTTTATCCACATACAATTCAGAATTTGCAAAAGCCTTAAATTGTCCATTTCCTGGATTCAAGTCAAATACCCCGCAGCAAGCTACGGGGCATGGCCTAGCTTGTTCTTTTGGCCCCAAGGGGGCGGGGTATTTGCACCCGCAGGGCACTTACCCTCGCGGCATTCGCCAAATATCCGCACGCGCGGCTGCTTGGCTCATTGCTCACGGAAATAAACTCCCATTATTCCATGCTCCCTAGGACTATCTCTGTTCCATTTCTAAGACTTATCCTCTAAAATTATACCCTCCATAGTATAACACTGAATTAGAAGTTCATCAATTGTATTCTCCCCATAGATAATGTAACTTTATCTTGGTATTTCCTGCTAATTGCTTTTCAGATATCTCCAGCTCTCCTTCCTTAATTGTGAATGGCAGGCTTGGGTCACTGTCAGCAAAAATACATGAATGACTTGCAGCCCCTGGCAAACGCATCAGAAAATCTAATGGGACGCTGCCCAACCCACCCCCCCCAAAAAAGAGACCGGCCATCCACTGTACAGCTTTTCACCGCCAGATTTCTTATAACTGCGAAGCCTTACAATATTTCTTGCCAGCCTTCGCTTTTCCGACAAACGTGCTTTCATTCTGCTCTCTGGCAGATACCCGCATATACCCATAAAATGTTTGCCCTTCCATATGTAACCTCCTTTATAGACACAAAAACGCATGGTTTGCAAATTAATGCCCCATGCGCCTTTACGATGTTATTCTGATATTAATGATCTATATCTGATTACACCACTGCATACTTCTATGGTTACTGCAAGAGCCGTTTTTCCATTTTGCATTGCCCAAAAGTTCCCGCAATCTGCCCTACTTCCGCGGCACTAAGCCCTGTATCTTCCGCGATTTCTTCAACCGTCATTTTTCCTCTTTTCAACATTCTGAGCGCCGTCTCCCGCTGATTTTGATTAATCCCCTGGCTGATCCCCTGGCTGATCCCCTGATTTAAAATAGTCCTTGCGCTTGTTTCAATCAATGCTCCTCTCATCATATCACCTATGCCCTTCTGCACATTCTCATACCTTTTTGCAAGTTCTTTCACTACATCGCTGGAAAGTTCTATGATCGTCCGCTTGTCAAATGCCCCGATTACCCTTTGCTGCTCCAATTCGTCAAGCCTCTCCAAAATTTTCCGATACTCTGCCTTTAATTCCGCCAGTTTCTGCTCACTGCTGTTATACACTGGAAAACTTTTCTCATGTGAAAAAATGTAAAATGGGATTAGTATCAACAAACGTTTTTGGAAAATATAATCTAATGAATAGGTCTGCACTTTCATAACTGGCACATCGTACTGAACCGTTCCGCCTGGAGTGACGATCACATACTTCATTTTGTCCGGTGTCCTTTTGTAAGCCCGAAGATACAGAACTGCAGTATTGGGAAATGTTACAGTTAGTGTATCCTCTGTAACTTCACCCTCGTCAAGCGCTATCTGTGCATCGTATTCAAACAGCCTTATCGTGATTCTCCCATCTGGCAGGCTGCTCTCACATTCAAGATGGTACTTCTTTGGCACCTTCCCGAAAACCGTAAAATTAGTGTCCGTAATCCGTTCTTTATCTGCCCCATCCTGCTGGGCTAAAAAATGTTCGTTGGGGAAAAACCGGATTTCTTCCTCCCCTGTATACATTTCCCCAAAAATCTCATTGATTACGGGGATAATCAGCTTCCGGCAGTCATTTAAGATCGTGCGGAATGCCCCATCATAAATATTTCCCATATCGTTCATCCCTCTTATTTTCTGATTTTATATTACCATCCTTTTGTTTCAAATTCAACCATCATTGCGCGGCGGCATAACATCTTAATTATTGTAAAAATACGCTTATTCCCGTTCAATATTGTCAATATTGCCAGAATTCGATAATGCAACAAAACCCCAGGCAAATTTCCTGCCCAGGGTTCCTTATCTTATGGGCTTGCCATATGGCAAGCCCCGCTCCTATTATTTATTTCACAAATTTTTTTACCTTCTCATAAACGCCCTGCCCGTCAAGCCCATATTTTTCCAGCAATTTCACTGCCGGCCCGGACTCGCCGTACACATCGTTTACGCCGATTTTACATACTGGGGTTGGGGCTTTTTCGCAAAGGCAGTCACAAACTGCGCTTCCCAGCCCGCCAATCACAGAATGCTCTTCTGCTGTCACTACTTTCCCAGTCTTTTTGGCGGAATTCACAATAATATCTTCATCCAACGGCTTAATAGTATGGATATTAATCACTTCTGCACTGATACCGTCTGCCGCAAGCTTTTCAGCCGCTTCTAAAGCAGACCCCACGCACAATCCTGTAGCTACAATTGTAACGTCTGTGCCTTCCCGCAGCGTCACGCCCTTGCCAACTTCAAATTTATAATTTGGATGGTCGTTGATTACTGGGACTGCAAGCCTGCCGAACCTTAAATATACTGGGCCGTCCATTTCATAAGCAGCCCTGACCGCCGCTTTTGCTTCCACGTCGTCTGCTGGGTTGATAATCGTCATCCCAGGAATGGTGCGCATTAACGCAATATCTTCGTTACACTGATGGGTAGCCCCGTCCTCCCCAACAGAAATCCCCGCATGGGTGGCTCCAATCTTTACATTCAAATGAGGGTAGCCAACAGAGTTCCTTACCTGCTCAAAAGCCCTGCCCGCCGCGAACATGGCAAAAGAGCTTGCAAAAGGCACTTTCCCAGTTGATGCAATCCCTGCTGCAACGCCTATCATATTGCACTCTGCAATCCCGCAATCAATATGCCGCTCTGGAAATGCCTTCTGAAACACGCCTGTCTTGGTAGCTGCGGCAAGGTCTGCGTCCAACACTACCAGATTATCATGCTCTTTCCCTAATTCCACCAACGCGTTGCCATAACTGTCCCTGGTTGCAATCTTCTTTACTTCTGGCATAATGCTTCACCTGCTTTCTCCAATTCTCCCATCGCAATGGCGTATTCTTCATCATTCGGCGCCTTGCCATGCCATCCGGCCTGGTTCTCCATAAAGGAAACGCCTTTGCCCTTTACCGTCTTCATTACAATGGCAGTAGGCATGCCCTTTGTCTCTTTTGCTTCTTTAAACGCTGCGCGCAATGCATCAAAATCGTTCCCATCTTCCACATTGACTACATGGAAGTTAAATGCTTTCATCTTTTCATCAATCGGATATGGGGAGCATACGTCCTCCACTTTGCCGTCAATCTGTAAGCCATTGTTGTCTACAATCACCACAAGGTTGTCCAATTTCCGATGCCCGGCAAGCATAGCTGCTTCCCATACCTGCCCTTCCTGGATTTCCCCATCGCCTAGAAGGGTATATACCCGGTAATTATCATTGCTGAGCTTTGCAGACAACGCCATGCCCACTGCTGCAGAAATCCCCTGTCCCAGGGAACCGCTTGACATATCTATGCCTGGGGTGTGCTGCAGGCAGGGATGCCCTTGCAGATGGGAGCCAATATGGCGCAATGTCTTTAAATCCTCCACTGGGAAGAAACCACGGTTTGCAAGGGTAGAGTAAAGCCCTGGCGCAGTATGGCCTTTAGACAGGACAAAACGGTCGCGGCCTGCCATCTTCGGGTCTTTCGGGTCTATATTCATTTCTTCAAAATACAAATATGTGAAAACTTCTGTTGCAGAAAGGGAGCCGCCTGGATGCCCTGCCTTCGCCGCATGGACAGCAGTGACAATCCCCTTCCTGACTTCATTGGCTTTTTTCTGAAGCTCTAAATTCTCCATATGGCTATCTCCTTTTTCTATGATATTACAAGAGGTAATTGCAAAACTGCTAAGTTATCAAAATTTCATATACAATTTATTAATTATACAGAAATATTTCCCTTCATACAAAAGCACAAAATGCAGGGCGCGCCAAGCATTCCACCAAGCCTTATACTGCTAAAACCATGTTCAGCGGAAGCTTCCATGGTTTTTAAGTCTTGGTTCCATGGAGCTGAAATGCATTTCTTAGCTTTTGTATGATAAAATATTCCCCCTTAAATTTTTTTGAATTGTATATGAAATTTACAAAATTATTGAGTTTCCCAATTACCAATAACATTGCAAGACCAACATTATTCACCAAAAACTGCTTTGTAATCCTTCTGGAATTTCTCAATTCCCTGGTCTGTCAGCGGATGCTTTGTCATCTGCTCAATCACGCTGTACGGGATAGTTGCAATATCTGCCCCTGCAAGCGCGCAGTCATTTACATGGACAGTGCTGCGGATGCTTGCCGCGATAACTTCTGTCTCCAGCCCATAATTTTCAAAAATTGTAACAATATCCTCAATTAAGCTGATGCCCGGCTGGTTAATGTCATCCAAACGCCCCAGGAACGGGGAGACGAAAGTTGCGCCTGCCCTTGCTGCCAAAAGCGCCTGGTTTGCAGAGAAGATTAAAGTCACATTGGTCTTAATGCCTTCTGCAGACAACACCTTTACTGCTTTCAGCCCCTCTACCGTCATTGGGATCTTTACAACCATATTTGGGTGGATGGCTGCAATTTCACGCCCCTCTTTCACCATGCCTTCTGCATCTGTGGTGGTCGCCTTTACCTCGCCGCTGATTGGCCCATCCACGATGCTGGCAATCTCTTTAATCACTTCATTGAAATCCCTGCCTTCTTTTGCAATCAAAGAAGGGTTGGTGGTCACCCCACAAATTACGCCCATGTCATTGGCTTTACGGATATCTTCTACATTTGCTGTATCAATAAATAATTTCATTTCGTCCTCCTCTATTCCTATACATTGCTATTGGTTCCTGCGGGCAATGCGCCAAGCAGCCGCGGTATTCGCCGAATGCCGCGGGGGGAAGCGCCCTATGGATGCAAATATCCCGTCCCTTCGGGCCACAAATGTGAATGGCGCTGTCCCATGCCCCTTACACTCCCCCTAAATTTTAAAAACCCTCCAATCCCTTTGTTTTGCCTTATGCACCCCTTTCTTTCTATGCGTCCCCGCTTCTGCATTATTTCTTTATGTATATATTATTTACCATCATTTTATTAATTTGTCAAACCTTTTTTGTTTATCTTATGCATAATTTCAAACATTTTTTACTAAAATGTTTATTTTTTTCACTTTGCAAAAAACCTTTGGTTTCCCATGTTTTCCTATTCCTTTTCCTTACCAAGGAAAAACTTATTTATTAATTTTTCACAAATTTTATATTTAATTTTTGTGCAAAAGATAAAATTTTTCTTTTTCAATCCATTGTATAAACTGCCACTTTTCCAAACTCATAAATTATGTTATACTGTTTTTCAGAACAAAAAATGTTTATTATAATCATTTTTAAACTATATTGAATGACAGGAGGAACTTATGAATAAAAAAGAACGAAGGATCAACAATTTACTTGCCCTCCTCCAGGAATCCCCGAACCTTTCCGTCAAATCCCTGGCAGAAATATTAGATGTATCTGACATGACCATACGCCGCGACCTTGCCTACCTCAGGGAAAATAAACTGTTCCTACGCACCCATGGGATACCAATCCAGCAAATGGCTGGGACAAATATAAAAAATATTGAAACAGAATATATCATGAACAGTGAACGCGCAAAATTCTTAGAGCAGAAACAGCGGATTGGCAGCTTTGCCATTTCCATGATAGAAGCAAACGACACCATTATCCTGGATTCTGGGACTACGGTTGCGGAAATGTCCCGTTATATCCCAGAACACAAGAACTTGAACGTCACTTGTTACAATTACTATACCCTGACGCAATTGTTCAATAAGGAAGGCATTAACATCACCCTTGCCGGCGGCACCTTGCACAGGGACGACCAAATGATTGAATCCTCTTATGGGAACGACCTAATTAAGAACCAGCGGGCCTCCAAATTTTTTATGGCTGCTTCCGGCGTCCACGAAGCCCTTGGCATTACCTGCGCCCATAACTACGAAGTGCTGACCAAACGGGCTGCCATGCAGTCTTCCCTCACTTCTGTCCTCCTTGCAGATTCCAGTAAATTCGGGCTGGTCCGCACTGCCTATGTGGCGCAGCTCAATGAAATAGACGCCATTATCACAGACACTGGGATTACCCAGGAATGGGTGAATACCATCCAGTCCATGGGCATTGCCCTGCATATTGTCTGACATAATTTTTTTGGGGCTGCCCGCCAACCTACTAAGGCGCCCCTTTTATACTTAAGCTCCTATGCTGAAAAATCACGCACCAAAATATCGCTTTTCTCTAGGAATTCATCAATGGTATGGAACCCAAGCCGGGCTAAAAGTTCTGGGACAAACGGATTTTCCAGCGGTGTCTTGTATTCCGCTGCTGCACCGTATTGCTCCACATTTTTCCTGCCTTCCTCTTTTCCAATAATGCTTCCCGGGCCGCCCACACATCCGCCAGGGCATCCCATGCCCTCAAAAAAATTGGCGTCTGTTTCCCCTCTTTTTAGACGTTCTATCATTTCCCGGCAAGCTGGGACCCCGTCCGCCTGCTCTGCACGGACTGCAATCTTTCGATCTGGATTTAACTGCTTGACTGTCTCCTTTACCGCTTCGCTGACTCCCCCTGTCCGGGCATAGATGCGCCCTGCCCGGGAAGAATGCTCTTTCTCATCTTCTCCAAGCTGCCCTGGATGGATGTCCGCCGCTTCAAACATATCCTGAACTTCCTGGAAGGTCAGCACATAGTCCACCGCATCTGCAATATCTGGTTCCCTTGCTTCTTTCTTTTTCGCCATACACGGCCCCACAAACACGGTAACTGCCCCTGGATGCAGTTTTTTCACTACCCGCCCTGCTGCAACCATGGGCGACACTGCGCCTGGCACATGGGGCATAAGCTCTTTGTAAACCTTCCGAATCATCGCAATCCAGACTGGGCAGCAACAGCTTGTAAGCTGGTAATCCTGTTCCTGCCTAATGTTTGCATCAAATTCCAGCGCTTCCTTCAATGTCAGGATATCCGCAAAGACCGCCACTTCAATTAAGCCCTGGAATCCCATTGCCTTAAAAGCTGCCCGCAGCTTCCCCGTGGTGACGTCCACGCCAAACTGACCCAGAAAGGCGGGGGCTGCAAGGGCATAGACCTCCTGCCCTTCCCTCCTCACTGCCTGCAAGACTGGGACCACATCTTTATTCGCGGCAAGTTTCTCCAATTTGCACGCGCCCACGCATGCCCCGCAGCCAGTGCATTTCTCCTTATTGATATGCACTTTCCCATCTTCCCCCTGCTCAAATGCGTCAAAAATACAGCTATTCTCACATGCCCTGTCATAAGCGCATTGTTCACATTCTTCGGCAAAAATCACAGGCGCATGGCGTTGGGGGTGGAGCAGGCAGTCCATATGGTAAGGATCGCAGTCCTCTTCCAACACACGCCCTTTCCCTGCCTCCTGCTGCAGGATATCCAAATACAATTGATGAAATGTTTTCATATATCTTCCCTCATTTCTGTTTTCTTATAGTATTGACAGAAATATCAGAAAAAATCTTTATGCATAGTGGTATTTCTTGCGGTTCACCACAAGGAATGCCGCCGTGACCGCCACTGCTAACAGTTCTGCCGACACTATGCCATTCCCCAGGGCGGTGAAAATAATGTCAAGCAAAAAGAAACAGCCTGCGCTGTTTCCTAATGCAGGCTGTTCCCTTTGCCAATGCCTGGCTGCTTCCTTTGTTCCTCGCTGCCGCCTTCTTGTTTATCCTGGGCTTCGCCGTTATTACTTTCTTTTTTATCCTCCTGATTCTGATTTGGTTTCCTGTCATTTTGCTCTTTATCTGTTTGGGTGTCTGTCTGGCCATTCCCATTATTATTGTTGTCCTCATCCCCTTTTCCATTGTCCTCTTTATCCTTATCATCCTTATTCTTATCTTTGTCTTTCTTGTCTTTGCCGTTGCTGTCTTTATTTTTGTCGTCCTTATCTTTGTCTTTTTTATCTTTATCTTTCTTATCTTTATCTTTCTTATCTTTATCTTTCTTATCTTTATCTTTCTTTTCTTTGTCTTTTTTATCTTTATCTTTCTTATCTTTGTCTTTTTTATCTTTCTCCTTCTTGTCTTTGTCCTTTTTATCTTCCTCCTTATCTTTCTCCTGTTCCTCGCTGCTGGCATCTGTTTCGCCCCCCTGCGCCGGGCTATTATTATTTTGGGAGGGATTACTGCCCGGCTCGGTTTGTTCTGGAGGCTGTGTCTGTACTGGGGGTTCTGTATTTTCCTGAGGCTCGACAGGGGGATTTGGAATAACCTCTTGCTCATTCCCTTGCCCTTCTTCCTGTTGCCCAGCCCCTTCCTGATTTGTCTGTGTATCCGGCATAGCTTCAGGCTCCACTTGCGCCTTTAAATCTTGTTCCGTTCCCTGTCCTGTAGACGCCTTACCTTGTGGCATTTGCCCTTCTTCTTGTTGCGTTTCCTCTTCATTCCTGATCAAACCTTCCAGGAATTTTCCAGAATCCGATGACAGCGTTAACCCCAAAGTTGTATGTGTCTGGCAGTATTGGATTAACTCCATCACGGACATCTGCTTTGTTTGCCCTATATCAATTCCATATTCCTCTAAAAGCTTATTTTCTAACTGCCTCCTGCCTTCCATTCCATTTCCTTTGCTGCCATGTTGGAATGCGGTGACAACGCCGCTGATTCCCATCTGCTGCAATGTCCGGTCTATCTGTTTCCCTAATTTAAATTCTAAATCCACAAATATATCCTGGTCATCCGGGCAGATTGTCACTAATATCCCACTGTCTTTTTGCAAGTAAGACTCTTCCGCCACATCCTGGAGCAGCGTATCCAGCAAATCAAAAACAGCTTCTTTCTTATTCCATTTCAACTTTTTTATAACATCTTTTCCATCTTCGTTTAGGCCTTCTAAATGCTCTACCTGATAAGAACGGTCCATCGCTATCTGAATGCTTGGATTAATGTCCAGCACCAGGTAAATTTCACTTTGGTTTTTTTGGGGGATCCCAAACAGGCATAAGCAAAAAATTAACAGGCAGGCACAGGCAGATATTGCATACTTTGAAAAATTCCATTGGAACGCCGGATGCACCTGTTTCGGTTTTCTCTCAGAACCTTGTGCGTTCTTAGCATCTGCACGACTTTCTTGCACTGCAGATTTTTTTTTCGACGGCATCAGGTTTTCTTTTTCCACTGTTTCCATAATAGAATCAAATAATTCTGGCGACAGCTCTGAAAATCCATCCTGAATGCTTTTTTTCAAATTACTTTTCTTCATATTGGCCGCCTCTCACTATATTCCTTCTGCAACTTCCGAATTCCTCTGTTGTACCGGGCTAGGACCGTCCCTAATGGCATGCCCATCACCTCAGCAATTTCCCTGTGTTTCATGCCGCTAACATCATGCAATATAATTAGGTTCCTGTCTTCTTGTGAAAGGACCTCAAACATTTTTTCTAACACCATCCGGTTATCTATATTTGACATATCATCAAAGCCCAGGTCATTTTCCATCTCTTCAAAATTCAAGTTTTCTGCATGGCCTTTCCTGCACTTTGACAAAAAAAGGTTTTTGGCAATCTTCATCATCCATGCCATGGGGTTCCCTTGTTCCTGGTACTGTTGGCAATTTTTCAATATCTGTATAAATGTGTCATGCAGTAAATCCTGCGCATCTTCCCGATTTAGGGTATAGGAAAGGAGGAATGCGTAAAGAGGCGTATAGGTAATCTCATACAGCTTCTCAAACGCATCCTGGTCGCCCTGGCGAATCCGTTCAAACAATTGCTTATCAATATAAACTTTTCGTTTTGGAGCGGCTCCCTGCATCCAAATACCCCTTTCTTACTATATCTTTTGTTAAAACAGAGATTTCACAAACTTCTTACTTCACAGTGACTGTCCTGGTAATGGAACCATAGTTCTTTTCTTTCTTTGTCCGAATGCCATTGATGGTAATGGTATATGTTTCACCTTTCTTCATGCCGGTGATTTGTACCTTTACAGAGCCTTTTGCTTTCTTAACAATTTTTGCATCGCAAGCATTGCCTTTGGAATCTTTCACTTCTACAGTTGCATCCTTGTAGTATGCGGCGGACTTCATTTTCAGGACGACAAATTTTTTGCCTTCCACCGTTGCATTGCCCACTTTGCACTTTGTTTTCATGCCTTTCGCTGTAAATTCTTTCTTAATCACCACTGCCTCTGAGGATTCTTTGCCAAGGATCCCCTCAATGGAAATGGTATACTTCTGCCCTTTTACCAGCCCGCTTACAGAAACCGTCAGCAGGCTTTTGTTCTTCTTGGTGATTTTACATGGGATTTCTGTTCCGGCTTCATCAGTAATCACTGCCTTCAACGCATCGGTATAGGTCACTTTCTGCTTAAAGGAAATATTCACTTTTCCAGCCGAGGTGCAAGTAACTTTCCCAACTTCCTGCGCCTTTGCTTTCCCAGGCTTTTTCGTATCTTCTGGCTTCTTGCTATCCTCCGGTTTCTTGGTGTCCTGCGGCTTATTGGCGCCTTCTGGCTTTTTCTCTTTCGCTTCCACAGAAATTTCCAGGTTGCCGCTGCCTGCCTGATGTGCGGATACTGGGACTGGCGTCCCTGCCGCTAAGCTCAATGCCATCGCCCCTGCTATCAACCCTTTTACATAATTTCTTTTCATAAAAATTACCTCCTTTTGTTTTTGTTTGTTACTGAGATAACGCAAAAGGAAGTAATTTTATTGCAGTATCATAAAATTTTTTTGAAAAATTTATATTCCCATGGGCAACGGGACAAGCAACAGCGCTTACGCGGGTATTTGGCTAATCCTCAATCCACCCCATTAACCTGCCCATAATTTGTGGGTTGTCTGGAGGGTCTGGTACTGGAGCCGTATCTGCAAAGCTGAAGCTTTCCTCTGATTTATCCTGATCGACCCAGTATTCCAGCCAATCCAGAAAATGGAACGGCGCGCCAGTTTTTTCATCCCGCATAGGGATGATGCCGTAATCATTGGCAAAGTCAAAGTACCAGACTGTGCCGTGGACTTCCGGGTTTGCGGTATTTACAATAAGGATACTGTCCATGCCGCACCCTTCGGTACAAAGGTGCAAAAACCCAGCGCAAGCTGCATGATAGTCAAAATTATCCATTTCCTCCTCTGTCATATAGAGGAAAAAAGGAAAATGGTCCAGGGTAAATGGGAAGGGCTGCTCCGGGACGCATTCTTCCTCATCCTGTTCAGCCAGATGGGTCAGCCCATAAAAAGGCTGATTGCCGCTTGCGCCTACGGTAGTGATAAACCTCCGGTACTCTTTCGGCAAATGGATGCCTTTTTCCTTCTCGTAAGCCGCCGCATCTTCCTCTGACATTGGAGGCCCCCACGCTACCTCCTCATCCCATACGGAATTTTCCTTTGGTTCCTCTGAAAACTTTTCCAGCAGGCGGGCAATCCTTTCATCAATCTGCTTATACATACTGGTACACATCCTTTCTGGGAGCCTAAAATATCACTCCCCTATTATTTTCTGGTACATGCCGTCCAGTTCTTTTAACAATTCCATACGAACCACTTCTTCTGATTTCCCAAGCATGCCGTCAATTAATTTAAACCCCGTATTTGCATACTTTTGGGCTTTTCCATATACGCTTCCTATTTCTGTAAGCGCCTCGGCTCCCTTTTCCGCTTCCAAATCTGCATAATAGGAGGCGTATAGGAACGCTTCATTTTTGGTATTGATATACTCCCCCCGGACTAAAGTGTCCGGTTTTGCGAGTTCCGTCTCAATTCCGCTCTCCACGCCCAAAGCGAAGGCAAACAGAAATAAATCTATACGGGGACAGCTCTTAAGGTCAAGCCCAAGAAATTTTGCGGCGTCCACTTTGTCGATTGTGTCTTTTGCATCTTTAGAACAATGCAAAATTTTTACTGCTTTTTCACCCATAACGTTACCTACCCAATGTATACTTCACTTTCATCTGTTGTTTTGAGTTCCTTAAATGTGCTTATATGCGGTTCCAAAATATCCCTGATTTCCTGGGAATACTCAGAAGGGGTAAACGTGATAATGATCTGCTTATCCTGAGAGAGCTGCCTTAACACAGCCGCAAAATTCGCCCTATTCTCTAAATCCACCCGCCCCACCGGGGTATCTATAAACAGCATGGAATGATACCCTGAAACTTTTTGCAGGGCAAGGGTAAATGACAATGCAAGCAACGCCCGCTCCGCCGCGCTGCATGCACCCACCATGGGATACCCATACTTGTCATAAAGCTCCAATGCATAGGAAGCGTCCAGTTCAATATGGCTGAAAGTTTCTGTCTTCCAGTCCAATTCCTGGAAAATTCCCATGGTCGCCTTGGTGATTTCTTCTTTTGTCTCCCCCATCATCTCTTCTTCGATTTCCATTACAACCGCTTTCGCTTTCTCTGCAAAATTTATTTGCTGTTCTAATGATTTCAACTCTTTCTGGCTTTCAATCGCACGGCTTAATTCTGCCGCGGCCTGCCTCAATTCCTTTTGGGACTGCCCAAGCTGCATTTCAAGCCTGATAATATCCTCTTGGTTTTTTTGCCTTATTCCCATAAATTGGGAACGCCGCTCATGCATTTGGCGCACTTTTCCTTTATCCTGGAATGTTTTCAAAAATGCGTCCAGCTTGTTAAATTTCTCCTGCATCACTTTCCTTTCATTTTGAATTTTCTTTTCCCGTTTTTCCAACCCCTCCCTTCTTGCCGGATACCTTTCGCACTGCCTTATGGATTCTTCCAGCGGGCTTTTTATTTTCATTAATAAATGGGAGGCTTCCGACGATAGCTGCAATTGCCCCAACAGCTTTTTGACCTTTTCCTCCTCCCCAGAATCCATATCCCGCCCGCAGATATAACAGGTATGGGCTTTGAGCATCTTCTCTAGAAAATGTTTGTCAATATTGGGCGGAAGCTCCCCCTGGCTTTCTTTTCCATTTATCATATCCAGCATAACCTTCATTTTGGGGTATAAGGAAAACAATATGGTATATTCCCGCAAGAACTCTTTAAACTCAGCTAAATGCTGTTCCCATTCCTGTTCTTTCTCCTGTAGCTGCCGCGCCAAATCCTGATATTCCTGTTCCTTCTCAGGCACCCCTTCTTTCCCAGCCAAGTATTCATTGCAGGCAGTGACCTCACTGTCCGCCATTGCGTACTGTTTTTTGCATTCTGCAATGCTGGCCTCCAACTGCCCCACGGCAGTTTCCGCCCTCTCTTTCCTCCCATTCAGCTCCTTAATCCCAACATTTTTCCTGCCTGCTTCCTGCTGGAACATACGGACCACCTTCCCAAGGCGTTCCTGCATAGAATGCAGCAAGTTGACCTGGGAAATATTATAAATGGCATGATGGATTTTTTCTCCCTGGTTGCTGATAAAATATTGGTCAAGCTGCTCCCCGTCAAAGAAGAAATACTCGCTGATTTCTTCTGGCAGGTATTGCTTCACCATATTCCCTATCTCATCTTTATCGGTCAGCACATGGGTCCCAGAAGACGCCATTACCGTCACCACAAAGTTCGGCTTATATTCAAACGGCTCCTGCACGGCCCTGAATTCCTGAGTCCTGTCAAATATAATTTTTTTCTGGTCCACGCCAACTTTTACACGGACCTGCACCAGGCATTTTTCTTCTTTCTTCTGGATTGCCTCTTGCAGGGCGGCAGTATTAATTTTTTTCTTCGCCCTATGTTCCATCCCTAAATGGGGTTCCTTCTCATAAAAGCACCAGGAAATTGCATTTAGCAGATTTGTTTTGCCTGTGCCGTTATTCCCCAAGATAATATGTATGTCATGGCTGTTTGCAGGTTCAAAATTAAATTCCACCTTTCGGAACTGGCGGTAATTCAAAACCTCAACGCTTTCTATCCTCATTGCTGCCCTCCCCAGACGGACTCTTTTATCAGCTTTTCATAAACCTTTGTGAATTGCCCAAGCCCCTTATTCTCTTCATCCAAAATCTTTACAATAAATTCCTTCTGTTTCTTGTCATTTTTGGTTTTCTCTGCTATTTTTTTCAAAATAGTTTTGTTAATTGCCATTTTACCCTCCCATCCCGTCATATAGCGCTTTCAATGCCTCGGCGCTATTTTGGGCGTCTTTTATCATATCATAAATCCTTACCTTTTCCTTTTCACATACCATCTGTTCAAATTTGCGCAGTTCCTGGCTTTTTACCCTGTCCTTGCAAGGCCTGATGGAGATATCCCAGATTTCAGCGTTCTTTTTCCCTTGCGCCTGCCGTATCACGCGCCCAACCCTTTGGATATATTCCCGCGGGTTCATGGAGCTTGCCAATAAAATTGCCTTTCTGGCGCTTGGGATGTCGATGCCTTCATCCAGGCACTTGATTGCCACCAGCGCTTTGATATACCCTTCTTGAAAGCATTTTATGGCATGCTGCCGTTCTGTCAGCCCATGGAACCTTGCCTCTGGCGCCGTCCTGGTATCTTTTGTAATGCCCTGGGCGGGAATGCCCATCCCATATAGAATCCCCAACACAGTTTCCAATTGTTCTGGGGATACAAATATAATTAAGTTGCTGACGTCCCCCATTGACTTTAAGATTTCTTTTAGTTTGCCATATTTGTTTTCTGCCCCCTTAATAATATTTGCCCGCTGGAACAAAAGACGCTCTAGCTGCCTGCGATATGCATCCGAATCCTTACTGCGCCGAGCCAATTTATTTATGCCGCTGGAAAGTAAGCTGTAATGTTCCAATTCATCGTCCGTCAAATCCACAAATTCCAGATGGTATTGATATGGAGCCAGGAATGTTTTCCCAGTAAGGGGGTTAATTGTTGCCAATGCATCCCGAATAGAAAATTCGTATACCCCATCCCCGAAATATTCTTCTAAAATTCTTGTACCGCTTTCATCATACCATCGGCTTGGGGTCGCGCTCAAACCCACGCGGCTCCCATACCTGCTTAACAACGCTTTCCTGGCTCCCAACGCCCCAAACCCATGGGCTTCATCCCCGACAAACAAATAGTTGATGGACGGGCTGCTGCTATTGACAGCCTCTGCAAACTCCTTTTTTGCGCTAATTGCATGGGTGGTAAAAATAATTGCATTTTCATAAATGCCAGCCGCAACTTTTAACAGCACTTCCTGCAGCTGGCTTTTCCACTTCCGGTTTGTCCCATCCGCCACCAGGCTTGCCCCAAATTCCAAAGGGGACTGTTCCACCTCTGCCTTCCACTGCAGGGACAAGGTTCCTTGGGGGCAGGCTACCACCACCACAAGGCGTTCCTGCCCCAATCTTGCCATGCAGCCCAGGGCGGTGCGTGTCTTGCCTGTCCCAGTCGCCATTTGGAGCAGCAGCTTGCAGCCATTCTTTTCCCATTGCCCTACCGCTTCCTTCTGGTAGGGGAACAGCCCCAATGTGTCCAGAATCTGTTTCTTTTTCCTATGCTTTCTATAGCTTTGGGCAATCAACCCTTCCAGGCTAAATGGTTTTGACTTTTCAATCAGCTTTTTGCGGACCGGCTCTGGCAAAGGGTAAGTCCTTACATTGTTTCGGGTATTTTCCCAAAAAGCCTGGAATTTCTTTTCATCGCTTTTAAGATACTTCCTCTCCTCATTCCATGAACGGAATACTTTAAATTCCTCTATATTGTTGAGCCATCCAGATGCAGTCTCATTTATGGAGCCGCTAAAAGAGATTTTGTTGCCATCAAGGTCGGTAAGTATCCCTGTCTTCTGATGGAAGATGCCCGTCCGCTCCATTTCATCAGCGGTGCATAACTTGCCGTTTAAGCAAACCAACGCCAATTTTATTTCCAAGTATCCATGGGCCAGCATCCACCCCAATGCCTGGAGATGGTTTTCCTGAAAGCTGTCCTCCACATCATCCTGGATTGCCTCCCCAAGCTTGCCTTCTAGGAATTGCCCTGGATCCTCCAAAACCTCTTTTATCACTTCCACATCCCTTTCATCCAAACGCGGGCAGGAAATCAGCCTCATCTTTCCATGGTTTTGTATCAGCCCTGCAATTCCCTTTGCCGCAACTGCAAGGCTTGTGGACGAAAAAAATCCAGCTATCCTATTGTATGAAGCCGCACACTTCAATACTGGGGCATAGAACTCCTCAATCAGGTCGTCCTGCCCCGTCTCATAGCTGGATTTCAAATCTAACGTTTTAAAATTATTCCCCAAGAAAATCACTCGCCTTCAAAGCCAATTCGATTGGATAAATTTTCATTCCCCTCTATAATTGATTTTACCACATTTATTACGTTTGATCTTCTCCTTTTTCTTGTGGAAAGCGACAAAATTTCCATATCTTTATCAATCTGCCCCACAGACTGGTTTACAAAAACATTTTGAACCATAGGAATCCGAAGCAGCAGCCGTTTTCCCAGCCCCTCCTGCATCTCTTGCCCCATTTTATAAAACCCTTCCCCTAATACGGAAGGGTAAACTATAGCGCGCTGCCCCTGTTTCCCAACCACCGCAAGGTCCATCAGCGCCGCCATCTTCCCATGGTTTTCCCCATATTTTTTCTGCGCCCCAACCTTTGGCTCATCACTGCCGTACTTCTGTTCCAGATAATACCCTAATTCCTCAAACAGCATGGCTTGCCCAGACTCCATCAGGATTTCTATGACGTGGAACATCCCTTTGTCTAACTGGCTGAGCTGGGGAATATTCCCCATAGTAACTGGTTCCAGGCTTTCGGAGGATATGATAATGTCCACAATTTCTTCTATGGAATGCTTTAATAGGATTTCTGTAAACCGCCCCACAATACTGTCCACCATACTGGCGCACTCAGAGTTTTGGTATGTAAGGCACTGGAAATCAATTTCCTTTTCATAATACATTCGGATAAAATCCTTTTCCACCTCTGGGCCTCCCGTAAGAATTTCCTGCCAGCAAGCCCCCGACTGCTTGCACTGGCTGCACAAAGGCTTATTTGCATATTTCCTCCCATACCCATACTGGTTCTGATAGATATTTTCCTGGTCAAACCGCAGGTCAAAATATTGTTTTGCAATTTCTGGGAATTCCGCTTCAAAATCCAGCATTGCCTGGTATGCGGCGCAGTTTGACTCCTGGCTTTTTTTATATTCCTGGTTGGCAATGCAAAATTCCCGGAATGATTTCTTCTTATAGAACTGCGGCTGGTTGCACCACCTTGCCAACTCAATGTACATCCCTTTGAACCTGCTTGCCTTATACTTTTCATAACGCATAATATATGGCAGGCTGCCATACTTCATCAGCACACAAATCCTCTCAAACACGCTTGCAATATCCTTTTCATCCTGGGATTCAAAGCCGCATAGCACATACATTTTACATATCCTGGAAGAATACCGCTTCCATAACTGGACTTTTTCAATAATCTTGCCCTTATCCTTCAAATGGTCAAAGGCAAAGATAAAGTCGCCATGGTAATGGGTGTGGTTGAACCGGTACGCCGCCCGGTCTGTCATCAGCCGTAAGTCAATGCCTTGGCGAAACTGGAAAGGCTTCCCAGTCCGCTCCAGCTCATCCAGCACTTCCTCCCACTTAGGGTATGCCAGGATATTGTCATCCCACAGGTAAATATAGGGCTTGTCCCCATCATAAAATTCCGAAATAAGGGAATGCCGGAATGCTTTGTCATATTTCTGGTTGACACAAAACGCGCATTTGCGGAAACATCCCCTTGTGGCAAACCCTATGGAATAGTCCAAATAATCTGCAAAAACTGTCCGGCTCCTGCCGCTTTCTATCTGCTCTTCTACATACTCGGTATACAAACTATAATCTGGCTTATGGTGTTCTATCTCATCTGGTAAGCTCTGCCCGCCGTCTGTAAAAAACCCCGTCCCCCCTATATGCACATTTTCCTTTTCCAATACCCAATCTGGGATATTGGAAAATGTAAATACCTTGGATATATAAACTTCATCATAGTTGCACACCTCCAAGTAAGAACGGTAAATCAAGGCGGCTTGATTCCCTTTCTCTTTCAAATACCCTGACAATTTCATCAATGCCAGGTTCGGATGGCGCGTCCCATGATCCATTAAATCAGCGTCTAAAAGCCCTATCTTCATTTTGCCCTCCCTTTCCTGATCGAAATAAAGTTCGATCAAGTGCCTTCATTATACCATAACCGCTTGGCTTCGGGCAATATAATGTTTGCCAACATTTTGAACCAATTCATGATATTTTATGGACTCCCTAATGCACAGAGGGCATGGTAATAACCCAGCGCAAATATGCCAAAAGCCAATGCGCGCGGCAAAGTTTTGCCAATTAGCCCGCTCAATGGGACATGAAAGTAATTGGATTCCACCGTAAGGCAGACATGGGTAGGCGACGCTTGGCTGGCCGCATGGCACATGCACATCAAAAGAGCCATAAGGGAAACGCCTCTATCCATGGCAGCGAACGCCAAGGGCGCCCCCATCGCAATAATCCCATTTGCGCCGCTGACAGCACCGCCCACAAAAAGCAAAAGGGCAAATAGTAAATAAGAAGGTTTGGCAAGGAGGGCAATGTTCGGGGAATTTCCTTCAACATCCCAGCGTAAGCGATAAACTCTTTTAATACGAAAACCAGAAATGTGTTCAACAAAAGTCCTGGCCCAAAGGCGCCAAAAAGCATTTGCCTCAATTCCTGCAGCCGGAACCAGGTTGCCACAAATGCCTGCTCTTTGGGCTTTAAGAACCCTTCTGTTGCGTCTTCCACAATTCCCCCACATAAGACCATCGCAGCAGCCGAAGGCAGCAAGCCAATAAACAAAGCCGACCCTGCTGCATTTATTCGGCGGTTATGGAATACCCCATCCAAATCCTCCTGGGCTAATTTAAGCAGATTTTTTGCCTCCAGCATCCTTTGCAAATATGTAATAAGATAATTGGATACCAGGACAGACAAAGAACCCCCATTGGTAAAAACTTTTATGGACTGCCCAAAAGCCGCTATAGGACGCATATGGCATAGCAGCGCCGTGGCTGCCAATCCGCCCAACATAGCCTGGTACAATGGGCGCCGCAGAGTTAGCAGCGTTACGATACTAAGAAAATTATCCCTAAATAAACGATTGGCATCCCTATCCCCTCTCATTATACTACCGTTCCAAAATTACAAATTGCCCCATGCGGCTCCCGTTAAGCCATTCCATTTTCCTTAGAGCCTAAAATATTTTGGAAGAACTCTAAAAATCCGTCTTCTACTGCAATCTGTTCTAATTTATCTGCTGGCAAATCGTAAAAATATTGATTTGTCCTTATATCAATTGACAAACTGTCTAATGGGAGGCCTTTCTCCCTAACTCTACTGTGGGGCTTATCCGTTAAAATAAATTTTCCGCTTTCCATAGATGGTTCCATAGCTCCATAACTATGGGTTCCATCCATGATGAAGCAAATCGCATTCCTATACCTTGCCGTTAGGTTGCCATACTGCCTCACCAGGTTAGAATAATATTCTATCATCTCTTCATCGGATAAATACTTCCCATTTATTGTCCGCACATGCACTCCTGGCTGAACCTTATCCGGCACATTGTCAAAATACAAACCGGAATCACAGGAAAAGACAGGCATTTGAAATGTTTTGTAATATGCTTCTGCTTTCTGCCTCGCATTTTCCATTGGCGTGTCCCCATCTTCGGGTACTGCCGGAATCTGGATGCCTTCCCTTTCTAACTCATGCAAGCCAATTAATTCTATGCCTAATTTTTCAAGCCTTGACCTCATTGCAGATAATTTTCCTGGATTGCTTGTTCCAAATAACAGCTTCATTCCCTATACCATCCCTTCTAACTGAACTGCCGCCTTTCTGCAGCGTTGCCTTTACTGCCACGTCTTTTTGTAAAGACTTACCTGTTTTGCTATTGATTTCTTCTATATCTTCATATTTATTTACAAAATCAAGGACAAATGTTTTCTTTTCATATCTATCAATAATGTATTTATACCGTTTTAAAGGAATAATTGGGAAAATAACCTTGTCATGGAATCTGGGCATCGCCATAAAAGAAAGAAAATGTTGTTGTCAATAACTTGTGATATTCTATGAAAATGTGATTGATGGATAAATGGCCTTAATTGACCATTATATTTTTCATAGTGACTATTCACGTTTTCAATTGAATAATAGCCTTCGGAAGTAATATACAAAAAGTACTTAACTAACGCTTCTAAAAGGCTTGTCTTACCGCTCCCATTTTTCCCGTTAATATCAAATGTTTTCTTTGTTCTTTTCCTAAAGGAATTGAAACATTCTCTTAATGACGGACTTTCTTTATTTCAATATCTGTCAAAAAAGTTTGTTCCATGATTACCCCTCCAATATTTTATCATATTTGCTTTTAAAAATACATATATAAAAGTTCCCCAGAGCTGACATCCTGAGGAGTTGTAGAAACTTTTTTTGAAATTGTATGTTCTGTCTTGAAGAACTACAAACCGCGTTATAGGGTATGTCATAATAGTCTGCTAATTGTTTGGCAGAACGGACATGAATTAAAGTAGGCGGAACTTGCCATTAACAAAGCGCCACACATACAGCTTCAATCGGCGTAACTTTCAATGCAAGTTTAGCAGGCCGTCGGATGGTAAGCATAACGCATAAATACATGAGAGCCGCAACAAAGACACCAACGGTCAATACCGAAGCTATATTCCATCCGTCCGGAACGAGTATATAGCCAGCCGCCATTCCAGCTATAAGCCCTATGGGAATGGTGTTAACTGCTAATCTGCGTTCTTCTTTTATAACAATTCGCCTGACTTGACGGCCAGTAGCGCCAATCATTCGTAATTTTCCGTATTCATTTGTTTTTCGTATGGTCGAAACAAAGAACAAGCTATATATTACCAGCGCACACGCCAAAGTTACAATCACAATAACGAATGCGATAATTGCCATATACTCAAAACTTCTCTGTAATATAAGGGAAAAATAGTAATCAGAAAACTCAACATCTCTTAATTCAACTCCCCATTCTCCGGCTAAACTTCGTATATAATTTTTAAGACCTTCTTCTGACAGGGCATCCGTTCCTTTCGCATGGATATATGCGATATGCAAAGGGTTTTCAGCGGCTTTCTTGACAAAAGCAGGGGTTACATAAATCGCATAGTTTGAATTTGTAACAGGCAATATACCGCACACTGTATAGTTCTGCCCGCCACCGGTTAAACCCAACTGAATTGTATCGCCTATCTCAATGGACATACCTTTTCTATCCAAAAACGCTTGCGTTATAGCTACCTCGTTTTCAGTTTCCGGCAGCCTGCCGTTTATAGCTGGGTATTTTGCCAACTGGATGAGATTTTCGTCCATGGAGCGTACAGCAACTTTATATTCTCCATAATCGATCATTCCCATTAAATAGCTGAACCCAGATGAAACTCGGTTGTCATTTTGAATCGTGTGGGCCGTTCCATCGTCAAGAATACTTATATTCCCTGATACATCCCTTCAGCGCTGTTGCGGGAAGCTCTTTGACTTCCAAAAAGTACAATATTGTTGCCATAATAAGACAGGTTGCAAATGCAATCGTAATCATGATAAACAAATTTCTGGATTTGTCTGCTTTCAAGTTCCTGCTTGCCAGCTTCGCTATAATAGCCTTATTGTTGTTACCAAACAAAATGCCATTCATCGCCAACACCCCTTTTACTCGGAAATCCTGCCGTCCTCGGTGCGGAGCATTCGGCCGGCAAGCTGGACAATTCCACTCAGCGCCTTTATGGTGTTCAGCTCTGCGCCGTAGTATTTTTTGAGGTCAGCCGTCTGCAAAATGCCCATGGGTTGCACCATCCTTTTTGTTCAGTACAAATTACAGCCCGCAGAAAGACCAGCGCCCCTCCCGGCACTGCTGGGCGTTATCAACCATCCATTTACCGTCAACCAGACGCATTAAATAACGATAATAGAAAATTCCCTGTTCTGCATAAAGCCAAAATTTGCTTTTTGTGACCCGCTCGCCGGCAACCAGATGATAGCCTGCATAAGTCCCGCCGCGTTTCCAGCAAAGATGGACAGGACGCCAGCCAGGACGGGGAGTCCAACTCACCTGTCTGGCAAACAGCGCATCAATATCCTCCTGGCTGCCGTAACCTTTTTGTTCTGCCATCCGCTCCCAACGGTTCATGCCGCCAAAGAATTCCTGCAGCGCATGGACAGGAGCCTGTAGTTCGGGACTGTCCAGCGAAACCCTATTTTTCATGGTTTTGTAGGTACGGGCATCCTGATAAGCCTTGCGTTCCGCCTCTGTAAACAGCCCTGCCTGCCCCTCTTCATCATGCATGTCGCCATCGCTGACCCGCAGCTTATCCCTCCAGGAAATTGCCAGCAGTCCCTCAGAGGTTACCTGATGGCAAGCAGCTATGCAAATATGCTCCAGTTTTTTAATCTGCGCAGCCTGGGCCAGTCCCTCATCATCCAGGGCGGTCCGCTGCAAAAACAAATCTTTGAGCGGAAGGTCTTTTAACAGTTCCAGCCCATGTCCGGCAATCTGCCTGCCCCGCAGCAGAGCCAGCATGTTCAGCTTGGGAATCCGTGCCAGAATGGAAAAGCACTCATCCCCAAACGGGGCGTCATCCAGGGAGACTGCCTGTAGTTTCGGGCATTGCCTGACAGCCTCCTCAAGGGTCCCCAAATTCAGCGGCGCTTCTACTCGTTTCGTTCCGTTGCAGAGGTAGGCGCCGTCCTGATATTCCAGCATATAAGTATTTGGGGCAAATTCCAGCATGATTTTTTCTCTCCTTCCATACACATTTCCGGTATCTTCTGGAAATGCGTCGTTTAAGTCACCTTTTTCTTTTGATAAACTTTTCTTTTGCAAAATCATAAGATTCCTGTATCATCATCTTGAAAGCCTCAAAAGTTTTATCAGAGGGGTTTAAGACGCATACCCAGCCCATCCATGCGTAAACAGGGTGTGGAATAATGATATCTAACGCAGTAAAGTCATAATCCATTTTTACAATTTTTCCGGCAGACGGACGTTCAGGAATATATCCGAATATTTTAATAAATGTCTGTTTTCTTAAACCAACATTTACACGATATACGTTATTACGGTTCAGCATAGAGCTTTTATCATTATCGCCATCTTTTTCTTTCACAGTTAAGACATATACTCCCCGTTTTAGAACTCCGTTAGGGTTATAAAAAATACCTCTTTCTCCCCAGCTCTCTACCAGCACAACATCTTTTAAGTTAGAAAGACAATAGGAAAGAATATCATTGGGCGTCATACCATTCCCTCCAAATGAAACATCATTAGCTTTTTTGAAAATCGACCCATATTGTTTCACGCCCTCAATCTGCAAATTGGAACGATTAACGCAGTCAATTCAAATTTTTATTCGGCCTGAATAATCTTTAAATATGCAGGACGGTTCTCTGCCTGCTCTCCATAGACATACAAGGTGTTTGTGTCTGTATCCAAACAAGTGTGGGCAAAGCGCCCGCCAGGGAAGGGGTAAGGCTCACACAGACGCTGGAAGTCCACATTGCCCTCAGACAGGATCTTTTGTATTTCGGCAGAGTCCTCCATCTCGTCCGGATTGGCCTCTTCCTCCAGATTTTCAAGCATGATGGTCAGGAGGAAAGACTGGACGGAATCGGAAAATGGAGCCCAGCTGTACACATCGTCCTGGTCGTTGTAGTACACCGCTGGGTTGGGCTGGGTCAAATCCTCCGCTTTGATGCCTGCGTACCAACAGCCCTGATTTTCGCACCAGAACAGCAGGTAGTTGCCTGTAACCTCGCCCCACCGTTCCCGCGGCAGGGCGCGCAGCTTCGCCAGCTCCTCATAGTCCTCTTCTCCCGGTTTGCTGAAAGACTCCAAGTCCTCATCAATATGATCGTAAGAGAAGGTCAGGCGCTTCTCAAAACGTTTGGCCTTTATGTCCGGGACGAATATCTCATGCAGCGCGCAGTTCAGGCTGGCCTTGCCGCAGGCGAGATAATATTCCCGCAGGGCGGCGGGAAGCCTGATGCCTGCTGCCGCCTCATAGGAGGATATCGTCTTCTCAGAAAATCCTGTCGCTTTCCCCTCTCCAAAGCCGAACAGCGGTTCCGCCCACCGAACCAGTTCGATGGGGGAAATCTGATACCGTTTCTCGCTCATCATAGCCCCTCCTTTCAAATTTTTATATTGTTGAACCATAACGTCTCCATACAAATTCAAAATTGCCTGTGATGCCGCTATCATAACAGCCAATTGTCACAGAAATATCACGAGCCGCGGATTTTCTTGAAAATTCTATCCACGCGGCAGAAACACGGAAAATGTGGAGCCGCTGCCTGCTGACGAAGCCACCTTGATATATCCTCCCTGCATGGTGACAATCTCGCGGACAAAGTACAATCCTATGCCGATGCCCTCAACATCGCGTACTTCTTCCTCCCGGTAGAAGCGTTTGAAGATCATCCCCTGCCTGCTCTCCGAAATTCCTTTGCCGCTGTCGGTTATGTCGATTTTCACATAGAACTCTCAGCTTTGAACGTTTTCTGGACAATCTACGCTGACATGAATATGTTTCCTTTCCGCGTTCAGCAGAATACCGCCCAGCGCCGCCGCCTCAAAACAGTTTGCGGATTTCTTACCAGTACCTTTAGCAAACGGTATTCCATCGGAGTGAAGATAACTGGTTCCCCCGCAAGGGCAGCGTCCACTGTGTAGCCAGCCGCCGAAAGATTGCAGCAAAGGGTGTTGTTTAAAAGGCGGTCATCCTCAACTACTAAAAATCTCATGGTTTCACCTTCCTTATTTTCCTTTCATAGCCGTAGTTAGCTCGTTTCGATAATCGCTTATATAGCGGGGGGCTGACCTCGGCGATTTGATAGCGAGCCTCCCCCAGACAGCGGACGCGGATCTGGTAATGGCAATCCCCGTCCAACTGTTCCAGATCCTTGGCGATGCGGGAGGGGCCGCAGCTACTCTGGTCCGAAATGGGGCGTATTGAGCAGCTTGTAAAACGCTTTAATATCCGCAATCTGTAATTCTGTAATCTAATAGCTGGCGAAGATGGTAAGGATAAAACCGAGCTGGAGCTTGAGGGTACAACCGCAGAGGAGCCTTGGCGTCCGGCTGTGGGTACTGGCGCAGAAATACTGTATCTCAGCCCGCTGTGTGTCTGACCAGCCCATACATTCCCTCCAACGGAAAATTCCCAAATAAGCTAGAAGTAAAACTCATCGCTTTTTCCGTAGAATAATGGCTCCGCAGACAAATAAATACCCGATGACGGCAATTATTGAAGCTTCTACTCCAAATCCAGCTCCAGTTACCAACACATGATCTGAGGGGATGATAATTGAAAAAACAGGCTCTCCATAAATGCCCTGTGCAGTTGTGATATGTATCATGTCAGTCACAAAAACAAAATTCCATACTGCATGAAGCAAGCTGCTGTTGCTTATGGAGTTCCCCTTATATGTGATAAGAGAAAACATGATGCCTACCAATGTTCCACTGATCACTAGCAGCGAGATACCTGCAACGCTAAACTCATCCATCGAGGGAATATGCATCAAGCTGAACAAAAAGGACGGAAGCAAAACAGCAACAACTTTCCCCCACTTTAGTTCAAGAAATTTTAGAATATATCCACGAAACAGCATCTCTTCCAAAACACCTGCTTTCAAAGCTGCAATGGCGGAATAGATGACCGCTACAATTATCTCCCCTGTATTTAAAGCCGTCATTGTCGAGTCTCCTATTATGAAATAGCAAATAACCACAAAAAACGGGAGGATAACGGCATATAAAAAGGCCCATTTTTTAATTGATAAGGTAATTCTAAAACTCTCCATTTTGAGGCGGAGAATCTTTATCGTGTATAGCCAAAATAATAAATAAGTAAATATGAAACACCCCAACATCCGTAAAACAGAATATAAACCCCGTATTGGCAATTCAACTATTGAGAAAATCAAATCAAATACCAGGCTGTTAAGCAAGTCACCTGCAAGAAACAGTAAAACATAGGCGACAATATGCCCAATTATTTTCCCTTTTGAAAATTGCAGTTCCATCTGAGTTCCTCCACTCCATAAGTCAAATATCCCGCAGCAAGCTACGGGGCATGGCCTAGCTTGTTCTTCCCACCCCAAGGGGCGGGGTATTTGACCCCCGCGGCATTCGCCAAATATCCGCGCAAGCGCGGCTGCTTGGCTCATTGCCCGCGGGAATAAAATTATTGAATCGCTATGGACAAAGTATACCACCGATGCAAGCAGACTTCAACCTCAAATAAGAACCTGCAAATGTCAAAACCTAAAGTAGGCCGTACTCTAAAATGCCCCAAAAAAGAGGAAAGCCCCCGATAAATCAAAGCTTGCACAGCATTGCAAGCAATATTGAATACCATATCTGTCTCCATCTGAGTCTCAATTAGTTCCTCATAGGCATCCTCGTCCAGAAACTTATAGGGTTTCTGTCCCAATGCTTGGTCAAGCTGCATTATATCGTTAGCATCCTCGTCCAGAAACTTATAGGGCTTCTGTCCCCAGGTCCGCCCCCATCACCTTTTCCAGAGTTTCCCAAAGGCTTCCTCAAAGATAAAGGAACAGTCGTTAGCGAAGCTGTCTGTCCGCTAATCGCAGATATATAACAGACAAATGTCTCTCAAATGTTACAGAGGACAAATTTTTTCACAAAATTATCCATCTATATTATAATTTGATTTGGTTAGCAATACAAGGATAACACTTATATCTCATCAAAGAATCGGTATAATCACACCTTTCAACCGGCACAATAAGGTTATTCCGAGAAAGAAATCGGAACGATACAATGTTATTTAGGTGAAGGATTATGCCGATGGATGGATTTGGCCGCTTTAGGACAAAAGCTGCGAGAAGCCCGAAAAAGAAAAGACTTGACACAGCAGGAGCTTTTTGATTTGAGATGTATCCGTAAAGCAGATTGCCAGCATTGAGAAAGGGCAGATGGATCCGTCTTTTTTGATTTTGAAGGCACTGGCAAAGGTGCTGCCGATTTCTCTGGATTCTTTAATCAATCCAGATGTTTCCCCGGAAGATTAGGGAGCCAGTCAGATGAAGATGCCGTATTGCAGCTGCCCGTCAGAAATGCGTGAAACTCTCTTGCACCATACGCAGGAAACCACGAAAGGACTAACCGAACTATCCGAGAAATTTGAAATGAATTGAGCCGGTGGGTGAATTTAACAATTCCCTCACCGGCTTTGTTCTTTTTCTTGAAAAAGAAGGTTATCCCGTTCCAGGATAACCGTGGCAAGCAATGCCCCAGGATAGCCATTCGGCTCCTGCGCTGCTTATTGGGGATTCCCAAGCCCCTTTGAACACAGAACTTCATTCTGTGGCTGCGCGTTCCTGCGGAACGCTTTTCACCTTCCTGCGGCGGTGAGAAAATACGAAAAAACGGGCGCATCAGCGGTTCTGCCCATGCTCCTTTTCCCGGTCATCCTGGCGTTCCTCCCCGTACCCATCAGCCGGTCCATATTGGCCTTTGCGGCCAGCAGTTCCCGCATTTCCTCGCGGGACTGCCGGACATGGTAGGCCAGTACATCGTCCGTGCCGCGTACCCGTCCGGTAGCGGAAATGCACTCCCGTTTCGCCAGCAGAAACTCGGCGTCGGCTACCTGTCTGTCACACGCAAAGCCGGTGACAAGCCTGCCGTTATCTGTCTTTTGCGGGTTGGATACATAGTTGATAATGGATCTATGTCAATACTTTGGACAAAAATCGAAAGATTATGCTGCCTTTTTAAGTCCCTCATCCTCCTTCTGCTGTGGTGTTATGTAACCAATCGCACTGTGTATTCTTTTTCGGTTATACCAGCCCTCTATGTATTCAATTATTGCCCTGCGGCCTTCCTTTCTGGAGAGCCTTATGCTCCTTGAGGGTGGCCGTTTCCTCCTATGATACCTTGGTAGGGGGGAGCTGCTTTACCCAGCCGCTAACCGCACTCTGGTTTACGCCATATTCACGTTCCAGTTGTGGATACGAAGTTCCTCTGCCATTATACAGACCCACGGCCTGCTGTTTAAATTCTGGAGTATAAGATTTTTGATTTTTCGCCATGCCCTTCATCTCCTTTGCTCTTTCATTTGATAGTATAGGTTGTTCAACCTTTCCTGTCCACATTTATATACTAACACCAGTTGAATATGATGATAGCTGGGAAATGAGGATAGAGGAAATCATTAAATCTATTTCAATTCCATATGTATAACCACGAAAGGAAAATAGTTAATGAATATTTTAATACATGACATAAACAATCAAGAATTTGAAAGGGTATTCCATAATATCAGTGAAAATAATTATATTATATCAGATATGGGATTTATTAAGAATTGCATTGGATGTTTTGGATGTTGGATAAAGACACCTGGAAAATGTGTAATAAAAGATGGCTATGAAAATCTTGGGGAAATTTTTTCAAGGGCTGATAACATTATAGTTGTCAGTGAATGTTTCTATGGTGGATATAGCCCGTTCGTAAAAAATATTTTAGACCGCAGTATTTCTTACTTGCTTCCTTTTTTCAAAATATGGAATAACGAAACGCATCATCAGAAAAGATATAAAAACAATTTTAAATTTATTTCTTATTTTTATGGTGAAAATATTACTTTAGCGGAAATGTCTACTGCAAAAAAGTTAGTTAGCGCCAATAGCATTAATTTTTCTGCAGCCGATTATTCTGTTTCATTTTTTGAATCCATAATTCAACTTTCAGAGGAGGTAAATATTCTATGAATATTAGTATTATTAACGGAAGCCCTAAACCAGGAAAAAGCACAACTGAACTGATGATTGAATATCTTATTCCGTTTATAAGCGAAAACACAGTTTCGATACATAATATCAATAGGGCTAATTGGGATAAAATTCAATTTGCAGAAATTGGGGGGGGTTGTGACACGCTTATTTTTGCATTTCCACTTTATGTGGACAGCATCCCCTCTCATATGCTAAGGTTCCTTATTGAATTAGAAAAGCAAAAACAGTTATTTAGGAAAAAATAATATATTGCATTATAAATAATGGTTTTTATGAAGGATGGCAAAATAATATAGCCTTAGACCAGATGAAACATTGGTGCAATGCAATGGGACTAACATTGGGGCAGGGAATTGGTATTTGAGCTGGCGAAATGCTTCCCTTTGTTAAGAATATTCCTTTAGGGCATGGGCCAAATAAAAATATAGGAAGGGCTTTCAAAGAATTAGCCTGTAATATTACCGCATTAGATGGGGGAAAAGACTTATTTATTTCTCCAAATTGGTCAAGGTTTCTTTGGAAAATACAAGCGTCTTTTTCTTTTTTTATCCTCAAGCCAAAAAGAATGGTTTGAAAAAGAAGGATTTGTTTGAACAGATACAGAATGAGTATTTTTATTATAGGAGAAAAAGTTAAATGTGTAAAATTGAATGGATATATTCTCCTGTTTATGGCAGTAAAACCCATGATAGATTCAGACAAGATACGGTTTTGAAGAATTATCCGCTATACTGTCCCAAATGTAAACATGAAACTTTGATTGAAGTCAAAAATCTACAAATAACAGTCATCACAGAGCCGATGCGTCTGGCTCTGTGACGATATATTGTTCTACCCAACAGATTGTTAAAGTTTATTTCTGGGAAGAAATAATTCAAAACTATATTAAGCACAAAAAATGAGCTGAAAGTTACAATCAAAATTTTCAATATGGAATTGAGTTCTCCTTGTGCTTTTTCTTTTTTCGCCTGTAATTCCATTAGATCACTCAATGCAGGGTATATACTTCTATAGCTTGCACTCGAAAAATATTTTAGTGTTGTGTCCATTCTTTTTTTATTTCATATCCCGTAAGTCCTTCATGGCTTAACAAACCTAAAATCACACAACCAATCTTCTTCTCATTTGCCATTGCCGTTTTCCTTTCTTTTAATTATTCCATAAGACAAAATTTGTTCAGGGCAGCCATCAATACAAGCGCGGCTCTGGACTATGCAGAAAAATGCAAATATGGCAAAGTTTAGGGAAACTTTTTGATAAAACTTTTCGGCAAAAATGAAAAACAGCACGTTTTTTGGCGCAAAAAAACAGGAAACCTTTTCTGATTTCCTGCTTTCTGTCTGTCAAAATGACGGCGGTTATTCGGTTGTCATTCCCCGGAAGCAAACTTGTAGCCTATGCCTAAAACGGTCTTTATGTAGGTGGGATTTTTACTGTCCGGCTCTATCTTTTTCCGCAGATTGCATATCACGCCGGCAACGCTTAGCTGGCAGCTTTCGCTGTCCATGCTCCACACGGATTCAAAGATTTGCGCCTTTGTAAATACCCGCCCCAGACTGGCGGCAAGGTAGCAAAGTGCGCCGTATTCCAAACGCGTGAGGTATATATCCGCCCTGTCTTTTAATACCCGGCGTTGGTGTAGCCTTATTTCCAGTCCCGGAAAAGGCATTCCCGAAGCAGGGACTGGAATAGCCTGAACAGCTTCAAGTGATACGCAGTCAGAGATTGTTGCTAAGATTTTGTCAATCGCTTTTTCTTCATGTTCATCAAATGTCAGCAACAGTATTTTCATAATATTATCGCCCACTTTCAAAGTGTAATGTATTTTCACATTATCATACTATTTACGCATCTGCCAATTCCATAAACAAGAATAATTCCTGTTACGATATTTACAATGACGCCTAATACAATCATTTTTCCTGTTAATCCAATTCCGTTATATCCAGAAAAAGCATATAGATAATACATGAAATCAATAAGCGATATGTAATCTCCAAAAAACTGGCTAAATAAATTATTGACTAATAAAATTATCAGGGAAGCGCACATCATACTGGATATATTTGGCATAGACAAGGATAAAAGCACTAAAAACAGAACCATTGTTATCTGCGGAAAAGCTAATAACAACATTTGCAACAAATATTCCTGTGCATAATCGAAGATATGGCTGCCCCATAAAAAGAAACCTGTTACAATGCTGACGATTACCACAAACAAAAAACACATCAGCGCAACTGCCAGAATACTGACAGTTTTTGCAATTAAAAGCTGTTTCTTGGAAACGCCATTCAGCAAAGGCTGCCGAAACATACCGCTTGCCTTTTCCCCGCAAATCAATACTGCGCTGATAAAACTAAGGAATAGTGTACCGACAATATCAATATAGGACTGCATACACATTGTTGGAAATTTACCGCCTGCATAATATCCCATGCCATTATCTTCTTGAAGCGCATTGGAAATGATAATCACTGCCATTACGACAAAAAATAAGTATACTATCTTTTGCCTTTTCAGTCTTTCAAATTGTATATTTAATAATCTTATAATCATTTTTTACCTCTCTCAAAAATCTATTTTTTTTGTTCTGTATAGGGATATTTGAAAAAAAGCAATTCCGTACAGTATCATAATGGATATTCCTATAATCAGTTCGCTAAATGGTATTTTCTGATACTCGTATGCAAAAGTCCAAAGATTAAGGTAATATCCAACCCATATTTTTTGTAATAAAGCAATATTGGAACTGTATATAAATTGGTCAGCCAATAAATAAATAATCACAAAAAATATTGTTTTCCATGCGTTGCGGGTACAAATACAAAGTAAAACTATCCCAAGCGTTATAACTGACATATAGATACCCGATAACAGATATTTTATAATGGTTCTGATAAAGGCTTCCTGTTCAAAGATTTCATAGCCCCAACGCATAAAGGCTGTTATGTAATTGATAAGGGCCACCAGCAAAACCAAAATCATTGACATGCTGACAGATACATAGATTTTTGACCGTATCATTCCGCTGCGGTTTTCCCCATGCAATAAAGGCTGATAAAGCATTTTGTTCCTATCTTCCTCACAAATAAACAGTGTCAGCAGAAATACATTAAACAGAATACCCACTGTCCCGACATAAAACCGCATCATAAATTCGGGGAAATTTTTTCTCCCAACAATTCCAATATTGATATTCAGCATTTCTTCCATTTGCGGTGTTGAAATAAGAAAAGCGTAAAAGAAAGAAGCTGTAAAAAAGCAGGCAAAAAAAATGTAAATCAATTTTTGTCTGTATAGTTTTCTTGCATAAAATCTTGTTAATGGATACATGGCTCTGCTCCCCCTGTCAGTTTTAGAAAAAGATCCTGCAATGAGCGTTTCCGCATGGAAAGATAGTAAATATGCAAATGGTTTGCTACAAGGTTTTTAACAAATTCATCAAAACAGATATTTTCAAGTCTGATTGTAAACTGATTTCCTTTCTGTGAAACCAAACTAATTCCATTACACCTGGAGAGGACTCTCCAGGCAGCGTTTGTTTCTTCCAGTATGCAGTCCACAATATTTGTTGTTTCGGATAAAATGTTTTCCGTTTTTCCCTGCAAGATACTTTTTCCCTTATCCAAAATTAAAATATCCGTACAAAATTTTTCCATATCATGCAGTTGGTGTGATGAAACGATAAAGGTTGTGTTTCGTTCTTTCGCCATGTCGCAAATCAGACGGTATAGGTTAATTTGTCCCTGCGGGTCTAATCCGTTTGCCGGCTCGTCTAAAATAATCAGTTTTGGCTGTCCTAACATAGCCCTTGCCAATGCCAGTCTTTGTTTCATTCCAAGAGAAAACTTTTTCACCTTCTTTTCAGCCTGGTTCTTAAGTCCGACATAATCAAGCAATTCCATAACTTGCCCGTTTGGGATATTTCCATATAGATGTGCAAAACATTCTATATTTTCTCTTGCAGTCAGTTCTTGATAAAAACTAGGGGTGTCAAGTGCCGCCCCAACCTTTGACAATGCCAGTCCGGGATTTTCGTCTAAGGATACGTTGTCTATGACGATTTTCCCATTATCTTTAGAACACAAATTTGTAATCATCTTTAATGTCGTAGTTTTGCCCGCCCCGTTTGTCCCCAATAGTCCCATGATATTTCCTGGTGCAAGCGCAAAGCATACATTCTGAACGGCAGTTTCCTTTTTATATGCTTTTTTTAGATTTTTTACGCTGATTATTTTCTCCATTTTTCAATCCTCCCAATAATTCCAAATACTATTATTCCAATTACTTCTCCAAGAGCATTGCCTATAAATCCTTGCATATGGAGCACATCTTCCCACATATAATCTCCCGTAATTAGTTTTGTGATATAGTTTCCTGCGATTACCAAGAATAGAAACAATGCTATGCAGTCCCAAATATTCCATTTTAGAAATGTTTTTGCAAGCACTGGAAGCCAGAGGGCAAAAAGCCATAACAGCAGGATAGGTACACCATAACGGAAAAGCCAAAATGTCCCTGTTCCAATCAGATAATATCGGGTAATCTGTATGACAGAAAGCAGGACAAACACCCCAATGCTTATAACTGCCATTGCAATACAGACTTTATTCTTTTTGCAGGTTGAAAGAGCATATATAAAAGCGTCCGCAAACAGGCAGGAACTTCCGACAATCAAAGACCATGTAATTCCTTTGTTTACCGCCAAATCCACAATCAGACAGATCAGTATTGCCATAAAGCTAAGACAGCCTAAGCCATATAGCAGATACATTTTCTTTGTTTTATTCAAAAATCTTTTTACATCTGAAATTTCTGTCGGCGGCGTTTCCATTTCCAAATGGCAAGCCATATCGCGATATATCTCACTACATTCTGCACAATGCTCTAAATGGTTATCAATGCTCTTTTTAGAAACATCACTCACCATTCCATCAACATAGAGAGGAAGTAAATCTCTGACAATCTCACAAGCTAATTCTTTTTCCCTTAGTTCCATTCTTTCATTCCTTTCATTATTTTCTGTTTTCCCCGGTAATATGTTACCCTCGCCCAGTTTTCCGTTTTTCCCAAAATAGCCGCAATTTCAGAAAATTGTAATCCTCCTGCCAATCGTAAATACATGACTTCTCTTGTTACATCATCAAGGTTGTGCATTAGGCGGAAAATTTCTACTTTTTCTATATTGTTAAGACTTTTACTTTCAACATTTTCTGTGGAAGGTATCGTATCGTCCAGTGGGGCGGTTTTATGCCTGCTTCCTTTTTCAAGTTCTTTGTACCATAATTTTTTGGCAATTCCGCATAGCCAGACGGAAATTTTACAATCTCCCCTAAACTTGTCAATTCCTTTAATTGCTTGAAAGAATGTTTCCTGCGTCAGTTCCTCGGCAAGTCCGCTGTCCTGCGTTAAGCCACATAGATATTTATATATCATTGCAGCGTTTTCACGATATATTTCATCAATTTTTTCTTTATCCATATCAGCACCTCATATTGTTAGTTCTTTTCAAGTGCGATTCGTTACAATTAATTTTACTTTTTTCAATAGTTTTTTCTGTTCATTCCCCAATTTTTTACTTTAAATGCTTTGCCTACCGTCCATCTAATATTATAATTTGCCTTAGAAACCACATCAACTGTAACTGTACAAATATAAACTTTTGTATCTTACATAAAATAAATCTCCTATATACAGAGATTTTATATCATTTATATAAAACTTTCCCGAAGAAAAACGACAGGGCTTTTACGCTCTGCCGCTTCGTTTACCTATACGAAAATTATTTCCTCATTCACAATCTCCCTCGCACAAGCCCTTATGTTACCTAGTCGCCCTGTCCATTCTAAGGCGTCTTCTGCCTTTAGACGTTCCGTTATGCCCTGTGCCTGTTTCATGCCCTCTATGAGCCTTTCAAAGCGTTCCTGCG
>CAJUDE010000043.1 GCA_910585295.1 uncultured Lachnospiraceae bacterium | reverse complement strand
TACCGTGTCTGCTGTCGGGAAGGAGAGCTTTACGAAAAGACAGCAGGAAGAATTTACTGCATTGTATTGTAGATTAAGCCAAGATGACGGACGGGAAGGCGAAAGCAACAGCATTGTAAACCAGAAAGAATATCTGATGAAATACGCCAAAGAACACGGTTTCCCTAACCCGAAATTCTACGTGGACGACGGCTATACGGGTACGAATTTCGACCGCCCAAGCTTTAAGGAAATGTCGGCGGACATTGAAAAAGGGCTTGTAAAAACGGTCATCGTCAAAGACTTATCACGCTTCGGCAGGAACTATATTGAAGTCGGCTCTTACTCCGAAATCATCTACCCCGAAGCGGGCGTGAGGTTCATTGCCATCATGGACAACGTGGACACGGGCAGCCTTGAGAGCAACGAATTTGCCGCCTTTACCAACCTTTTTAACGAATGGTATCCAAAAAGCACGAGCAAAAAGGTAAAGGAAGTCAAGAAAGCGAAAGGGCTTGCGGGAGAACATCTGGGACCGCCACCATATGGGTATTTACGGAATCCAGATGACAAAACCCGCTGGCTTGTGGACGAGGAAGCGGCGGCGGTTGTCCGCAGGATATTTTCACTCTGTATGCAGGGAAAGGGAATGTCTGCCATTGCTGATATACTTTGGGAAGATAAAGTATTAACCCCATCCGCATATAAGGCTTCAAAAGGATTGGAAGCGGCAATCGTGTCAGGAAACCCATATAATTGGGAATCCACCACGGTAGCGTTAATTCTTGAAAATGTGGCATATATCGGTGTTACAGAAAATTTTAAATCTACCCGTTTAGGCTTCAAGAGCAAAAAGCGTATCCCTACCGCAAAAGAAATGCGGACATATATCGAAAATGCCCACACCCCTATTATTGACAGGGAATTATGGGACAAAGTGCAGATGATACGGGCAAATAAACGCAGACCGACAAAAAACGGCGCAACAAGCATTTTTACAGGATTATTGGAATGCGCCGATTGTGGCACAAAATTAAGCTTGCGTGCCTCAAAGAGTTACTTGTACTTCCGTTGTTCCAAATATAAGGGAAACAGCAGGAGCGGCGTCTGTACACAGCATTATATCAGAGAGGATGTTTTATACCAATTGGTTTTAAAGCAGCTTCAGCATTTTTTGTCCTATTTACAGCAGTTTGAAAGGGTATTTATCCGACAACAGATTGACACTACCCTTGCGGAACGCCGATACGAATTATCCGCAAAGCAGAAACAGATTGAAAAGGACGAAAAGCGCATGGAAGAGCTTGACCGTCTGTTCCGAAAAATCTATGAGGATAATGTCAATGGAAAGCTGAATGACGAACGCTTTTACAAGCTGTCAGATGGTTATGAAGCCGAGCAGGAACAGCTAAAACAGGAAATCGATGCCTTGAAAGTCGAAGTCAACGATGCAGACACAGAAGCAACCAATGTTTCCAAGCTGATAGCCGTCACCAAAAAATATACCCACATTGACGAGCTAACGCCCGAAATCTTAAATACCTTTGTGGATAAAATCGTAGTCCATGAATGCCAGAAAAAAGACGGGAAACGGACACAGGATATTGACATCTACTATTCCTATGTCGGGATTGTAGATATTCCAACGGATGAAGAAATGCGGGAAATGGAACGGGAATACGGAAAACGTACCAAACGTCAAACCGCCTAAATATAGGCGTGGCAGGAGAAAATCTATGCTCCTGCCCATACATATCTATTTTTATCCTTATCTGGTATCAATCAAATCCTGATATGTAACGTACATTGAATCGCCCTCCTTTCTTTCGTCTGGAGGGCTACTTTGAACCCTCCGAAAAATAAGAGGGGTAAAGCCGCCTGGCTCTATGGTTTTCCCATATCGACAATATAACACATATTTCCCTATAGGACAACATTCTTTTTGTTTTCCGGTTTTTCCAAATTTCGTTCAAGCCTTTTTCTGCCAGTATGGAAAGCATTTCATCTTGTATATCTGGCATTGATGTATGCAACATATTAGCAAGCCAATACGATTTACCGCCATTATGCTGTGCCAAAACCGTATACTCATCCGAAGGCGCTGCCCTATCTTTCAAACAGTCCAAAACAGCCATCATGCTTTTTGTTCCACTGGTAATAGTCGCTACTTTTGCCGTTTCAATGGCTCTTAGCTTCATCAAAGAATCATCAAATCATTTCTTGCCTTCTCAACTTCTTTTTGAAATTGCGGCGTGGTAGAATCTCTTTTTTTACAAACATCGGACTTTCTGGCTTTCGCCTTTTTTATCTTATAGGAAATACCGTGTTACTGTGAGGTGTTAAAGTATATAAATTTCCTGTAAGATAAAAAAATTATGCGCAGCTCGCGGAGAGGGAATTTATTGCTACGCAATCCGCTCGCGCGCGGAGAATGCGCTGTGCGCATTCTTTTTTTTTATCGTAATTATATACAATCAAAAAAGACTGCTGGCAACTGCTGATAGTCTTTTCTCATGCCAATATTCAATTTGCAACACAATTACAACAATCAGATATAAAAAACTGCTCAAATACGCGTATTTAAGTCATTTCTTAAACCTTGTATATCAAGTATTTTTTTATAAAAACTATTTGCGTGCGCACGCATTTTTAGATATAATATTCCAGATTGGAGGTACGTTATCTATGAAATTATTAAAATGGCTTTCGGTCGCAGACCGATTTCACAAAATTTATTTGGACAGGCAGCTTGCGCCTTTTGGAATCAACAGCAGCCAATATATGTTTTTAATTAAACTATGTGATTCCCCAGGAATTTTGCAGGATTCATTGATGGACATGTTTTATATCCACCCAAGCAATATTGTGCGAACCATTGCTGCACTGGAAAAACAAGGCATGCTCACCCGCTCACCTTATGACAAAGACAAAAGGACTTGGAAGCTATACCCCACTGACCGCGCATTGTCTGCAATTTCGGAAATACGGGCAGTCTGTGAAAAAACCGAGGAGCTTTTGCTGCAGGGCATCAGCGAAACAGACAAAAACCTTTTTACAGGTTTCCTTATGCAGGCAGGCAAAAATATTACAGCAGAACTTGGCATTGAGAGGAAGGAGGAAGAATTCCATGGCTGACAACCCCTTAGGGTATGAAAAAATCCCAAAACTATTAAAAGGCTTCGCCATCCCAAGCATTACGGCAACTTTGGTGGGTTCCCTTTATAATATCGTGAACCAGGTGTTTATAGGCCAAGGCGTCGGGTACCTTGGGAACGCCGCTACAAATGTCTCTTATCCACTCTCCACCATCTGCCTTGCTATTTCTCTGCTGATTGGGATTGGAAGCGCTTCCCGTTTTTCTCTTTACCTCGGGAAAAAGGAAGCAGGTTCAGCAGCTAAGGCAGCGGGAAACAGCATAATCTTAATGGTAATTTGCGGGCTTGCTTATCTGGCCATAGGCGAACTCCTGTTAAGCCCGCTTTTGCGGCTGTTTGGAGCCACAACAGACGTGCTGCCCTTTGCACAGCAATATGCTGGCATTACCTTAGCAGGGATGCCATTTTTAATTGTCACAAATGGCATGGGCAATTTGATTCGGGCAGACGGCAGCCCCAGGTATTCCATGGTCTGTATGGTGATAGGCGCCCTTTTGGCATTGACAAGGCAAATTTTTTTCCTGATCCCGCTTATCCTTTTGTTTCCGCTCCGTTTTGGGGTCATGGGGGTGCTATTTGCAGGGCCAATCGCCGATTTTGCCGCATTTTTATTGTCTGTGATTTTAGTGGGCAGGGAATTAAAAGACCAAAAACATTATATAAACCAAGGGCATGCCTAAAGATTTATCCCTACAAGGGGCGTTATGCCCCGGCGGCGCATAGAGAAACGCCAGCCGGGGCATAGCATTATAAACTGGTCCTGACTAACTTTGGCTGGTAACCCCTTTGCTCCAGCGCCCCCATAATCTGCCCCTTATGTTCTGTGCCAAAAGCTTCCATTGTGATGCGAAGCTCCACGGCCGCATTCCGGTTGGTGGACACAAACTGGTTATGCTCCAATTTGATCACATTCCCCTGCTCTTTTGCAATCGCATCCGCAACCTTGCTCAGCTCGCCTGGCTTATCTGGCAGAAGGACGGACACTGTAAATATCCTGTCCCGGAAAATCAGCCCTTGCTGCACCACGGACGACATTGTGATGACGTCCATGTTCCCGCCGCTTAAAATTGCCACAACACGCTTATTTTCCACCTCTAAATGGCGCAATGCAGCCACCGTCAGCAGCCCGGAATTCTCCACTACCATTTTGTGGTTCTCCACCATATCCAAAAATGCCACCACCAGCTCATCGTCCTCCACGGTTATAATGCCGTCCAGGTTCTCCCTGATATACGGGAAAATCATTTCCCCTGGCGTTTTGACTGCCGTGCCGTCTGCAATGGTGCTGACCCCCGGCAGGGTCGTGACTTTCCCAGCCTCTATGGACGCCTGCATGCAGCTTGCCCCCGCTGGCTCCACGCCAATTACTTTGATTTTTGGGTTTAAAAGCTTGGCAAGCACAGACACCCCCGTGGCAAGCCCGCCGCCCCCAATGGGTACCAGGATATATTCCACCAGCGGAAGCTCCTTAAATATTTCCATTGCGATGGTTCCCTGCCCGGTAGCCACCGCCAGGTCGTCAAACGGATGGATAAACGTATAGCCATGCTCCTGGGCAAGCTCATATGCTTTTTGGCAGGACTCGTCATACACATCTCCATACAGAATCACTTGCGCGCCATACCCTTTTGTCCGGTTCACTTTAATCAACGGCGTGGTGGTTGGCATAACAATCGTCGCCTTCACCCCGTAACATTTTGCCGCATATGCCACGCCCTGGGCATGGTTGCCTGCCGAAGCGGTAATCAGCCCTTTCTCCCGCTCCTCATCTGTCAGGGTGCTGATTTTATAATAAGCCCCCCGTACCTTATAAGCCCCGGTAAACTGCATATTTTCCGGCTTCAGGTATACTTTGTTCTTTGTCTGCGCGCTTAGGAAATCACTGTATACCAACTTTGTCTCTAATGTCACGTCTTTTACAATTTTGCTTGCTTCCTCAAACCTCTCCAGGGTCAACATCTTTCTCTTCCTCCTCTGCGCCTTCACTGCCAGAAAACAGCGCCCTTACAAACTGCTCTGAATCAAATTTCTGCAAATCCTCAATGGTTTCCCCTACCCCAATATATTTTACTGGTATGCCCAGCTCCGACTGGATTGCCACCGCAATCCCGCCTTTGGCGGTCCCATCCATTTTGGTTAGGATAATCCCGGAAATATCCGCCACCTCGGAAAACTGCCTTGCCTGGGCAAGGGCGTTCTGCCCGGTGGTCCCATCCAGCACTACCAAGGTTTCCCGAAATGCCTCTGGATACTCTTTTTCCAAAATCCTGTGGATTTTCTTTAATTCCTCCATCAGGTTTTTCTTATTATGGAGCCGCCCGGCTGTATCGCACAGCAACACGTCCGCGTTCCTTGCCCTGGCCGCCGCCACTGCGTCATACACCACTGCCGCGGGGTCCGCCCCTTCCTGGCCGCCAATCATGTCCACCCCAGCACGGTTTGCCCACTCGCTAAGCTGTTCCCCGGCGGCGGCGCGGAATGTATCTGCTGCCGCAAGCACCACTTTTTTCCCCTGCCCTTTTAATTTCCCTGCCAATTTCCCAACGGACGTGGTTTTGCCCACCCCGTTCACGCCAATCACAAGGACAACCGACTTCTCATTTTCAAACTGATATGCCGTCTCCCCCACATCCATCTGCTCCTGGATGCTAGAAATCAGCAGCTCCTTGCATTGGGCAGGCTCTTTTATATGCTGCTCCTTTACCTTTGCCTTTAAATTCTCTATAATCTCTGTAGCCGCATGGATCCCAAGGTCGCCCATCACCAAAATTTCTTCAATCTCTTCATAAAATTCTTCATCAATACTGGAAAACCCGCTGAAAATAGAGTCTATGCCAGATACAATATTGTCCCTGGTTTTCGCAAGCCCCTTGACCAAGCGGCTGAAAAACCCTTTCTTTTCTTTTTTTCCTTCACTGCCCATACCTCTTGCTCCTTTCCAAAGATATATAACACTAAGCGGTCAGCCCATCCTCGATTAAATTGACCGACACTAGGGTTGAAACGCCTTTTTCCTGCATAGTGATGCCATACAAACGGTCTGCCGCCGCCATCGTCCCACGCCTGTGGGTGATTACGATAAACTGGGTGTGCTGTGTCAGCTTATGGAGGTATTTTGCAAACCTCCCTACATTGGAGTCGTCCAATGCCGCCTCAATCTCATCCAACAGGCAAAACGGGGAAGGCTTTAAATTCTGTATCGCAAACAGCAGGGAAATGGCTGTCAGGGATTTCTCCCCGCCGGATAGCTGCATCATATTCTGCAGCTTTTTGCCTGGGGGCTGGGCAATGATGCGGATGCCGCATTCTAAAATATCCTCATCCTCCACCAATTCCAACGTGCCTTTCCCGCCGCCAAACAGCTCCTTAAACACGCCGTCAAATTCCTTTTGGATTTGGGCAAATTTCTCCATAAACTGCCTGCGCATCCCAGTATCCAATTCATCAATAATGCCTAACAGCGTTTTCTCCGCCTCTACCATATCGTCATGCTGGGTTTTCATAAAAACATAGCGTTCTGACAAATTACGGTAATCCTCAATGGCATTCACATTGACATCCCCCAGCTTACGTATCTCATCTTTAATTTCAGAGATTTGCTTTTTCAGCTCCGTTGGGTTATTGAATTCTTCCCGGCGTAACTCCGCTGCATTGTGGAGCGTCAGCTCATATTCTTCCCACATATAGTTAGCCTGATGCTCCGCGGACTCGTGCAATTTCTCCTTTTGGCTGTTCAGCCGGTACAGTTCTTTGTCCAGGTCATTGATGCGCTTTGAGAGTTCCTCCTGCTTTTGGAAAAACCCTTTATACATTACGGACATTTCTTCCCGTTGCTTCTGCTGGCCTGCAATCTGCCCTTCCAGCCTGCCCTGGGTTTCCCCAGACAGCCTTACTTCTTCTGTAATTTTCTGAATTTCCTGCATTTTCCTTTGGATATCTTCTAAAGACTGGTTCTTTTCTTGCTCCGCCTGCCTTACTTCCTGCTCCAGCTTACAAAGTTCCGCCGTAATCCTGGAAATATTCTCCTGGGCAAACCCCGCCTTTTGCTGGACGTTCGCCTCCTCAAGCTGCACCCTGGACACTTCGCCCTGGCTATCGCCTGCAAGCTTTGTCTGCATTTCCAAAATCTGCTGGAACTGACTGGTTTCTTCCTCAATTTCCTTCTCCCTGCGCCCTGCCGCTTGGATCTCTTCGGCTATCTGCGCCTGGTTCTCGTTGATTTCCAATAATTGGCGCTCAATTTCCTGGCTTTCCATCCGCAATGATGCAAATTGCCCGTCATTCTCCGCTTTCTGCTCCTTTGCCCGTTCCAGGTTCATCTCTTCTGTATTTTGCTGCAGCATCGCCTGCCGCAGCCCCTCCTGCACCTTTCTTAGGCCGTCTTTTAACTTCTCCCTTGCCGTCTGGATGCTGCTAAGCTGTTCCTTATGGCTTTGCAGGACGCCCGCAAGCTTATCTGTCTCTTTTTGCAGGTCTTCAATTTCCCGTTTCCGCCCCAGCAAATTGCTGGTATTTTTAAATGCGCCTCCTGTCATGGACCCGCCGGGGCTTAAAGATTCCCCTTCCAATGTCACAATCCGCAAGCTATACTGGAATTTCCTTGCCAGCGCAATGGCATGGTCAATGGTGTCCACCACATATGTCCTGCCCAAAAGGTATGGCTTCAACGCCTGGAATTTGCTTTCCGCCTGCACCAAATCACTGCCAATCCCTATCACGCCAGGCTCCTTTAAGGCAGCTTGGTTGATGGCGGGCGCTTTTTTCCCAATGCTGGTCAATGGCAAAAACGTTGCCCGCCCAAAACGGTTCTGTTTTAAATACCCAATCATTTTCTTGGCTGTCGCTTCGTCGCTGGTCACAATATTTTGTATGCTCCCGCCTAACGCTGTCTCAATTGCAGTCTCATACTTCTTCTCTACCTGGATTAAATCTGCCACCACGCCCAAAATCCCTGGCTCCTCTTCTTTCTTCTCCATCACCCTGCGGATGGAATTCCCATAGCCGTCATACCGCTCGGCAATATTGATTAAAGACTCAAGCCTGGATTTCCCCCTATGGTAGCGCAAGGTATCCTGCTCCTGCTGCTCTAAGGCCTTTGCCCGCTTCTCTTGCCATTCCTTTCCCTTTTGCTCCAAACGCTGCCTTTCCTGCTCAAGCTTCTGGTAAGCCTCTTGCGCCTGCTTAAATTTGCCTTCACAAGCCGCTATCACAGACTGCAATTCTTCCTCCTCGCTTTTTTGCTCCAGCAGGCGTTTATTTAACTGGGCTTTACGGATATTGACCTGTTCTTGCATGGTGTCATACCGCTGCTGCCTTGCCTTTGTGGACGCTTTATTATTTAGAAGCTCAATAATCTCACTTTTCCCCTCTTCAATTTTCCTGCTGCAGCGGGCAATCTCTTCTTGCACTTCCTGGTATCTTGCCATTACCTGGCTTTTCTGTTCTTCCATAGACTTTAACTGGCCGTCCAATTCCAGTTTTTCTTTCTGGAATGCTTCCTTCTGGACGGCGCGCTCTTTTCGGTCGCGCTCTATGGACGCCAGCCTGGCCTTGAAATGCTCCTCGCTTTGCTTGGCTCCGTGGATTTGCTCTTTTAAGACGTTGACCTGCCCTTCTAGCTTCCCTTTCCTTACAGCCACATTCCCAAGCTCCTCCCGCAGCAAAGACAGGCTCTCATCCGCCTTTTGCATGTCCTGCTCCATCCGGGCATACTCTGCCTTAATGCCTGTGTAGGAGCCGTCTGTCTCTTTCAAGTCCTGCTCCACAATCTTTATTTTCCCAGCCAGGGATTTCAGTTGGCTTTCTATATGCTCCATATCCAGAAGGAACATGTTCACATCATATTCTTTTAGCTCTTCCCTCTTTTTGAGGTAAAGCTTTGCCTTTTGGGCCTGGCGTTCCAACGGCCCTACCTGCTTCTCCAGTTCTGACAGAATGTCGTTGACGCGCACCAAATTTTGCCGCTCGTCCTCTAACTTCTTCTGCGCCGTTGCCTTCCTGCGCTTAAATTTCACAATCCCTGCCGCCTCGTCAAACAACTCCCGCCGCTCTTCGGGCTTACCGCTCAAAATACGCTCAATCTGCCCCTGGCCGATAATGGAATAGCCCTCTTTCCCAATCCCAGTGTCATAAAACAGCTCGTTCACGTCTTTCAGCCGGCATGGCGTGCCATTGATTAAGTATTCACTTTCCCCCGAACGGTATACCCGCCTCGCCACTGTCACTTCATTGTAATCCACATTGAGCTGCCGGTCCCCATTGTCTAGGGTGATGGCCACATAAGCATAGCTCAAAGGCTTTCGGTTCTCTGTGCCGGAAAAAATGACATCCTGCATGCTGGCTCCGCGCAGCTGCTTCACCCTCTGCTCCCCCAGTACCCAGCGCACCGCGTCCGCCACATTGCTCTTCCCGCTTCCATTTGGCCCCACAATCCCTGTAATCCCATTGTGGAACTCAAACAAAATCTTATTTGCAAAGGACTTAAACCCATGGACTTCTATACTTTTTAAATACATCTATCCCTCCGATATCCCAGTTCCCTATTCTACGGCAAGATGCGGGATATTTATCCTTCCCTGCTTTTTCAATTGGATCAAGGTCTTATATGCCGCTTCTTGCTCCGCGCCCTTTTTGGTCCTCCCGCACCCTTTCCCGTAGGGCGTTTCGCCAATCCAGGCTTCCACAATAAATTTCTTATCATGGTCTGGCCCTTCTTCCCCCAACAAATGGTATTTCAGCCCCTCTTCAAAATTCCCCTGTATTATTTCCTGCAGGATAGTCTTGCTATCATAAAAGAGCTGTTTATGCTCAATATCAGTCAATACAAAACGGTGAACAAACTCTTTTGCACTAGCAAAACCACCATCTAAATAGATTGCCCCAATCACCGCCTCCATTGCGTCGGATAAAATGGAGTCGCGTTCCCTTCCCCCTGTCATGTCTTCCCCTTTGCCCAGCAGCAGATAACGCCCTAACTCCAAATCCCTGGTGCAAAACGCCAGCGTAGGCTCGCAGACAATGCTGGCCCGCAGCCTGGTCAGCTCCCCTTCCGGGTATTTTGGGTACTTGAAATATAAAAAATCACTCGTCACAATCTCTAACACTGCATCCCCCAAAAACTCCAGCCTTTCATTGTCCGCCATCTTTCCCAAATGCCTTTCATTTGCATAGGAGCTATGGGTCAACGCCTGTGACAAAAGCCTTTTTCTCTGGAAGCAGTACCCTATTTTTTCTTCAAATTCTCTCTGTATTTTCATAGATCCACACCTTTCCATAATCAAATGCAACCACTTCCCGCTCAATGTGAAAGTGGCTGCCTATCGGCCGCCCGCGCCTATCTAGGCAGGCAGCCGCATTTATACTCACCGTAGTCCATCAGTTTGTCGCATTCTTAATCTGCTCCACTGCATCCCCTACTGTTATAATTTTTTCTGCCTCTTCATTGGCAATCTCAATGTCAAATTCCTCTTCCAGGCCCATAATAATCTGGAAAATATCCAAAGAATCCGCCCCCAGGTCATCTACAAATGTTGTATCCATTGTAATTTCATCCACATCAACGTTCAATACTTCTGCAATGATTTTTTTTAACTTTTCAAACTCCATTCTTATTCCTTTCTACTCCTCCATAGGAGATGTCCCAATATTCTTCCTTATTTTTTCATTGATTTCCTGTTCCTTGAAAGTGACGCACTGTATAATGGAATTGGTTACTTCCTTCGCCTTGGCGCTTCCATGGGTTTTGACCACTAAGCCGTTCAGCCCAAGCAGCGGCGCCCCGCCATATTCCGTGGCGTCAAAGGTTTTCAAGGTCTTTTTTAAAGATGGCTTAACCAGCAGCGCGCCGATTTTGCTCTTGAGGCTTTGCATCATCCCCTGTTTGATCACGCCAACTAAGGTGCCGCTCAAGCCCTCATACAGCTTGAGGATGACATTCCCTACAAATGCCTCGCACACAATTACGTCTGCCTGCCCATGAGGAATCTCCCTTGCCTCAATGCTTCCCACAAAATTTACGTCTGGACAATTTTTCAAGAGCGGGAATGTCTCTTTCACCAGCGCATTCCCTTTTTCTTCCTCTGCGCCGATATTGACAATTGCAACCTTTGGGTTCTTCACGCCTAATACATTTTCCATATAAATGGAACCCATCTTCGCAAACTGAACCAGGTGGGAAGCCCTGGCGTCCACATTTGCACCGCAGTCAATCAGCAAAGACACGCCTTTCTCCGTGGGAATCAATGGCGCCAATGGCGGGCGTTCCACGCCTTTAATCCTTCCAACAATAACTTGTCCGCCTACCAGTATGGCTCCAGAACTTCCTGCCGACACAAAAGCGTCCGCTTTTTTTTCCTTCACCATGTTCATTCCCATTACAATGGATGACTGTTTTTTCTTCCGAATTGCCATCACTGGAGGTTCTGCGGTTTCAATTACCTCTTCGGCGTGAATCACTTCTATCTGGGAGCCAGAGTAAGAGCGCTTCTTCAATTCTTTTTCCACCGCATCCTTCCTGCCAACCAGATACACTTTAATGTCCTGCCGTAGCGTAACAGCGTCGATTACTCCTTTTACCATCTCGGCAGGCGCATAATCACCCCCCATGGCATCAACTGCTACTCTTATCATTTCCTGCATGAAATTTCCTCCTTATGGCCCGCAAAAGGAAAATTTTGTAAAGATTTTCCTTTTTACCGAATGCCTATCTAAGAATATACTATAAGTATCAGAAGAAATCAATACAAAAAAGAAGCTGCCTGGCAGATTCACCATGCATAGGCCTTCTCTATTGCATGGTGTCTTCTTTATACTTTGCATCTTCCGCTTCCCGGTCCTCTTCTGTCATATATTTACGGAAAATCCGCTCCAAAATATAACTCTGGATCCAGGCATGCACTGCTGGCAGGATAAATATCAAAAATGGCGCAATGCACAGCAATAAGATTATCACAACCGCAACCACAAGCATAAGGATTGTCATGGGCAGATGCGCAATCACCATCAATATGGCGTTCTTCATGGACTGTTTCCTGGTATTCTCAAAACGGGCCATATAGGGGAACAAATAAGAAACCCACGCAAACCACACTGCCGACCCTACAAGGAATAACATCGAAAGCGCCTGAAACAAGCCGCCCGCCTTGATATTGTAATTCACCACATACAAATCAACGCCAAGCACGCCCCCAATTACTGCAGCGGCCACCCATACTGGCGTAACCTGTTTAAAATTATCCCGGAAAGAAGAGACATAATCACGGAACAGGTATCCCCTGTCATGCCGAAGCACTTTATGAGCAGTGTAATACAACGCCGTCAAAGCCGCCCCTATGGTCACAATGGGGATGCAGCTTACAAAAAACAGCAGGCTTAAGCAGATACAGTCTGTAAATTTGGACAATGACCTCATTATGCCACTGTCATAATTAAATAATTTCATTGGCAAATCCCTCTCTTTTGTTTTGCTTTGATTATTTATTCTCACCCATCCTGCCAGAAATGTCAATATTATTTTCTTTGAGTTTCCCCATTTTTTATAATAACCTATATTTTTCGTTATGCACCGTTGATTTGCTATTTAAACAATAACACCCCCGTTTTTACAACGGGGGTGTTATTGTTATTAATCCTGAGGGATAATCTCTTTCTTATTATAGCATCCGCAGTTTTTACATACCCTATGGGGAACCATCAATTCCCCGCATTTACTGCATTTTACCAAAGTCGGAGCAGTCATTTTCCAGTTTGCTCTTCTCTTATCTCTTCTACTTTTGGAAGATTTATTTTTTGGACATATAGACATGGTCACACCTCCTTAAATTTGTTAAAAATATCCTGGATTGCTGCCATTCTTGGATCCAGTTCTGTTTTCTGGCACTGACATTCTGCCAGATTCAGATTTGCGCCGCATCGTTTGCAGATGCCCTTACAATCTTCCCTGCACAGAACTTTCATTGGCCAACTCACCAAAATTTCTCCAAAAATAAGTTGATCCACATCCAGACTTGTCCCTGCCATATAGTCTAACGCGTCCATGCCCTTCTCTTCACTGCTTCCGGTAAGGTCGACTTCCTTCTCTATCACAATAGGGAATTCCCTCTCCACCTCTTCCAGGCAGCGGCCGCACGGTATTGCAATTGTAACTTCTGTCTTCCCCTGAACCAACAAACGTCTGTTTTCTTCATTGGTAAACTGCATTACAAAAGGCGTTTTCTTAACAACAGGAAATTGCCCCAGCCTTGAGTCAAAGGACAATAATTCAATTTCCACTTCTTTAGACATTTCCATGTTCTCACTGGAAATTACGTCCGCTAATTCTACTCTCATGGCAGTCTCCTAATTCACACTCAGTATAATGCCGACAGACATTATGCGCGCCGAAGTGCGCATAGATTACCATACCATAGATTGCGCAACAATCATGGTATATTATAACTGCCAAATTCAGGTTTGTCAATCATTTCTTTTATTTTCCTGTCAACGCCACTGTCTCACGGGCAATTGCCAGCTCTTCATTGGTGGGCATGCATAACACTGCCACTTTAGAGCCTGGGGTGGAAATAACCTTTTCCTCGCCCCGCACCCGGTTTGCCGCATCGTCAATCTCAACGCCCAGATAGCCCAAGTATTCACAAACGCCTTTCCTGGTGTCAGGCCCGTTCTCACCTACCCCGGCAGTAAAGCAAATAACATCCACGCCGTTCATTGCCGCCACATAGGAGCCCACATATTTTGCCACCCGGTAAATGTAAGTGTCTAAAGCCCGGATGCCCCCCTGGTCATTCTTCTCTGCAGCAGCTTCCAAGTCACGGAAATCGCTGGAAATATGGGACAGCCCCTGCACGCCAGACTTCTTATTCAAAATTTCCATTACGCCTTCTAAGCCAATGTTTTCTTTCTTTGCCAGGTACTCCATCGCGCCTGGGTCAATGTCCCCAGAGCGGGTCCCCATTATCAGCCCCTCCAACGGGGTCAGCCCCATGGAAGTGTCCACAGATTTCCCATTCTTCACAGCGCAGATAGAAGCGCCGTTCCCAAGATGGCAGACAATTGTTTTTAATTCTTCATACGGTTTCCCAAGGAACTCCGCCGCACGTTTGGAGACATAGCTATGGGAAGTCCCATGGAACCCATATTTCCTTACGCCATATTTTTGATAATAATCATAGTCAATGCCATAGAGGTATGCTTTTTCCGGCATTGTTTGATGGAATGCGGTGTCAAACACGCCTACCATAGGCACATTCGGCATTAATTCCTGGCATGCGCGCACGCCGATTAAGTTTGCCGGGTTATGCAGGGGCGCTAAGTCGTTGCATTCCTCCACAACCTTCAGCACTTCTTCATTCAGAATTGTGGAACATGCAAATTTCTCCCCGCCATGGACCATCCTATGCCCTACCGCCCCAATTTCCCCAAGGCTCTTTAAAGCCCCAGTCTCAGGGTTCACCAATGCATCCAGCACCATTTTAATCGCCTGTTTATGGGTAGGCATGTCCGCATCTGTGATTTCTTTCCCACATCCTGCCTTCTGGTACACCAGCCTGCCGTCCAGCCCAATCCTTTCACATAAGCCTTTTGCCAGCACCTCCTCTGTGTCAGAATTAATTACCTGATATTTCAGGGAAGAACTTCCACAGTTAATTACCAATACATTCATTTCACTTTCTCCTTTTCTTTCTGATAATAGATATCTTTATTATTATAAACCAATCTAATTTATCATACAAGGGCAATTTTCAGGCTCCTTTTAACTTGTCCATTCGCTGACAGCTTTTCCCTATGCTGCGCCAAGCTGGCTGATTTATGCAGCCCTTTTTGCATGGCTTCCTATTGACCATCTTTTCAAAAAGCCATATAATTGGCATAACACACAGATAAGGGGAATCGCCTATGAAAGTTCTTGGAATTATCGCAGAATACAATCCTTTCCACAAAGGGCATGCCTATCAGATTAAAACCTTAAAAGAAAAAGTGCAGGCGGATTATGTTGTGGCGGCCATGAGCGGGAATTTTGTGCAGCGGGGCGCCCCCGCCCTAATGGAAAAATACAGCCGCGCACAGATGGCGCTTCGCTGCGGCATTGACCTTGTGCTAGAACTCCCCACCCCCTATGCCACTGCCAGCGCAGAATACTTTGCCCGGGGCGGCGTTGCCCTGTTAGAAGGTACCGGGATTGTAACGCACCTTGGGTTTGGCATTGAGGCCAGCCATTTTGGCACGTTGCAGGAGCTTGCGGATATCTTAACCCAGCAGCCAGAATTGTTCCAACATACATTGCAGCAGGGATTAAAGCAAGGGCTTTCTTTCCCTGCCGCACGCTTCCAAGCCATAACAGCCTGCTTAGGGCAGCGGGGCGCCTTCCCTTTGGATGCGCTTAGGCAAATCCTTGGCTCCCCAAACAATATCCTGGCAGTGGAATACCTAAAAGCCCTATCCCGCTGCCGCTCCAAGATGGTCCCCTGCCCCCTGCAGCGCCAGGGCCAGCCTTACCACGGCACCGCCCTCGGGCAGGAATACCCCTCTGCCTCCGCTATCCGTGCCGCCATCCTAAATCCTGACAGCCATATGTTAAGGGAGGGCTTGCAGGACCCCCCAGGGCTTGCAGCGCTTAAAGGCGCTATGCCAGAGGCTGCCTATTCTATTTTAGAAGGTTACCCACATCCTTTTTTACAGGAAGATGATTTTTCCCCACTATTACATTACAAACTCCTTACGGAACCTGCAAGCCAGCTTTCCCTCTATGCAGACGTATCCCCTGACTTTGCCAGAAGGATGGAAAAAGAAGCGTCCCGCTTCCTTTCCTGGAGCCAGTTCTGCAGCCATTTAAAATGCAAAAACATTACCTATACACGCCTTAGCCGGATGTTTTTGCACATTGTGCTTTCCCTCTACGCAGAAAGCCAACAAAACTGCCCCGAACCAGCCTATCTCCGGGTCTTGGGCTTTTGCAAAGAAGCCGCGCCGCTTTTGACGGCAATCAAATTCAAGGGAAAGCTCCCTGCCGTCACCAGCCCTTCGGCGATAAACGCCCTTACGGATTCTGCCCGCAGGCGATTGGCTGATGACATAAAAGCTTCTGGGCTGTACCGCGTCGGGCTTTCCTCCAAAGGGGACAGCCAACTGAAAAACGATTACCAGCAGCCCATGCTACGGCTATAAGCGCCCTTTCAAATGGGTTATGCAAATAGTTCAAACACTTGGTTCCCAAACATATACCCTGCGCCTACAAAAACAAAATTCCAAACACAAATGCCAAGGGCAGAGCTAACCGTGTATTTTAAGAAATTAAACCGCAGCACCCCCGCCGGAATGGAAATTAACGTCCGAACCATAGGGATTAACTTGCCCAGGAAAATCCCCATGCATCCTTTTTGCCGTATCATTTCAAAATTCCGTTCAATCGCCTGCTGCTGTTTGGGGAATTTTTTCACATATGCTTTCAGGAATACGTTGCCTCCCAGCCTGCCAAAAAAATACAGCACCCAGCTCCCCACTAATCCTGCCGAAACGGAAATTACCATTGTAAGGAAAAAACTCAGTTTCCCATTTGCCGCCCAAATCCCTGCTACCGGCATGATAACTCCCGCTGGGAACCCAGGCAGGTTCATATACTCCAATAACACTATTACAAAAATTGCAATCACGCCATATTGTTCAAAATATTGGTTTACTATCTCAATACTCATGGCTTTCCCTCCTGTCCTTTCAAACTGCCTGTCTTTTGTCCATTTTATTATATGGATATTTTACCTTTGGAATTTTTCATTTTCCTTGTAAAAAACGAAAGATTTCCTTACGATTTTGTAAATTCCCCGTTAGGGCATGTTTAAAACACCTGCGAGGAAAACTATCGTTATTTATAATAACGAAACTTTGCGGCAATTTGTTTCAAATTAAGGCATTTTTCATGTATAACGATTAGGATGCCAAAAGGGTGCGCTAATTGTATAGAATAAAAAATAGCAGTGCAGCATAAGCTGCACTGCCTAAGACAACTTCCAGGCTTAATGATGGAATAACCGAAGCCCTGTAAAGCACATTGCCATATGGTATTTATTGCATGTGCCAATCACATGGTCGTCACGGATTGACCCCCCTGGTTCCGCCACATAAGAGACGCCGCTCTTATGCGCCCGCTCAATATTATCGCCAAATGGGAAAAATGCGTCTGAGCCAAGCGCAACCCCATCCATTTGGTCCAGCCACTCCCGTTTTTCTTCCCTGGTAAAAATTTCAGGCTTCACTTTAAAAATCTTCTCCCAGGCGCCATCTGCCAGGACATCCATATAATCTTCGCCAATATACAAGTCAATGGAATTGTCCCTGTCAGCCCTTCCAATGCCATCTACAAATTGCAGCCCCAACACTTTCGGCGCCTGGCGCAAAAACCAATTATCTGCTTTCTGCCCGGCAAGGCGGGTGCAATGGATCCTGGACTGCTGCCCTGCCCCAATTCCAATTGCCTGACCTCCTTTTGCATAGCAAACGGAATTGGATTGGGTATATTTCAACGTAATCATCGCAATGGCAAGGTCTATTTTGGCAGATTCCGGAATCTCCTTATTCTCTGTCACCACATTGGAAAAGAATGCGTCGTCAATTTTAAGCTCATTCCTCCCCTGTTCAAATGTGACCCCAAATACTTCTTTACGTTCCACAGGGTTCGGCACATATTCTGGGTCAACCTCAATTACATTGTAATTGCCCTTTTTCTTTGCCTTTAAAATTTCTAATGCCTCCGGCTCATACCCTGGCGCAATCACCCCATCAGAAACTTCCCGCTTGATAATCAAGGCTGTGGCTTTGTCACATACGTCAGACAAGGAAATAAAATCACCAAACGACGACATGCGGTCCGCCCCCCTTGCCCTTGCATATGCATTGGCCAAAGGCGTAAACTCTATATCCATATCATCCACCCAGTAAATTTTTTTCTCCACCTCAGACATAGGAAGGCCCACTGCTGCCCCTGCTGGGGAAACATGTTTAAAAGACGTCGCTGCCGGAAGCCCTGTGGCTTCTTTTAACTCTTTCACCAACTGCCACCCGTTGAAAGCATCCAAAAAATTAATATAGCCTGGCTTGCCATTTAATACCTTAATTGGAAGCTCGCCTCCCTCCATATAAATCCTGGATGGCTTCTGATTTGGGTTGCACCCATATTTTAATTCTAATTCCTGCATAATCTCCTCCATTTTTATCTGCCCTGTATCCATTCCTGCCTTACATGTTATTTATTTTTATTATATATCCTGGATTCATAGCCCCCTGACTTAATGTCAATATACCTCACAAAAAGGGATACCTTATTGTCCTCATTCAGGCTGTTCCAGATTTTATCAGCAAATTCATCAATATTCCCATCTACCCCTACCAATTTGGGTTCCCCCTCAAAGCTGGGCAGTGGATTCCCATCCCCCATATAAGTATGGATAAAATGCCCTTCCCCATCCAGCGGGTTCTCATAGGCAAACGTATAACGGCTACAGGACTTTGGGTTCCCATTGCTGCTCTTTAGGATTGACATTGCATAATTATAACTGCCATGCCCCACATGCATAATGCCAGAAATGCGCGGCGTGTAATTGGGGGCATCCGGCTCAAACTCCCTGGTGCGCAATGATTGCTCAAAGGTCTGCTGCTTGTCCATCAACTCATAAATGGTATCTGTCTGATCCCCATTGGTCACAATCGTCTTATTCCCAAGCACCCGTACCGGTGCATAAATAATTAGGCTGGGGTCGCTTAATTTGGATGGGTCATAAGCCTGGGTACGGATCCCTTCCCCATCCTCCACAAAGATACGGTTCCTGCTATTCTCGCTCCTGCCCATAATAAAATAAGCCGTCACTGCGTAGTTCCCATCTTTTGACTTCCCAATTACAATTCCTCTTCCCGGATAAGAATTACCCTTTAATTCCGTTTCCAATGATAATGTATTCACTCCTGGTAACCTCCTTATGCTTGGTGTCTTTTTCCATCCCTATTCTATCATGATGTTTTTTCTATTACAAGGCAGAATTAAAAATAGCAGGCCCATCCCTATCCACCGCCTGGGATAATAACCATTCTAAAACCACTGTGAGGCCTTTTATGTACACAAAACAGCACCTCCTAATGGAGATGCTGCTTCACATATTGCTGCCTGCGCATATTGCGCAAGGAGTGGTTCTGCTATAGCAAATCTGGCATAACCAGATTCTTGTTTATGCATTTTGCGCATTCTGCCTTAAGCTCAAAGCCTCTTTCCTCTTATCCAGAAGTTCATCAATCGCGTTCACTAATTTGCCTATCTCTGGCTTTGTCAACTGGGCGTCTGCCCCAAGCATCTCGCCCTTACGCCGCATCTCTTCATTCACAAGGGATGAGAAAATAACAACAGGGATATGCTTGAGCTCATCGTCCTCTTTAATCAGTTTTGTTAAACGATGGCCATCCATCAACGGCATTTCAATATCCGTAATTACCATATGTACCTTGTTATCCAGTTCCCCGGATTTCCTGAACTCAGTCAGCCTATCCCAAAGCTCCTGCCCGTTATTATTGACAATCAGCTTGGTATAACCAGACTTCTTCAAGCAATCTGTAATCAGTTTTGATAATAATGGGGAATCTTCCGCCACCATAATCGGGGAATCGCTTCTGTTGCGTTCCTCAAGGTCATCCAAATCTGAAATCTGAAGCCCTGTCTCTGGACTGATGTCCGTTACAATCTTCTCGAAATCCAGAATTACAATCAGTCGGTCTTCCAGCTTAATCACACCAGTGGACACGCCGCTCTCTTCAATATTAATCGTGGAATCCGGCGTAATAATATCCGCCCAGGAAAGCCTGTGGATACCGCAGACTTCATCTACATGGAATGCAATGTTCAGCTTATTAAAATTAGTGATAATAAACAACCCATCCCTGTCAATATCTGGAAGCGCCAGGCAATTACGCAGGTTGATTACTGTTATCATCGTATCTCTTGGCATAAATATACCTTCCACACTTGGATGTGCATTAGGAATCGGAGTAACGGGCTGATATGTCAAAATCTCCCGAATTTTCGCTACATTGATACCATAATGATTTCCAGCTAACGTAAATTCTAAAACCTCCAGCTCATTTGTGCCATTCTCCAACAGAATATTTGTATCCATAATAGTAACTCTCTCCTCTCCGGTATATTCCGTGCAATATTCAAACATGCTTTGTCTACATTATAGCACATACTTTCTGAAAAATATACATCATTTTTTTAATTTTATAAAATTTATCCCATATTGATCTCAGTTGTCGTTTCATTCATCTGTAAAGTAAGTTTCAAGGAAGATATGCCCTCCGCGGTCTCCTCTGGCACCTCAAACAACAAGATCCCTGCCACTGTCTGCCCCGGCTCAACCGTGCCTATATAAGTGGACAGGTCATTCTCCAGCATGGTGATTTCATTCTTCACGCCTGACCCTTCGTTTATTTTTAACGTGAATATCGGCTGCCTCGCCAACAGGTCGCAAGCGACTGCTTCTTGGCCTGTATTTACCATATTCACATTCAAAATCACGAACACATTCCCCTCTTTTGCATCTAGGGAAAAATATTCCCCTTGTCGGTAAGTATCGCTGGTAGAATAATCTTTATAAGAGAACTCTATGCCTGGGACTGCAATGGCTTCTGTCATGTTTAACGCATTGGAAGCGCCTTGCCCTTCCCCTGCCTCTTCTTGCCCTTTTTCGCCCCCATCTTCTGTTCCCTGCCCTTGTTGCCCTTCCTTCTCTTCTGTATCAGGCGTTGGCTCCTCTGCAGGCTCCTCTTCCTCTTCCCTTGGATAGACTGCCATCATCCCTTCCTGCTGATAACTATTGTGCTTCGCCAAGGTCCCGGCAGAGTAATTCACAATCACTGCCTCCTCGCTCTCCGTCAACACAGCCATCTTGTCCCCACATCCAGTTAAGAGCAATGCTGCGGCTACTAGCACTGTTCCTTTTTTTATGAATTTCTTCATAAGTATGTCTCCTTTTTACGCTGTCGCATGTTCTTTTCCCTATATTGTATTCTACCATTATTTATCCCATAGGGCAACCACTAATTCTTAATTTATTTCCGCGGGCAATGAGCCAAGCTGCCGCGCTTGCGCGGATATTTGGCGAATGCCGCGAAGGGCGCTGTGTGCCGGCGGCACACAGCGCCGACCGAAATGGAGTGCAGGCCAAATCCCCCGCCCCTTGGGGTGGGAAGAACAAGCTAGGCCATGCCCAGTAGCTTGCTGCGGGGTATTTGGCTATCTGCTTCTGCTGTCTAATTCAAACCAGAATTCCACGCCATGCTCCACATTCCTTACGCCGCATGCCCGGTGGAAAGAGTCCATAATTGCCTTTACAATAGACAGCCCAATCCCGTTTCCCCCATATTCCCGGGTCCTTGCCTTATCCACTTTATAGAACTTATCCCAAATATGCTCCAAATCCTTCTCTGGGATATGGTTCCCTGTGTTAAAAACTTCCACCCGCACCACCTGCGCGCCAGGCTGGACGCGAATTTCAATCTTCTTTTCCCCGGAAACATAATGGATTGCATTGCTGATATAATTTGTAAGCACCTGTTCCGTCTTAAATTCATCCGCCCACACATACACGGCGCCAAACCTATGCACTTCCAGGGAAATACCGCTCTGTTCCCGTAAAATAGCCGTGGCGTTCACTACCCCGTCAATGACTTCCATTAAGTTAAAGCGTTCAAAGACCACTTGGCCGCTGCCAGATTCCAATTGGTTTAACGTCAACAGGTTCTTTACAAGCTGGTTCATTTTATCCGCCTCATCCATTATGACCTCACAATAAAATTCCCGGCTCGCCGCATCATCATTAATGCATTCCTGCAGCCCTTCCGCATACCCCTGAATCAGCGCAATCGGTGTTTTCAGCTCATGGGAGACATTAGAAATAAACTCCTTGCGCATTTCATCTATTTCTGTTTTCTTCTCAATATCTATTTTCAGCTCGTTATTTGCGCTTTTCAGTTCTGAAATCGTCCGTTCAAGGGTCTCAGATAATTGGTTCATATGTTCCCCTAACAAATCTATCTCATTTTCCCCCTTGCTTTGGAATTTCGCCTCAAAATCCAGGTTCGCCATCCGTTTAGAAATATCTGCAAGCTGCAAAATCGGGTTTGTGACCTTACGTGTAACCATATAGATAATCACTGCGCAGACAATCACCGCCAAAACGCCCACATAAGCCAAAAATCGGTTGGCAATCCCTACGCTTTCCTTTATGCTCTCCACTGCCGTCCGCATCAAAATTAAGTTGCCGTCCTGCAGGTTTCCCCATAAAACCAGGTAATCCGTCTTTAACCTGTTGTCCGCTGTCTTTTCCACCACATACTGCCCAGTATTTTCCAATATCTCCGCTTCCTCATCCACCTGGAAAATAAGCTCCAAAAATTGGAGCAGCAACGTCTCATCATTCCCTACATTGGAATCTATGATTGTCCGGTCAGAACTGATAATCATCATATTGATATTGCTGTTGGCACACCGCTTTTCCAATCGGATCTTAAATTTCTCTTCCCCAATTTGCCCTCCCCTGCTTGCCTCATTCACCATTTCAAAGGTTTCCAAAAGCTTCTGCTGCTTATTCTCCACATAATAGGTTTCCAAAAGCGATGTATTAATAAACCAGCACAGTAACACTGTGCCGGCTACAATGCTTACCATAATAGCGGTTATTTTCCAGGTGATGGAGCGCTTCATGGCTCCACCTCAAACTTATAGCCCATACCCCAGATAGTCTTGATGTAATTCCCTTTGCCCCCCAGCTTGCTGCGCAGCTTTTTCACATGGGTGTCTATTGTCCTTGCATCGCCAAAATAATCATAATTCCAGACATGGTTCAATATTTTTTCCCTAGAAAGGGCAATCCCCTTATTCTCCATAAAATAAGTGAGGAGTTCAAATTCCTTGTAGCTTAATTCCATTTCCTTTCCGTCCACCGACGCCTGATGGCCAAGCCTGTCAATTAAAATCCCGCCAATCTCTAAGCTTTCCTCTTCTTTTTTGCTGGTGCGCCTTATAATAGCCTCCACCCTTGCCACTAAAATCTTTGGGCTGAAAGGCTTGGAAATATACTCGTCCGCCCCAATGTCAAACCCCGTCAGCTCATCGCTCTCTTCTCCTTTTGCAGTCAGCATAATAATTGGCACTTTGGAGTTCTCGCGTATCTCCTTGCAGACTTCCCAGCCATTGATTTTGGGCATCATCACATCTAAAATAATCAAGGCAATATCTTTTTGCCCATAAAACTTATCTAGGGCATCCTCCCCATTTTCCGCTTCCACCACCTCAAAATCCTGTTTTACCAGAAAATCGCGGACCAGTTTACGCATCCTGCTTTCATCATCCACTACTAATATTTTCAGCTTTTCCATTTGTCCCACACCTTTCACTTCCATAAAATCATTTCCTGATTTTTCTACCATACCATATCTTTATGGCAAATCTGTGAAAAGAGCCTCCCGCATAAGGTATTTCATTTATTCAAATTCCGCTCCCGCTCCTCCAATTCCTGTTCCCATTTTGTGTACTTATCTATAATTTTATTCTCATAATTAATAATATTGGGATGGTCGTCCATTAATGTGATCACTACCATGCCAACCACCACTAACACAAGGAACAAATTGCCTGTAATACTGAAACGCAAAGCCACTCTGGCTGACTTTAGCTTGCGCTCTGTCCTGCTTTGTTTTATATCTGCATTCCGCCGTTTCTGTTTTTCCTGCCCTAACTGTTCCTCATACCATTCTGCCAACTCCCCTTCCCCCGAACTGCCTGGCCCTTCTGGCAGCCCCTGGGGCTGTTTCCCGTTTTGCCCCTCCGGCGGCGCCTGCTGATTTACGTTCCCATCAAAACCTGATGGTTTTTGCAGCGCATTGCCCTGTTTGCCGCCCAATTGCTGTTTTTCCCGCCCTGCCTGGATTGGCTCTAGCCCTTGCATCTTTATTTCCGGTATCCGGTAAAGGTAATCTTGGAGCTTTTTGAGGTAGGTAAGCCCCACAGGGGTCTCGAATACATTCTCTTTGTTGAGCTTATGGTACATTTCCAGTACCATCCTGGGGTTCTTCGTATCCAGGTTCTCTTTGACATATTTTATATTTCCTGCCTCTTTTAAGGCCTTCTGGGCCGTCGCCTTGTCCGTAAACGCAAACCCATCCACAATTATCTTGTTCCTATCCATTCTTTCACCTTGCCCCATCCTTTAGAGATATTATCTATCTTAACTGCCAGAATAATATTTCTGAATATCCTGTTTTACATCTTCTAATGTGATAGAAGCCAGCTCTGCCTCCATCGCACCCTGAACCCTTAGCAGCTTGCCATCCAAAACCCTATGGATATTTTTCCCTACTGGACAATCGGCATTAGGGTTTTCATGGAAATGGAACAGCGCGCCGTTCCCAACGCATTCCACCGCATGGTAAATGTCAAGGAATGAAATTTCACCCAAAGGCTTGGCAATCGAAGCCCCGCCTGTCCCCCTCGCAACTTCTACTAGCCCTGCCGCCTTTAACTGCCCTAAAATTTTACGGATAATCACTGGATTCACATTTGTGCTGCCTGCCAGGAACTCACTTGTCACTTTGCGGGCGTCCTGGAATGTTTCAATGCAAGCAAAAATATGGACTGCCAATGTAAACCTGCTTGAAATCTGCATATATTAGCACACCTGCCTTTCTTATAGCCATGCCGCCTTACGGACGCCTGCCCTTTCCTGAATATATACTATAGAAAAATAAAAAAACCTTGAAAAATCAAGGTTTTTACATGGAGCTGAGGGGAATCGAACCCCTGTCCGAAAGCCAATTCACTATGGCGTCTCCCATTACAGTCATTCTTTTGGCATTCCCTCTGCCAACCGCCGGATGACAGGCTGTTGGGTTCAGTAGCTTCATCATACGCCCATACCCGCAAAGCTTTGGGCATGTCGTTTCCCACATCGTCGAAGCCGGTTACTTAAACTGTGGGTGGTCTAAGGCCGACTGCTGCAACTAGGCAGCGATTGCTAAATTGTCTTCAGCGTTTATATTTATTGTTCCCGTTGGTGAGGCGGTCAGGACCCGCCAATGGCTTCCATAGCTGCACAACCCCCGTCGAAACCAGTACAACCCCTGGTTAAACCGGCGATGTTACGCCTCCTTCATTATAAATGCATGCCCTTGTTTTTGTCAAGGGCAAAATTCATGCTTCCTGCCTTTTCTTTTTTCCAAAAAGCTTATCTGCCAGCAACTCCAAAACCACTGCCAACACAAAGAAGAAAACAACCGCCACAACCGCTTTGCCAATCATAATTTCAAAAGAATGTTTCTCCTGCCACTCATTGTCAACGGCATAAAAAATATAATCTGTGGGGGCCTGGTATTCTTCACAAATCGGCGCCAGCATACTTTTTGCAGTTTGGGAGAACCCCTGCTTCCTGCCAATTGGAAGCTTATCTATCTTCCCTTTTTGGATTTCTTTTGCTGTATTTTGGCTAAACTGCGCTAGTACATGGCTGCCATCCTCCAGCTCTACAATATAATATGGCACATAATCCAGGAAAATATCCACAGGCGACTTCTTCACAGTTGCCTTCTGCTTCCCAACAGCCCCATTCCGCCTTCTTTTAAACGGGTCTGCCCATTCTGCCAAGCTGTAGATATCCGTCTTTTGAATGGATTTCGGCCTGATGGTGATATCATTGATGCTGTTCAATGCCTCTTCCCAATCTGATTTTCCATGTATCTCTGGAATGCCTTCGCCAGCCGGGCTTCCTACATAAACCGTGCCTGGGTTCTCTTCCATTTGCTGGCTGCCAACGGTAGCTGGCTGGTCCATTTTCTTTAAAATCCCTTCCATATTAAATTCGCTGAACACAAAAACTGCTGCAACCAGCGACGCAATTACAATTACAAAATCCAATATCTTTTTCATTGTCCCTCTTCCTCGTCCTAACTATTCTTCCCGTCTTAAGGCATGTTTGGAAACAATTCCCAAACATGCCTTGTTTTTTAATTATTGTGCTGTAATGGTTAAATTTTGGCATCAAACCCCTGGTACTGCAGCCCATTGCCATAACTTCTGGATAAGCTTTGCAAATCCCTTAAATTTTTTGAACGACTCTGCAGCCCCTGCTGGCTCCCTAATTGCCCTTCTATGCTGTTAATAGCTTTTTGGCCTTCCTCTTGTGTTTGCTGAAATCCCTCCAGAGGCTCTTCCATAGGCTCTGTTGCCTCGTCCAAGATTTCTTCCAAGGACTCTTCCATAGGCTCTGTTGCCTCGTCCAAGATTTCTTCCAGGGACTCTTCCATCCCCTCCATAAGCTCTTCGAGGACACCTTCGCCTTTGTCTGCCCCCAAAGCCTCTTCTGCCATCTCTTCTCGCCTTTCTTCCGGGGTCTTTGGCTCCAGCTTCTCTGCGGCCTCGGCATTTTTCTCCCCCTGTTCCTCTGCTTCGTCCAGGATATGGGACATCTGCTCCATATTATAGGCGGCTTTCACTGCTTTAATCTCATCTTCATAATTATGGAACATCTCCAGTTTTTTTGCAATTTCCTCTACTGTGCCGCATTCCATATTTTTCAAGTTCTCTTTTTGCTGCTCCCAAAACTCTATCTGGCTTCCCGCCTTCTGCTGCCGCTCCATCTTTTCCTGGGTGCTTTTTAACATACTATTATGCAGCCCAGGCAGGTTCCCAGCAAAAATGCTATTTGCCTGATAGCCGCTACGGGCGCTAACTCCCATTGCAAATACGTTCATCACGGACGCTCACACTTCCCTTCCCTATATTTCATCATGCTTATTGCTTTTCTTAATACTTTTACAGATAGAGGTCCACCGATTCCCTATCCTTCTCTTTTTCCCTGTCAGTTTTTTCTTCTTTCTGCCCCATCTTTTCCTCCCTGTCTTTTTCGCTTGCCTCACGCAGCTTTTGGTTTGTGCCTTCTAATACGCTAAGCTGGGAAGATGTGGCTTTCTGGACCCTTTTCTCTATCTTCGCAAGCCTCCCTTCTTTCTTCCCTACCTCTTGCCCCCGCTGCTTATCCAGCTTGATCTCGCTTTGGAGAGCCATGGCTTCTCCTTTTTGCCCATTCTCCTTTGCTGATACAAAACCTGCAATATTTAACCGCCAGAGTAGTATCTACTCCCACGCGCCATATAAGCGGCACAGCCGCCATGGCGCCCTCCTCAAATTATCTTTAAAATCTTGACCAAAATACTTTCTTGTTCGCTATAAGGGATAGTAAGGTCCCCCTGGCTCCCTGCATAATCCACATACACACTGCATCCGCCCCCGCCCATTCCGGGCAGCTTCATATATCCGCCAAAACCCAGGAAAAATTCCTGTTTCCCTATCCCAAAATCCTGAAACAGCGCATCCATTTCCTTACGTTTAATATAAATATTTTGCCCGTCTCTAGAAACCGCCTGTTCCAAAGCTTTGCTGTCAGATATCAGGATTTCATCCGCAGAGCCGCTAACCATAATATATGTGTCAACCTCCATGTATTTCGGATAAGAATGGTATGTAATTGCTAAGAACATGCCAGCCAAAGCCACACTGCAGGCACAGCACAGGCAGATTGCCCTGCCCCTTTGATATGGCTGAAACCCCGCAATTTTTTGGATACGCCGCTTAAACTGCCCATACCCTCCCTGGCCTACAAATGCCACTGTCGCCGCCATCTGCCCTTCTTGGAGAAGCTGAACCACTTTTAACAGCAGCTTCCCATACTCGCAAAAGTCCCCGCCACTTTGTTGGATTGTCACCTTATCGCAGGCCTCTTCTAAGTCTTCCCGAAAATATTTCGTGCATTTGGCAAGCAATGGGTTCATCCATAGCAGGCTCCGCAATAAATCCCACAAAAAATATTGCCATAGATGCCCGAGGCGGATGTGGTTCCTTTCATGGAGCGCCATCAGCCTTACCTCCCTGCTGGTGCAATGGGACAGCACACCCTCAGGCAGCACAATCCTTGGATGGAGCAGCCCTGTGGAAAACGGGGCGGCCATCAGCCTCCCTACAACTACCCGGCTTCCTGGCTCCCCATAAGGCTCCATTTTGCCCACCAGCTTTTTTATTGCCCTATACTGACGAAACAGACCGGAAAAACTTACCGCCGCGCCTAACAGATACGCCCAGCAGAGCCATACCTGCCGTATGCATAGGTTCCCCCACCACAAAAATGCCTTCACCATAAATGGGTTCTCATAAAACAATTTCATTTTCCCTATAAAGGGAAGCAAAAAAAGCGTCATCCAGAGAAACCCTTTCAAGAAAGGAGAACTTTTAAAAACCGTAATGCGCAATGCCAAAAGGAGTGGAAGCAAAAAGAAGGAGCAAAGCACTGACCTGCCAAGCTGCGTCACCAGATATACAGCATAAAAGTCTAAAAACTGCCGGAGCAATTCAATATTCATTCTATCCCCGCCCTTTTCCATCCTTCCCTTTTGCCTGTTCCAACATCCCTTCCAGTTCCTGTATCTGTCCCTTTGTCAGTGTAACGCTCTCTAACAGGGACGCAAAGGCATTGGCCCCATTCCCGGAAAAATAGCTGTCAATAAATTTCTTGCTTTTTTCCTTTCGGCATTCTTCCCTGGATTTCAAAGGGAAATAATGGTATACCCTGGCGTCCTGCCCATCTTGCACATAGTCAATGATCTTTTTCTGGTGCAGGCGGTTAATCAGGACGCGGGCCATTTTGGACGTCATGTTTACCGTCCCATGGAGCCTTTTGATAATCTCGGCAGATGTGAGGGTGCCATTCGCTTCCCACAAAACTTCCATAATAGCCCATTCTTTTTCGCTGGGCGCAGCTTCTTCTTTCGCCATAAACTTACCTCATTCCCTTATTCCTTATATCGGAAAGGATTTTCAATTAATTAACGCATGTTATCCAAAAAAAAGGAACCCCGCTATGCTGGATTCCCTTGAATGCTTACTATAGGTTCTTTACTTTAAAGTCCCGTTCTGATTCCCGGCGCATATCTTTCTTCGCTATATCCTGGCGCTTGTCATATAATTTTTTCCCCCGCGCCAGGGCAATCTCCACCTTTACCAGGCTCCCCTTGAAATACACCTGCAGCGGCACTACCGTATAGCCCTTTTCTGTAATCTTACCTGCAATCTTATTGATTTCATATTTATGCATCAGCAGCTTGCGGGGCCGCAACGGGTCTTTGTTAAAAATATTCCCTTTTTCATATGGGCTGATATGCATCCCATACAATATGACTTCCCCATTTTCAATGCGGATAAACGATTCTTTCACAGAACATTTCCCCATGCGCAGGGACTTTACCTCAGTCCCTGCCAGGCTGATGCCCGCTTCATATTTGCCCTCAATAAAATAGTCATGGAACGCTTTCTTGTTATTGGCAATTAATTTTTTACTTTCTTTTCCCATAAACCTTTTCCTTTCTCTTTCGGGCTGTTATTATTCCGGCGGTTAAATGCCGACGGATTTTACACAGAATAAATTTCCATCTGCAAGGCGGAAGAAGGCGGCGTAGCGGGGCTACGTCAACGGATGACAACGCGGCAGATGAAAATTTAGGCAAGTAAAAACGTCGATATTTAACCGCCGGAGTAATAAAAACACTTTTAAGCCCCTTACCGCCTCTACTCTGCCTTGTAGCGCCCGATATCCTCCCCTTTTGCGTCCAGCCCAAAATAACCTGCGTCTTTTGGCAGCACAAAATCTATCGTCCGCATATACAGGTCGGTATCTGCCACAACAATTTCCAGCTTCTGCCCTAATTTATAGCGCTTCCCAGAAGATTCCCCAACTAACTCATGGGTAGATTCGTTGTAATGGTAATAGTCATCCCTTAAATTCGTCACATGCACCATGCCTTCTATGGTATTGGGCAGCTCCACATACATGCCCCAGGAGGTGACGCTGGACACCACCCCTTCAAAAACCTCCCCAATGCGCTCAGACATATATTCCACCTTTTTCAACTTGTCTGTCTCCCGCTCCGCTTCCTCGGCACGGCGTTCCCGTTCACTGGACTGCGCTGCCACTTCTGGTAAAATCTTCTCGTAGTGGGAAACCCTTTTTTCTGTCATTTTTCCCCGCAGGGTTTCTTTGATTATGCGGTGGATTTGCAAATCCGGGTACCTGCGGATGGGCGAGGTAAAATGGCAGTAATATTGGGATGCAAGCCCAAAATGCCCTGTATTGTCCGTGGTGTATTTTGCCTGCTTCATGGAACGCAGCGTTAAACGGCTAATCAGGGGTTCTTCCGGCGTATCCTCTATTTTTTCCAGCAGCTTCTGCAGTTCTTTTGGGTGGATGTCCTCCTGCCCGATTCGGAGGGAATAGCCAAAATTGTTAATAAACAGGCTGAGTTTCTTAATTTTTTCCGGGTCAGGCGTATCATGGGTACGGTACACAAAGGGAACCTCCTGCCAAAAGAAATCCTGCGCCACTGTCTCATTGGCAATCAGCATAAAATCCTCAATAATCTTCGTTGCCACATTCCGCTCATATGGCTTGATTTCCACTGGCCTCCCATGCTGGTCCAAAATAATCTTAGTCTCTGGGAAATCAAAATCTATGGAGCCGCGTTTCCTGCGCTTTTCCCTTAATATAGCCGCCAGTTTCTCCATCTCTTCAAACATAGGCACCAATTCGCGGTATTCCTCCCGCTCTTTTTCATCTTTATCCTTCAATATTTTCCGCACGCTGGTGTATGTCATGCGGCGGTCTACCCTGACCACCGTCTCTGCAATTTCATGCCCTATCACATTCCCTTTTTGGTCAATCTGCATGATGCAGCTTAATGCCAGCCTGTCTTCCCCTGCATTCAAAGAACAAATGCCGTTAGACAAGATATGGGGAAGCATGGGGATTACACGGTCTACCAGGTAAACGCTGGTGCCGCGTTCTAACGCCTCCACATCCAGCGCGCTATGCTCCTGCACATAATTGGTGACGTCTGCAATATGCACGCCCAGGCAGTAACCATCCCCTTCCCTTGTCAGGGTGATGGCATCGTCCAAATCCTTGGCGTCCTCCCCATCTATCGTGACCATCAGCCAGTCCCTTATGTCTTTGCGCCCTGCCATATCTGCGGCGCTCACCGGCTTTGCCACATTTTCCCCTTGCTTCAATACCTTTGGCGGGAATTCAATGGGCAGCCCATATGCTTTTACAATAGACATAATATCTGTCCCTGGGTCGTTGATATGCCCAATCACCTCTACTACTTTCCCTTCTGGCTTCCTCCTCTTATTGCCATAATCCGTAATTTCCACTACAACCTTATGGCCATTGACTGCCCCTTGGGAACGCTCAATAGGGATAAATATGTCCTGTTGGAATTTCACGTTATCCGGCACCACAAACCCAAAATTCTTACTTTTCTGGAATGTGCCTACCACCTGCTTAACCGCCCGCTCCAAGATTCTCTCAATTTTCCCTTCCCGTCGCTTCCCAGCTTCCGCTTTCCCTGGCAGCAAGGATATCTGCACTTTATCCCCATCCATAGCGCCGCAAACATGGTCTTCCGGGATAAAAATATCCTGTTCTTCCCCTTCTATTTCCACAAACCCAAACCCACGGGCATTCCCAATAAAGGCGCCGCACAAGGATTTCCCTTCCGCCTTAGCATATTTCCCCCGTTTGGAGACTTCTATTTTCCCCTCTGCCACCAGTTCTGCCAGCACCTGCGCCAAATCGTCCCGCTCCCCTCTTGGCACATCCATCATGACAGCCAGTTCCTTTATTTTCATAGGCACATAAAATTCACTGCACATGAACCCATAAATCATTTTTTTTCTATTTTCCAATAATTTTTTCTCCATAAATTTCCTTTCCTATAAGATAAAAAAGGACTGCCGTAAACCGACAGTCTCTTGTGTGCCATGCACCCTGGAAAGGGCGGCTATTAGAAGCTCCCAATATTCAACACAGCCGCAATAATCAGAAAAAGCGCAACCATTAACCTAGTAGCCTTTACCAAAACGCCTTCTTTGGAACGCCCTTTGTTCTTGCCCCAGTATGTATCCGCTGCCCCGCTGATCGTCCCAAGCCCTGCCGACTTGCCTTCCTGCATCAATACAATAACTGTCAACCCAATGCTTATCAGAATAAATGCTACAATTAAAATTGTCTTCAAAACTGCCATTTTTCCGTACCTCCTGTGATCACTTTATTCCCGCGGGCAATAAGCCAAGCTGCCATGCTGGCACAGGTATTTAGCGAATGCCCCATCCGTTTGCTGCGGAGTATTAGACTCACAACTTGTTTAATGGTACCACATTTCAAAGTATATTTCAAGAGGTTTTCCAAAAAGAACCTCCCTTTTGGCTCCTTACTTCCCAGAACAAAGAATCCTGCTCTGCAGGATTCCCCGCCTGCGGCGGGTCGCTTTAGCGGCATATTTCTTTTCCGCCGCAGGCAAATGCCCGCCATGCAAGGCGCGGCATTCCTGCAGCAGAAAGCTTTCAGCCAGAATTAAAATTTATTGAAAGGGTTTTTATACTCTGCCACAACCCCAAGCTGCTCCTCAACCCGAAGAAGCTGGTTGTATTTTGCCGTGCGCTCTGCCCGGCAGGGGGCGCCAGTCTTAATCTGCCCCGCGTTCACCGCCACTGCTAAATCTGCAATAAATGTATCCTCTGTTTCGCCAGAACGGTGGGAAATCACTGCCCGGTACGCATTTTTATGGGCAGTCTCAATGGCTTCCATGGCTTCTGTCAATGTCCCAATCTGATTCACTTTAATCAAAATGGCGTTTGCCGTCCCAAGCTTAATGCCGGCATCCAAACGTTTCGTGTTGGTCACAAACAAATCGTCCCCCACCAACTGAATCTTTTCCCCTAGCTGCTCTGTCATTGCTTTCCATCCGTCCCAGTCTTCTTCATCCAGCCCATCCTCAATGGAGATAATTGGGAACTTCTCAATCAGCCCTGCATAGTACTCTATCATCTCGCTGGTATTGCGGGCAACCTTTTCCCCTTTGACTTTGGACTCCCCTGGAAAATGGTACATGCCCGTCTTTTCATCATACAGCTCGCTGGCTGCTGCATCCAAGGCAATTTTAAAATCTTCCCCTGGCGCATACCCAGAAGCCTTCACGGCCTTTTGGATCAGTTCCAGCACAGACAATGTGTCCGGCAGGTCTGGCGCAAATCCGCCTTCGTCCCCAACTGCTGTGGAAAGCCCTTCCTTCTCACAGATTTTTTTCAGGTTATGGTATACCTCCGCACACATGCGAAGCCCTTCCTGGAAGCTTTTTGCGCCCACAGGCATAATCATAAATTCCTGAAAGTCCACCGTATTGTCTGCATGGCGGCCGCCATTTAAGATATTCATCATGGGGACTGGCATCTGCTTTGCATTGGTGCCGCCCAAGTACTGGTACAAAGGCAGCTCCATGGCTTTTGCAGCAGCCCTTGCCACTGCCAGGGATACGCTCAGCATGGCATTTGCGCCCAGATTGATTTTGTCATCCGTCCCATCCTCCGCAATCAGGGTACGGTCTATCTCCACCTGATTCAGCGCATTCTTCCCCACCAAAACTTTTGCAATTTTATCATTTACATGCTTCACCGCATTTTGGACCCCAAGGCCGAAATACCTCGGTTCCCCATCCCTTAACTCCACTGCCTCAAACTGCCCGGTAGAGGCTCCAGACGGCACGGCGGCACGCCCAGTCGTTTTTTTCCCATTGCTGGTCGTCTCCACTGTCACGTCCGCCTCAACAGTAGGGTTCCCCCTGGAATCTAAAATTTCCCTTGCATGGATGTCCGTAATTTTCAAACACAAGCTCATAGCTGCTCTCCTTTCGCTTCCTATCACATTAGGTGGTTGCGAAACTGCCAAATTACCAAAGTTTTTGAATGGTATAGGAAATTCATAAAACGATTGCGTTTCGCAAATGCCTACCTATCATAGAGTTTTCCTGTTTAGAGTATTTGCAGGAAGCTTTGGAATTATGCAAAGGCAAAGCTTTTTGTATTTTTAATGACCCCATGATTCTATCGTGAAATACCCCGCGGCAAGCTACGGGGTATTTACCCTCACGGCATTATAAAAGGGCAAAACAAAGGGAAATAGCCTGTCCCTAAGCATTTCCCTTTGCATCTTCCATCTTATTTTTTCTTATACATTAATCTCCGCTGTCATACCAAGGGCTGACTGGTTCTTTTCCAGGACAGGCTGCACCGCCTGCGCCAGGAACTTTTCCACCTGCAGCGGCGCCCGCCCTACATACTTGGACGGCTCCATGGAACGTTCCAATTCTTCTAATGTCAGGTTAAACGTCGCATCGCCTGCAATCAATGCAAGCAGGTTATTGTCTTTCCCCTCTTCCTTGACATTCTTGCCTGCCTCCATGGATAGCCGGCGGATTTTTTCATGCAGCTCTTGCCGGTTCCCGCCATTTTTCACTGCGTCCATCATAATATTTTCGGTGGCCATAAAAGGCAGCTCCGCCATCATATGCTTGCGGATTACTTTCTCATACACCACAAGCCCATCCACCACATTCAGGCACAAATCCAAAATCCCATCCACCGCAAGGAATCCTTCTGGCACAGACAGGCGCTTGTTCGCGGAGTCATCCAGGGTACGCTCAAACCATTGGGTTGCCGAAGTAATGGCAGGGTTTAACGCATCCACCATCACATACCTTGCCAGGGAAGCGATACGCTCACTGCGCATTGGGTTCCTCTTATACGCCATAGCGGAAGACCCAATCTGGTTTTTCTCAAACGGTTCCTCCACTTCTTTCAAATGCTGTAAAAGCCGGATGTCATTGGACATTTTATGGGCGCTGGCCGCTATCCCTGCAAGGACGTTCAATACCCTGGCGTCCACCTTCCTGGAATACGTCTGCCCAGACACTGCGTAGCATTCCGCAAATCCCATTTTCTGCGCAATCATTGGGTCGATCTTGTCAATGGTTTCCTGGTCGCCGGCAAATAATTCCTGGAAGCTTGCCTGAGTCCCGGTTGTCCCTTTGGAACCCAGCAGCTTCAGGCTCCCCATCACATATTCCAAATCCTCCAGATCCATCAAAAATTCCTGTAGCCACAATGTCGCGCGTTTCCCTACCGTGGTAGGCTGCGCTGGCTGGAAATGGGTAAATGCAAGGGTTGGGAGCGCTTTATAAGTATCTGCAAACTTTGCCAGCTCTGCAATCACATTAACCAGCTTCTTATGCACCAGCTTCAAGGCCTCATCCATAACAATAATGTCGGTATTATCCCCCACATAGCAAGAAGTCGCCCCTAAATGGATAATCCCAGCCGCCTTCGGGCATTGCTGCCCATAGGCATACACATGGCTCATCACGTCATGCCTTACTAATTTCTCCCGTTCTCTTGCAACTTCATAATTGATATCCTCTGCATGGCTTTTTAATTCATCAATCTGTTCCTGCGTGATGACAGGCTTCCCGTTCTCGCTTAAGCCAAGTTCCATCTCTGTTTCTGCAAGGGCAATCCAAAGTTTCCTCCAGGTACGGAATTTCATATCTGGGGAAAAAATATACTGCATCTCCTTGCTTGCATACCGTTCTGATAACGGGCTGTTATATCTGTCTGTAGCCATTTCTGTCTCCTTCCTTATCTATTACTCCAGCAGTGAAATATAAAACCATAGGGCAGTCACCGCTTAAAGCTTCCGCGAATATCCTCTTTGGGTGGCTGTATAGGATATTCCCCAGTAAAGCAGCCCCGGCAAATGGAAAGCCCTTCTGCCATCTCCCCCAGCCGCCCAATATCCAGATACCCCAGGGAATCCGCCCCTATGGCTTGGCAGATTTCTTCTACCGAATGGCGGTACGCCACTAACTGCTCCCGTTCCGGGATGTCTGTCCCAAAATAGCAAGGCCACAAAAAGGGCGGGGAAGAAATACGCACATGAACTTCTTTTGCCCCTGCCTCACGCAGCATTTTTACAATACGCCCAGAGGTAGTCCCACGGACAATGGAGTCGTCTATCATAACGACCCTTTTCCCCTTTACCGCTTCCGTCAAGACATTTAGCTTTACCTTAACACTGGACTCCCTGCTGCTCTGCCCCGGCTTGATAAACGTCCGCCCCACATAGCAGTTTTTAATAAATGCCGTGCCATACGGAATGCCAGATTCCATGGCATACCCAAGGGCCGCGGCATTGCCAGATTCCGGTACGCCCACCACAAGGTCCGCCTCCACCGGCGTGTCCATCGCCAGAAAACGCCCTGCCTGCACCCTGGAAGCATATACGCTTACCCCGTCAATCCGGCTGTCTGGCCTTGCAAAATAAATATATTCAAAAATGCATCTCGCTTCCTGCCCTTTGGGGAGGCAAAGGCTGGTATCTGACTTGATGCCTTCTGGCGTAATTGTCACAATTTCCCCTGGAAGGACATCACGCACAAACTCTGCCCCAATCGTCTCCAATGCGCAAGTCTCAGAAGCAATGATATATGCATGCCCACGCTTCCCAATGCATAGGGGCTTGAAGCCAAACGGGTCCCTTGCCCCAATCAGCTTGCGCGGGCTCATGACAACCAGCGCAAACGCGCCTTTTAATTTTTCGGCCGCACGGCAAACCGCGTCTTCCACAGCATGGGTATTCAAACGCTCCCTTGCAATATGGTAGGCAATCACCTCTGAGTCAATGGTCGTTTGAAAAATCGCCCCTGTATATTCCAATTCCCTGCGTAGTTCATTCACATTGACCAGGTTCCCATTATGGGCAAGGCCCAGCATCCCTTTTACATAATTCAGCACCAATGGCTGGGCGTTTTCATGGGTAGATGCCCCGGCCGTGGAATAGCGCACATGCCCTACCCCAATGTCCCCTTTCAGCCCTTCCAGGGACTCTTGGGTAAACACCTCGTTCACCAGCCCCATCCCTTTTTGGGACGCCACGTTCCCCTTAGGCCCTGTTGTGCTGCCCACTGCAATGCCGCAGCTTTCCTGCCCTCTATGCTGTAAAGCAAACAGCCCATAGTAAACCGTGGACGCCACATCATTCCCATCAAAATCATATATCCCAAAAACACCACACTCTTCATGCAGCTTATCAAAATCCGTGTGGGTCCCTATCTTTCTGTCCTCCATAAATCCCTCCAGCTAGGTTTATGCAAATGCTTCACCGGTCAAAAGCCCATAAGCTTCTTTGTATTTGTCCACCGTCTTTTCCACTACTTCTTCTGGCAGCAAATACCCGCTGTCTGGATTTTCCTTTAACCAATCCCGGACAAACTGTTTGTCAAAGGAGGGCTGGGATGTCCCAGGCGTATACCCTTCCACTGGCCAGAACCTGGAGCTGTCTGGAGTAAGCATCTCATCCCCCAAAACCACATTCCCATTTTCATCCAGGCCAAATTCAAATTTGGTGTCCGCAATGATAATCCCTTTGCCCCGTGCATATTCCGCACATTTTTTATATAAATTGACGGTGCATTCCTGGATTTGCTTCGCATATTCCGCCCCTTTGCCTGGATGTAACTTTTCTAAAATCTCCACGCTTTCCTCAAAGGTAATATGCTCATCGTGCAAGCCCAAATCCGCTTTTGTAGTTGGCGTATAAATCGGCTCTGGAAGCTTGTCTGACTCTTTCAAGCCTTCGGGCAGGCGGATGCCGCATACCGTCCCATCCTTCTGATAGCTCTCCCAGCCGCTCCCTGTTATATATCCACGGACAATGCACTCCACTGGAAGCATTTTTAGCTTCTTGCATTTCATGCTGTTCCCGTCAAACTCTTTTGTTTGGAAAAATTCAGGCATATCTGCCACTTCTGTAGAAAGCATATGGTTTGGCACAATGTCTTTTGTAAAGTCAAACCAAAATTTCGACATCTTTGTTAAAATTGCACCCTTTTGTGTAATTTTGTTTTTTAAGATCACGTCAAAAGCTGAAATCCTGTCTGTCGCTACAATAATAAGGCTGTCCCCATTATCATAAACCTCACGCACTTTCCCTTCTTTTACTGGTTTAAATTCCTGAATACTCATTGTTTCCTCCATTCTTATTATGCCGCTCCACTCCAATTGAAACACTATTATCCTGAATATCCCTTCTGATATCCGGGTTTATTATAATACAGGCCCTTTCTGTTCGTCAATGCATATTTTTTTGCTTGCCAACTCTAAAATCTCATGCTAAACTAGTACCAAAATACTATTCCAAAACTACAAAGGAGGTCAAATCAACCATGCTGGAAAAGCAAAGAAGTAAACGAATCCTCACAGACATTCGTCTCTCTATTTGTGATCTATACAAACAGGATGCTTCTGGCATCCACCATCTGGAAGTCCCCATTGAATTGACCAATATTTCAGAACATAGCGTTGGGTTAATCTCTGAATGCATCCTCCCCATGCAGTGCTTCCATGCATGCCTGGACCTAGGGGCAGTCCCAGAGTTCCTAATTAAGCTAAAGGTTACCCACTGCTCTATGTTAGAACATGCCCGGTATGCATATGTCTGTGAGTTTGTGGAACTGGAAGATTCCTTCCGCACTTCCATCCGAAACCATATGTGTTCCAGAGAATAGTTATTTTTTATCTAAAGGCATCCCCCGCAAACCTGAGCATTAGGCCTGCGGGGGATGCTTCTGCCTTAGGGCATATAGAAAAATTGCTTGATATAAATTCCTTTTCCTTACCGTTTTACTAACAAGGATTTCCCAGTCATTTCTTCTGGCTGCTCCATCCCCATAATCTCAATCAGGGTAGGCGCAATGTCTGCCAGGCATCCGCCCTCCCTTAAGGTATAATTGTCGTCATAATTAATCAGGATAAACGGCACTGGGTTGACGGTATGGGCGGTAAAACTCTCCCCTGTGCTGTAATCTATCAACTGCTCTGCATTCCCATGGTCCGCGCACAAGAACATTACGCCATCCACTTCTTTCAGCGCTTCCACAGCCTTGCCAACACATTCATCCACTGCTTCCACAGCTTTAATTGCCGCTGCTTCCACGCCAGTATGCCCTACCATGTCAGGATTTGCAAAGTTAATGATAATCACATCATACTTATCAGACTTAATCGCCTCCACCAGCCTGTCGCAAACTTCATATGCGCTCATTTCCGGCTTCAAATCGTAAGTCGCCACTTTCGGGGAATTTACCAAAATCCTGTCTTCCCCTTTGTTCGGCTCCTCCACGCCGCCATTAAAGAAAAAGGTGACATGGGCGTATTTCTCTGTCTCTGCTATCCTTGCCTGAGCCTTCCCATGGTCAGCCAAAAACTGCCCAAACGTATTGCTCAGTTCCACTTTATGGAACGCCACCGTTTTATTGGGGATTGTAACGTCATATTCTGTAAAGCAGATGTAAGTCACATCTTTCCTTTTCCCTCTGTCAAACCCGTCAAACTCGTCCATACAGAAAGTCCTGGTAATCTCCCTTGCGCGGTCAGGGCGGAAATTAAAGAAAATAATAGTGTCATTATCTTTGATTGTGGCAACTGGCTCCCCATCCTTCTCTACCACGGTGGGAACCACAAATTCGTCTGTCACATCTTCCGCATAGGAAGCCGCCACTGCTTCCACTGCATTGGCCACACGTTTCCCTTCGCCATCCACAAGGGCTTTGTAGGCAGCTTCCACCCTGTCCCAACGGTTGTCTCGGTCCATCACATAGTAACGGCCCATAACAGTTGCAATCTCGCCTATGCCAATTTCCTGCATTTTATTTTCCAGCGCTTCCATAAACCCTTTGCCGGAAGTTGGGGATGTGTCGCGCCCATCAAGGAAGCAATGCACATATACATGTTCAACGCCTTCCCTTTTTGCCAGTTCCAGCAGCCCATATAAATGGGTGTTATGGCTGTGTACGCCGCCGTCTGACAACAGCCCGTACAAATGCAGGGCGGAGTGGTTGTCCTTGGCGTTCTTTATGCCTTTTAACAGCGCCTCATTTTTAAAGAAGCTGCCGTCTTCAATCTCTTTTGTAATCCTGGTCAATTCCTGATAGACAATCCTTCCTGCACCCATATTCAAATGCCCAACTTCAGAATTCCCCATCTGCCCGTCTGGCAGCCCTACGGAAAGCCCGCTTGCATATCCCCTGACAAAGGGGCAGTCTTTCATCAACCCATCAATATTAGGCGTATTTGCCTCATATACTGCATTTGCCTCATGCTTTTCATTCAATCCAAATCCATCTAAAATCATTAATACAGCAGGTTTTTTACTCATAAGGTCCTCCATCTTCCTTTCTCTGTCTTATAATGATATTCCATCTTATAAATTATAACACAACCCTCCACAAAAATACAATTAATTTATATATGGCTTCCGGCAATGAACCCTCACTGCCAGAAGCCACATACATTTACTTTATATTATTTTGCCATTTCAGCTTTCAACGCTTCTGTCAAAGCTGGGACAACTTTATGTAAATCCCCAACAACGCCGTAATCAGCTACATCAAAGATTGGCGCATCTTCATCTTTATTGATTGCGATGATGATATCTGCCTCTTCCATACCTGCCACGTGCTGGATAGCCCCAGAAATACCAATTGCAAAATATACATTTGGGCGTACTGTCTTACCAGTCTGCCCTACCTGCAAATCTACTGGTTTCCATCCATTTTCCACAACTGCGCGGGAGCAGCTTACAGTGCCGCCAATTACGTCCGCCAAATCCTGCAGCATCTTGAAGTTCTCTGCACTTCCAACCCCACGTCCGCCAGAAACAAGGATCTTTGCTTCCATGATGTCTTCGGTTTCTTTTACAGATTTTACAATGTTCAGGATTTCAACATATTTGTCATTTGCAGCAAAGCCAGGATTGTACTCTACTACATTTGCTTTTGCGCCCTTAATCGGGTCAATTTTCTGCATAACGCCAGGACGTACTGTCGCCATCTGAGGACGGTTGTCCGGGCATGCGATGGTAGCGATTGTATTGCCGCCAAATGCAGGACGCGTCATTAATAACTGGTTGTGCTTCTGCTCATTTTCCTTGCCTGGAACAGGGTTCAATGGGAAATCGCCGATTTCCAGTACGGTACAGTCTGCGGTCAAGCCTGTCTTTACCCTTGCAGACACGCGCGGCCCAAGGTCACGCCCAATTGCAGTAGCGCCTACCAACATAATTTCTGGTTTGTATTCATTGATTACAGATGCAAGCGCATGGGTATATGGCTCTGTCCTGTATTCTTTCAATTCTGGATCATCCACAACGATTACCTTATCAGCGCCATACTCTGCCAACTGGTCTGCCAAATCTTTTACGCCAGAACCAATCAATACTGCTGTCACATCTGTATCTAAATCTTTTGCCAAGTCTTTTGCTTTGCCAAGCAGCTCAAATGCAATACCGCTTAATACGTTATCTACCTGCTGTGCAAAGACATATACTCCTTTATATGCTTCTAAACCCATTATTTTCACCACTTTCCTTATTTTTACGGATATATTAGATTACGTGTTTCTCTTTTAATTTACCTGTAATATAGGCAACTGCATCTTCTGGTGTGTCAGGCACAACTTTTTCCCCTGCGCCCTTCTTCACTTTGTCAGATGCTTTTGCAATCTTGGTAGGTGATCCTTTCAGACCAAGGTCAGAATCGTCCACATCCTTTAAATCTGCCCGGCCCCATACCGTCACTTCTTTGTCATAAGCGTCAAAAATTCCGCCTGGTGACATATAACGCGGCTCATTTAATTCGGAAAGAGCGGTAACCAAACATGGCATTTTTGCCTTTAATTCATGATATCTATCTTCATACTGACGTTGAACCACTACATAGTCCCCGTCAATTTTGATTTCTTGTGCATAAGAAATTACAGGAATGTCTAAATGTTCGGAAATCTGCGGCCCAACCTGTGCGGTGTCCCCGTCAATTGCCTGACGGCCAGTGATAATCAGGTCATATTCCAGATTCCGGATTGCCCCTGCAATTGTAGTAGAGGTAGCCCATGTGTCAGCCCCTCCTAATACTCTGTCTGTTACAAGGATCCCTTTGTCGGCACCCATTGCCATAGCTTCACGAAGCACTTCGTCTGCTTTTGGAAGCCCCATAGTAAGCACGGTAACTTCTGCGCCATACTGCTCTTTTAACCTGAGCGCTGCTTCTAATCCAGCCTTATCGTCCGGGTTCATGATCGTAAGCATTGCGCCTCTGTCCAGAGTACCATCTGGATTGAATTTCACTCCGCCTTTGGTATCTGGTACCTGTTTTATACATACAACGATTTTCACGGTAATTCACTCCTTATTGTTATTATTTTATTACTATTTCAATAATGCGCCGGAAATAACCATACGCTGAACCTCAGAAGTACCTTCATAGATCTCTGTGATCTTAGCGTCGCGCATCATACGCTCTACATCGTATTCCCTGATGTATCCATATCCGCCAAACAACTGAACGCACCTGGTTGTTACATCCATAGCCACTTCTGCTGCAAATAATTTTGCTTTTGCCGCCTCTACAGAGTAAACCTTCTGGGTAGCCTTTGCCATAGCAGCTTTGTACACCAAAAGCTGTGCTGCCTCAATCTTAGCCGCCATATCTGCCAACTGGAACTGAGTGTTCTGCTGCGCTGCGATAGAACGTCCAAACTGTTTCCTCTCTTTTGTGTAAGCAACAGTTGCGTCCAATGCGCCTTCAGCAATACCAAGAGCCTGAGCTGCAATACCGATACGGCCGCCATCCAATGTATGCATTGCGATTGGGAAGCCTTTGCCTTCTGGCCCTAACAGGTTCTCTTTCGGGATCCTGCAGTCTTCAAAAATCAATTCATAGGTAGCGGACCCGCGGATACCCATTTTCTTTTCCTTTGTCCCAAAGGAGAAGCCTGGGGTCCCTTTTTCTACGATAAAGGTGGAGAAATTCTTTTTCTTCCTTCCCCTTCTGTCTTCTACCACGCTTGTAATAGCGATTACAATATAGATATCAGCTTCTTTACCGTTGGTGATAAAGCATTTAGAGCCGTTCAGCACCCATTCGTCCCCATCCAGGACAGCCTTTGTCTGGCAGCCTTGCGCATCTGTCCCAGCGCCTGGCTCAGTCAGTGCAAACGCGCCTAATTTCTCGCCTTTTGCCAAAGGTGCAAGGTATTTCTGTTTCTGCTCTTCATTCCCATATGTCATAATAGGGTCGCAGCAGAGTGAAGTATGGGCGGATACGATAACGCCTGTGGTGCCGCATACTTTTGATAACTCTTCCACGCACATAATGTAGGTAAGTGGGTCGCAGCCCTGCCCGCCGTACTCTTTCGGGATTGGGATTCCCATAAACCCTATTTTCTGCATTTTTTCCACAGTCCCTTTTGGGAATTGTTCTGTCTCATCAACTTCCTGGGCAAGGGGCTTTACTTCTTTTTCAGCAAACTCCCTGAAAAGAGTCCTCGCCATTTCATGTTTCTTATCTAAAGAAAAATCCATGATACTTTTCCTCCAAACTTTCTTTTATTTTATGGAATGGGGCTGTCGCATTAAGGTTCCCTTATTGCGGCAGCTCCACATAATTCAATACAGCATTGGCCAAACCTTGTCCCGCCATGCCTTCCTTTATGTATTATTTGCTGTAGTCATAGAAGCCGATGCCAGTCTTCTGCCCCAGCTTACCTGCACGTACCATTTTCTTTAACAATGGATGCGGGCGGTATTTTGGATCCCCTGTCTCATCATATAATACATTCATGATTGCAAGGCAGATATCCAGCCCAACTAAGTCTCCCAAAGCCAGAGGCCCCATTGGATGGTTTGCGCCTAATTTCATAGCGGTGTCAATGCCTTCTACGGAAGCTACGCCGTCTGCATAGATGCCAACTGCTTCATTGATCATTGGGATTAAGATCCTGTTTACAACAAACCCTGCAGCTTCGTTCACTTCTACTGGAGTTTTGCCGATCTCTTCAGAAATCTTAACGATTTTGTCTTTCATGTCATCTGGTGTGTTCTCACCTTTGATAACCTCAATCAGCTTCATAACCGGAGCTGGGTTAAAGAAATGCATACCGATTACCGGCCTGTCAAGCCCTGCGCCAATTTCTGTAATGGAAAGGGAAGATGTGTTGGTTGCGAACATGCAGTCTTTCTTTACAATATCCTGCAGCTCTTTGAATGTCTGTTTCTTAATATCCATTACTTCCAATGCTGCTTCTACGATTAAATCGCAGTCACCACAGATTTCTTTTGTGCCTGTAGTAATTTTTGCAAGGATTGCATCCGCTTTTTCCTGGTCCATTTTGCCCTTTGCAACTCTTTTTTCAAACCCTTTTGCAATTTTCTTCTTGCCATTTGCTGCAAATTCGTCATTAATATCGCAAAGGCATACTTCATACCCTTCTGTCTGTGCAAATGCCTGTGCAATTCCGGAACCCATGGTCCCTGCCCCAATAACGCCAACTTTCATGATAGTCCTCCTTAAATTATTCTATACTTACCAGGCTAAACGCCCAATAAGGAATGAGGCGCCAAGGCGCATCCGCCCCGGCGCCTGCACTTTCCTGCTTAAATTAGTCCCTTTCCACGATGGTGGAGCATCCCATGCCACCGCCGATGCACAAGGTTGCAAGCCCTTTCTTCGCATCGCTTCTTTGCATCTCATGGAGCAAAGTAACAAGGATACGGCATCCGCTGGCACCTACTGGATGGCCAAGTGCGATTGCGCCTCCGTTTACATTTACTTTTTCCATATTGAAGTTTAAGTCATGCGCCACTGCTAAGGACTGAGCTGCAAATGCTTCATTTGCCTCTACCAGGTCCATATCGTCAATGGTCAGGCCTGTCTTTTCAAATACTTTCTTTGTGGAAGCGACTGGGCCAACACCCATAATAGATGGGTCAACTCCGCCAAGCGCGCCTGCTACGAAGGTTGCCATTGGCTTCACGCCTAATTCTTTCGCCTTTTCCTCGCTCATAACAACAACTGCTGCTGCACCGTCATTGATGCCGGAAGCGTTTGCTGCTGTAACGATGCCGTCTGGCTTAAATGCCGGGCGCAGTTTGGAAATGCTTTCTTTGGTTGTGCCAGGGCGCGGGCCTTCGTCTGTATCTACAATTACAGTTTTCTTCTTCTGTTTCACTTCTACCGGAACGATTTCGTCTTTGAATTTGCCATCGTTGATTGCTTTTTCACATTTCTGCTGTGAATTAGCTGCAAACTCATCTAACTGCTCTCTGGTCAGTCCCCATTTCTCTGCTACGTTTTCTGCAGTGATACCCATATGGTACTGATTGAATGCATCCCACAATGCGTCATTTACCATGGTGTCAACCAGGGTAGCATTGTTCATTCTGTATCCGTAACGTCCCTGCATAGCTGCATAAGGAGCCATAGACATGTTTTCCATACCGCCTGCCACAACGATATCAGCATCGCCTGCCTGAATCATCTGAGCAGCCATATTCACACAGTTCAAACCGGAACCACAAACTACGTTTACAGTAACTGCCGGCGTCTCGATTGGCAAACCAGCTTTGATGGAAGCCTGACGTGCTACGTTCTGCCCCAAGCCAGCCTGGATTACGCACCCCATATATACATGGTCAACCTTATCAGCCGGAACGCCAGCCCTGCTCAATGCTTCTTTGATAACGATAGATCCCAATACCGGTGCTGGAGTTGTGCTTAAAGCCCCTCCCATAGTTCCGATTGCGGTACGGCATGCGCCTGCTAAAACAACTTTCTTTGCCATTTTCTTCGTCTCCTTTTTTCATAATATGTATCGTGAAAACACTTTTGACAAAATCACCAATGTGCCTGTTATTTTTTTAACAATCTTTTGCCAAAAAAAAGGAAAACAGGTTGCTGGCACCTTCCAATTCTGCCATGCCTGCAAAATACTTCTAAAAATTCCCGTTTTTCCAGTGTTTTCTTCCCTCGATAAAAATATCCTAGCACATTTTTCTGTAAATTGCAAGATTTATCTTCCCCCTTCCATCCCTCCCCTTTTTCTGCTTCTTTCTTCCATATTTTCATAAATCTTTGTTATATTTTTATCATTCTCCCGGAATTTTTCCTGAAAAAAAAGGCCAATTTTTGTGCAATTCTTACAAAAACTGACCTTTTCCTTTTTCCATGCGCTTCCTTATGTATTAATAAAAAACATGGTTGCCTATCACTGTCCCTGGGATGGACCCGTCGTTGCGCCTAAAATACAGGGCGCCAATCGTAATATTCCCGTTAAGCACCTCCCCTGCCGCCTGCCTGCAGCTTGCGTTCGCCCCGGCTGCCAGCACGGACGCAAACCTGCCGCTTGCCACAGGCGAGAACTGCCCGCCCTGGTAAATGACCCCGGCAATTGTGTTAGGGAAATGGGAACTGCTGACCCTATTCAAGACCACGCTCCCAACCGCCAGCTTCCCTTCGTAGCTTTCACCCCCTGCCTCGCACTGTATGATTGCCGCAAGCATCGCTGAGTCTGACCCGCTGCTTTGGGGACTCCCGCCGGAACTTGCGCCGCCGCCAGAATTGCCGACGTTTGAAGCGCCCTCCCCTGCCGCCTGCTCTTTTTTGGCATTTGCCTTCTGCTGGCGCATCTCTTCTTCCTGGCGCTTGATTTCTTCCATCCTTTTAGCGTCCTCTGCTGCTTTCTGCTTCTCCAGCTCTGCCTCATAGGCTTTCTGCCGCTCTATTTCTGCCTCATAGGCCTGCACATCCGCCTGAGCCGCCGCAAGCTGTTTCTTTGCGGCGCCAAGCTTCTCTGACGTGCTGTCCACTAAGACTGCCAATTCCTGCTTCTTAGCCTCTTGATGGTCCTGTAAGTCCGCCAGCAAAGCCTCGTCCTCTTCCAGCTTCTTTTCCTTTCCGGCTATCTCATTTTTGGTCTCCCGGTATTCCTCTAGCATTTTCCGGTCATAATTATGGATGCTTATAATATATTCCCCTTTACTTAGGAAATCTGCAAAATTCTCTGCGCTCAGCAGCACCTCCAGCATCCCTTCCGTATCCATCTCATACAAAAACTGGATGCGTTTTTTCATAGAGGCGTACTGTTCTTTCTCTCTTTTCTTCGCTGCCTTTAAGTCTTTCCTTGTGTCCTCTAAATTGTCCCTGGTGCTATTCAACTGGCGCTCCGTCTCATTCAGCTCTGCAATCACAACCGCCAGGCTATTATTGAATTCTTTTAAGTCCCCCTCTAAGCTGTCCGCTTCATTGGACAGTTGGCTGGCTTCTTCTTTTGCCTGCTCCCTCTGCTGCTCTAAATCCTCTATCCCTTCCTGCACTTCATCAATTTTCCCCTGAGTTGCAGAAACTGCCATACTGGACAAACCGCACAAAACCAGAGCCAATGCCAGGCTTTTCCACATTCTCTTCATGATTCCACCCTCCTGCAATGCACAACTGCAAATGTTTGATCAAATTTTATCACACAGTTGTCCACAAAGCAATTCCCAGCATAAATTACCAGAATATTTTTATTTCCTGGCAGCCTTTCCCAATTACTGTTTTTATCCGATATAATATGGTAAGTGTACTTGTGCATCAGTTGCCATATTTGATTCGGAGGTGTTTTCGTGCAATACAAAAAAATAAGCCAATTAAAACCCGGCATGCGCCTTGCCCGGCCCATTTACAATAAAAAAGGGGTTATGCTGTTTGAACGTGATACCCGGCTTACCCGCCAGGGAATTGCAAGCATAGAGAATTTCGGCCTATGGGGCGTTTATATCCTGGAACCGGCAGAGCCAGTGCCTCCCCTCAGCCAAGAAGACATTGAGATGGAACGCTTCCTCACAGTGTCCACGTTCCGGCTGAAAGATGACCTGACCCTGCTCACAAACAGCATGGCGCCGCAGAACATTATGCCCCTCGCCCAGACAATCCTTAGGAATTTCGGCTCACTGGACCACAAGGCCAACTTTATCCGAAATCTCCGCAGCAATGGGGACTATGTATATAAACACAGCCTGAACACGGCAATTTTGTCTGCAATGATTGTCCACAAGCTCCATTACCCTTACGCAGAGCAGCTCGCCATTGTATGCGCCGCGCTCCTGCATGACGCAGGGCTTTTAATGGTGCCAGATGAAGTCCTTGAAAAAGGGGAGCGCCTTTTATCCCCAGATGAACGCCGGTTAATCCGTGGGTATCTGGAAAAAGGCTATCAAATGCTCCACCCAGATTACAATGACTATAAATTGCCGGAACTCACCCTCCAGGTTGTAGGGCAGATGGCACGGCTTGAACACAATGTCAATGTCCCGCTCCCCAAAAATGTCCGCTGGAAAAACGGCACCCATGTACTCCATGTGGCAAGCATGTTTGATGAGCTGACATCCATGAACCTGGACCGGGAGCCAGTGTCTGAAATCCGGGCGGTGCGTTTCCTTCGGGAGCATCCCGATTATTATCCAGCGCCGTTTGTCACCGCCCTTACCCAATGCATCCATATCCTGCCAGGCGGCTGCTGTGTGGATTTTGCCAATGGGCAAAAAGGCATTGTGATAGAAGAAAACCAGAAAAACTATGCTCAGCCCGTTGTTATTTTATTCTCTGACAACCAGCGCATTGATTTTGCAGACGCCCGGTTCCAGAAAACCATGCATATTACAGACGTAATGAAAACAATGGACCTGCGCCTCAAAGTAGACCGGGAGACGTTAAAAAAATACGCCAGCGACCCGCAGACCAAAGAGACGGCAAGGCGTTATGCAGAACAGCGGCGCAAGCTGGTCGCCGCTGGAAGGGTTTTATAAAAGCCCCTCCCAAAGCGCCAAGCATACTAGGAAGGCATTTTCACGCTTTAACGTGACAAGGTATTTCCTATAGATAAAATAAGGCAGGGCCCTGCGCTGCAAGGTTCTGCCTTATTCTTTACAAACTTATCCTATATTAGCTGCGGTACCCATCTGGGTTCATGCTTTGCCACCTCCAGGAATCTTCGCACATCCTGTCAATGCCAAATTCTGCCTCCCATCCTAACTCTTCTTTTGCTTTGGAAGCGTCTGCATAACAGGTTGCAATGTCCCCAGCCCTTCTTGGTTTAATTTCATATGGGATTGGCTTCCCGCAAGCCTTTTCATATGCTTTCACCACATCCAAAACACTGTAGCCATTCCCAGTCCCCAAGTTATATATGGTTACGCCAGATTTATCTTCAATTTTCTTAAGCGCCTTTACATGCCCTTTTGCCAGGTCAACCACATGGATGTAATCGCGCACGCCTGTCCCGTCCGGGGTATCGTAATCATCCCCAAACACGCCAAGGCATTTCAGTTTGCCTACTGCTACCTGGGCGATATAAGGAACCAGGTTATTTGGGATCCCCTTCGGGTCCTCGCCAATCGTCCCGCTCTCATGGGCGCCAATTGGGTTGAAATAGCGGAGCAATACCACATTCCACTCTGGGTCTGCCACATGGAAATCCGTCAATATCTGCTCAAGCATGCCCTTAGTCTGCCCATAAGGATTAGTAATCTGGCCTTTGGGGCATTCCTCTGTGATTGGGATAATGGCAGGGTCGCCATACACCGTTGCGGAGGAGGAGAAAATTATGTTTTTCACTCCATGGCTGCGCATTACGTCGCACAAAATCAATGTCCCAGTAATGTTGTTATGATAATATTCCAAAGGCTTCTGCACAGACTCGCCTACTGCTTTCAAACCTGCAAAATGGATCACGCTGTCAATGTTCTCTTTGTCAAATACTTCCCCCAATGCCGACGCATCCAGGATATCCACCTGATAAAACGGCACCTTTGCGCCAGTAATTTTTTCTACCCTTTTGACTGCCTCTTCACTGGAATTCACCAGGTTATCTACCACTACCACATCGTACCCTGCATGGATTAATTCAATGCATGTGTGGCTTCCAATATAACCTGCCCCGCCTGTTACCAAAATTGCCATAATTCTTACCTCCTATCATAATTTGCGCACATTACATGTGTGTCACTGCCAAAGCCAGAAAGGAACTGCACCCAGAGCCTCTCCTTCAGGGACAGTATAGCACATTCCCATGGTTTAGTAAATACTATTTTTATTTTACTATTATTTTAGTAAAATTTAAAACAAAGACCTGGCGCCAAAAAACCGCTGCCCCATTTTACTGGCAGCCCTAAGCTACCCTTTGGCGCCAGAGCCACAAAAATACTATTGTTTTGCACAGGACTGGACAATTTTCTCCAATTCCCCCCACTTTTCCTCCATGTCCGCCACCAGCTTCATTTGGGTACGGCAGCGGTCCAGGTTATGGTTCTCCCGATGGATTTTAAAATAAACATCCCCTTTTAGGAAATCGGTCAGAAAACGGATGCCATTTTCATATGTCATAACCTTTGCCCCCATAGGGAGCATGGCAATTTCCATATCTGTTAAATTCCCATTGCATCCTTTGAGGAAGCCTTCTGTATAAATACGGAACAACCGCAAGTCACAGCTTACCTTTGACAAATCTGTTTCATCCTCTTCCCCTGTGCTTGCGCCAAAGCGGATGGCATCCCCAAAATCATTCACTGCAAGCCCAGGCATCACTGTGTCAAGGTCAATCACGCAAATCCCTTTTCCAGTTTCTTGGTCCACCATAATATTGTTCAGCTTCGTGTCATTATGGGTCACCCGCAAAGGCATTTTTCCTGCCGCCAGCAACTCCCCAAGCACGCATGCCGTCTCTTTGCGTGAACGGAAAAACTCAATTTCTTCTGCTGCATATTTTGCCCTGCCGCAGGCGTCCTCTTCCACTGCCTTCAAAAACACCTCGTACCTTGCCTTCGTGTCGTGGAACCCAGGGATTGTCTCATGGAGGGTGGCCGCTGGATAATCTGACAGCAACTGCTGGAAATTGCCAAATGCCAGGGCGCTTTCATAGAAATCCTTCTCATGCTCCACCCGGTCATAGCTCACCGCGCCCTCAATCAAATAATACATCCGCCAGTATTCCCCCTGTGCGTCCAGGTAAAAAGGAAGATTCTCTTTGGTGGGGATGACAGTCAGCGTTTCCCGCAGCACATCCCCCCCTGCACTTGCAATCTTATCCTTTAAGAACGTGGTCACGCCCACGATATTTTCCATTACTTCCTCTGGGCTTGTAAATATGCTGCGGTTCATCCTCTGCAGGATATAGCCCCTCTCCCCCTCTACCAGGAATGTATCATTAATATGCCCACTTCCATAAGGGCGTATGCTTTTTGCTTCCCCTGCCAGTTCAAATTGCTGGGCTGCCTTCTCTGCCAGCCCTAGCATCTCCTTTTCTTCCATATCTTCTCCTTCTGTCCCTTCCAAACAACCTTAAAACTCTTCTGGGTACAACCCTTGGCTTTTCAGCCCTGCAAGGGCTTCCACCACAGCTTGTTTATCTTCCTTATAAGTAACGCCGAACCATTTGTCACGGGAATTCAGCACTTGCACGCTTGCCTTGCCTTCCTGCAGCATCTTATCCACCGCCATAGGCAAATAGTACTCTGCCTTTAACGGGTTCGCTGGCAGTTCTTCTTTCAGGAATGCCTCAAACCCAGTTTCTAACTCTTTTAAAACACTTTCAGAAAATCCCCAGATATTCATAGAGACTGTGCTGTCCATTGGAATTTCCGTCCAGGTTGCGCCGCCATCTTCCGTGTACACAGCCTGGTCCCCTCGTTTTTCAATATGGGTGCGCTCGCAGATTTTTGCCAAAAACCCTTCCCCATCTGTCTCACAGATCCCCCTTGCAACATGCCCATGCTCGGTCAGCGTATTTTTTAAATCATACCCAACCATGGCATAACGGTATTTCCCATCGTCCTGATGGCTGGTAAGGTAGCCATAAATTTCTTTATAGGCATGCTTCCCATAATAATCGTCTGCGTTAATTACTGCAAAAGGCCCATCCAGCACTTCCTTACAGCACAGAATGGCATGGCCTGTGCCAAACGGCTTTTCCCTGCCTTCTGGCACCCGATGCCCCGAAGGGAGCTTATCCAATTCCTGGTACACGTATTCTACCTGCATTTTTTCAGAGACCCGGTTGCCAATACTCTCTTTAAATGCTTCCTCGTTGGCTTTCTTAATAATAAATACAACTTTTTCAAACCCTGCTTCCATTGCGTCATAAATGGAAAAATCAATGATAATATGCCCCTGCTGGTCCACTGGGTCAATCTGTTTCAGGCCGCCATAACGGCTCCCCATGCCTGCTGCCAAAATCACTAATGCTGGTTTTTTCATAATTCCAATCCTCCTGAATTCCACCTGATTTCTTTCTCTATGCATTCCATGATAATACAAAAAAAATATTCTGTATTTGCACAATAATTTTACTTTTTTGCACAATTATATGTTAAAATAGAGAAGGATTTTCTATTATTTTACAACACGCCAGAAAGGAACTTCTATGGAATTTTATAAATACCCCCTTGCCAAATTATTTGATATCCCGCAAATTGTCACAATACATTATTTTGAATATGGGAAAGATTTCATATTTGAAGGGGAATCCCATGATTTCTGGGAGTTCCTCTGCGTGGATAAAGGGGAAGTGACGGTCACTGCCGGCAGCCATGGCTACACCCTGGAAAAAGGGAGCATTATTTTCCACAAGCCCCGCCAATTCCACTCGGTAGCCACCAATGGCTCCATTGCGCCCAACCTTGTGGTCATTTCCTTTGTATGCCATTCCCCCGCCATGCAATTTTTTGAAGATAAAATATTGCGCCTGGAAGAGACGGAGCGCAGCCTCCTGGCCGCCATCCTCTCAGAAGCTGGGGACGCCTTCCTGACCCCATTGGATAACCCCTACACCAGCCAACTCTTTGGCAACCCCAGGCAATGCCCCGGCGCAGAACAAATGATACAGCTTTCCCTGGAGCATTTCCTGATTTCTTTATACCGGAAAGGCACTATGCCGACTGTCGGCAAACAGCTTACTAAATCTATAAAGTTAAAACAGGATGAAGAAACCTTCCTCCATATCCGCTCTTACATGGAGGCTCGCCTCTCTTCGGCCCTTTCCATTGACCAAATCTGCCGTGAGAACCTAATTGGCGCCTCCCAGCTCCAACGGCTGTTCCACAACAAATGCGGCTGTGGCATCATTGAGTATTTTTCCCGCATGAAAATTGCGCGGGCAAAAGAAATGATCCGGGAACAAAACATGAATTTTACACAAATTGCGGATTCACTGGGCTATACTTCCATCCACTATTTTTCCCGGCAGTTTAAGAAATTAACGGGGATGACCCCCTCAGAATATTCCCTCTCCATACGAATGCTTTCTGAAAAGCCAAATACCCCGCAGCAACGCTGACGGGGCATAAAATATTATTCGCAGCATAGCTGCTGGCTGTTCCACTAGACCCTGGAAAGGTACTCGCCGGTCCTTGTGTCAATTTTAATGGTGTCTTCCTGGTCTACAAACAACGGCACATACACGGTTGCCCCTGTCTCCACAACTGCCGGCTTGGTCGCGCCTGTTGCAGTGTCGCCTTTAAAGCCAGGCTCTGTCTCTGTAATCTTCAATTCCACAAACAAAGGCGGTTCTACGGCAAACACACTTCCGTTATGGGAACACATTTTCACCATTTCATTCTCTTTGACAAATTTCAAGGCATCTCCAATGGCCTCCGCATCCAACGCGATTTGCTCATAAGACTCAACATCCATAAAATGGAACAAATCCCCATCGGAATACAAATACTGCATGTCCGCCCTGTCAATGCGCGCCTGAGGGCATTTCTCAGTGGGGCGGAACGTCCGTTCCACAATACCGCCGTTCTTAATATTTTTTAACTTTGTCCTGACAAATGCTGCACCTTTCCCTGGCTTTACATGCTGAAATTCAATAATCTGGAAAATATTATTATCTAATTCGATCGTAATGCCGTTTCTAAAATCTCCTGCTGAAATCATTCGAGTTTCCTCCTTAAATTACATCTGGGCGCAATCCGCCCTTGTGCTTCCTACATTCTATACTATAATAGCAGATTTTTCAACCTTTTTTTTCCTGCCCTACCGCCTTTCAATGTCCATAATCATATCAACCCTCTGCTGGTGCCTGCCGCCCAAAAATTCCGCTTCCAGATATGCCCTCACAATATCTTTTGCCTTCTCGCTGCCCACAATCCTTGTGCCGAACGCAATAATATTGGCATTATTATGCTCTTTAATCAAATGGGCAGTTGTAGTGTCAGAGCATACGCCGCAGCGAATCCCTTTCACTTTATTTGCCGCCAGGGAAATCCCAACCCCTGTCCCGCAAATCAAAATTCCGCAGTCTGCCTCCCCAGATGCCACAGCCCGCCCCACTTTTTCCCCAAAAAGCGGGTAATCACAGCTTTCATAGCCATCTGTCCCAAAATTAATGGTTTCATGCCCCAGCCCCTCTACAAATTCGATAATCTCCCTCTTCATATCTGTTGCCGCATGGTCATTCCCAATTGCTATTTTCAATTTATTTTCCTCCTTTACAAGCCAGTTTTTCACCGCTTGCCCCTGTGGTAAAAAAACAGCACTATTTTTTCCAAATACCGCTTTAATACAATTTGAACTTCTTCCTTGGGATGGATAGGCTTAGTCAAAATCGTGCGGATGCCCGCCCGGTTCGCCCCATACACGTCTGTAAATATCTGGTCGCCAACAAAGAGCGTGTTGCTTTTATCCGTACCCATTAGCTCCATTGCGCGCTTATATCCAGAAACTTTCGGCTTGCCCGCTTTGAAAATATACTGCACCTGCACTTGGTCGTTGAACATCTTCACCCTTGGTTCCTTATTGTTTGACAACAGGCAGCATTGGTATCCCATCCCCTTTAAATGGGAAAACAGCTCCTTTGCGCGTTTATCCGCCGGCGCCCCATGGGGTACCAATGTATTGTCCACATCAAAAATAATTCCCCGGTACCCTTCTTGATATAACCGGCCAAACTCAATCTGGTACGCAGAATCCAAATACTCATTTGGGTAAAATCTCCTCAACATCCTGCCCTTCTCCTGTTCGTGTAGTCTTTAGCGCCTATTAAGCCAAGGCGCCAGAAACTTATTGTCCACTGTATTAGGCTATTTATCCAATATTTTTTTCAGCTCGTCCATAAATGTATTGACATCTTTGAACTCCCGATACACGGATGCAAACCTTACATACGCCACCGGATCCAACTCCTGCAGCTTATCCATTACAATCTCCCCTATCTCGGAACTGGAAATTTCTTTTTCTTCCCGATTAAAAACCTCCACTTCCACAGTGTCTACCAATTGATTAATATTATCCACTGAAACTGGACGTTTATGGCAGGCGCGCAAAATCCCGGCTTCTACTTTGGCCCGGTCGTACTGCTGACGGTTATTATCTTTCTTGATTACGATTAAAGGTATCGTCTCAACCTTCTCATAAGTGGTAAAGCGTTTCCCGCAGTCATCGCAAAGCCTTCTCCTGCGGATGGAATAATTATCATCCGCAGGCCTTGAGTCAATCACACGTGTATTTTCGCTGCTGCAAAACGGACATTTCATGGAACCCCCCCCTCGCATTGCACATTCTTATTTTTCTTTCAGTATAGCTTGCTTCTTTTTCATTGTCAATAAAATTTCTGGCCCTATTTCGGCGGTGGGTCTGGGATTTCCACTAAAATAATATCCGGCCCAATCTTAACCACCTGGCTCCATGGGATAATCCTCTCATTTTCCCTCCCAAACAGCCCCCAGCACCTTCCACACCCTGGGATAATCAGGGCTAATATGCACCCGTTGCAGGGGTCGATGTCCAAATCCACCACAAACCCCAGGCATTTACAGTTGCATATATTAATGACTTCTTTTTCTTTTAATTCACATAAACGCATAATATCCCCCTGCTATAATATATGCTGCAGGGGGATATTTGTTCTCTTATAGGAAATACCGCGTTACTGTGAAGTGTTAAAGTACATAAATTTCCTATAAGAGAACAAAATTATGCGCAGCTCGCGGAGAGGGAATTTATTGCTACGCAATCCGCTCGCGCGCGGAGAATGCGCTGTGCGCATTCTTTTTTATCTTATAGGAAATACCGCGTTACTGTGAAGTGTTAAAGTACATAAATTTCCTATAGGGGAAAAATAGGGACGCGCACTATGCACAAGGGAAAATAGCTGCTATTACAGCCGCTCTCCGGCGCAAGAGTCCGGCAAGCCGGACTCTTTGGATTCTATATAGGATAACCTGATGTATTACAGCACGTTCTTTGTAGCGATAATATCTACGCCGGTGCCTGCCACATTGCTGACAATAACGTCGCCAATATGCACTGGCGCCTGAACCTTCACGCCTTTTAAGTCTTTCATAATGTCAAAGATTTTGCCCTTCGGGATATCTTCTTTGGTCTTAACAGATACTGCTGCAAGGCTCCCGCCTTCCACAATCACAGAACTTGTCACAATCCTGGTTGGGTTTGTCACTTCTTTCCTTGCATATACGTCACCGCGCTTGCAGGTATTGCCGCTAACGCTTACTACCTCCCCATTATCCATTTCCACTTTCAGCGGACATCCCATGGGGCATCCAATACAAATTAATTCTCTTGTTTCCATAGTTTTACGCCTCCTCAATCTTTACGGTAATCTGGGACAGATTTGAAAATGCAGACAATTCTTCTTTCTTCAACACTACCTCTTCCATCTCCCCTGGTGCTACAACTGGACGTTTTTTATGAATAATGCGTTCATCATTCAAATATACGGATACATAGCAGTTCTTGTATACATCGCCTACACGGAACCTTACAGTATGTTTCTCATCCATCCTATCTGGATTGATGGTCTTAGGCACTGTGTAACGTGCGCCTTCCACTGCAACAATTGGAATATCCTTTGCGTTGGTGTCTTTGTGCTTCGCACCGTTTTGCACATATTCTGCAGCATGTTTCCCGGCGGCGGACGCCTCCTCAGAAACGAAGTCTACCAAGTCATGTACATGAAGCACATTGCCGCATGCAAATACGCCTTCTACATTTGTCTCTAAGCACTCGTTCACCAAAGGCCCAGATGTAATTGGGCTCATTTCAACATTCAAGCTCCTGGATAATTCATTTTCAGGAATCAATCCACAAGACAGCAGCAGGGTATCGCAAGTATAACGCTCTTCTGTCCCTGGAACCGGCCTTCTGTCTGGGCCTACTTCTGCAATTGTGATGGCTTCCACCCTTTCTTTCCCTTCAATATCCACAACCGTATGGCTTAATTTCAATGGGATCCCATAGTCGTCTAAGCACTGTACAATATTCCTCTTCAATCCGCCGGAATATGGCATTAACTCAGCCACAACCTTTACTTTTGCCCCTTCTAAAGTCATCCTCCTTGCCATAATAAGCCCAATATCGCCGGAACCAAGGATTACAACTTCACGTCCAGGCATATAGCCTTCCATATTAACAAGGCGCTGTGCCGTACCAGCAGAGTAAATTCCAGCCGGGCGGTACCCTGGGATGTTCAGCGCCCCTCTGGAACGCTCCCTGCATCCCATTGCAAGAATAATTGCTTTTGCCTGAATCTCAAACATGCCTTCTTCGCGGTTCATGGCAGTCACAACTTTATTCGGCGCAATGTCCATAACCATGGTGTTTAATTTATATTCAATCTTTTCTTCTTTTAGCTGGTCAATAAACCTTCCTGCATACTCTGGCCCAGTCAGCTCTTCCTTAAATGTATGGAGGCCAAAGCCATTGTGGATGCACTGGTTCAGGATGCCGCCTAATTCCTTGTCCCTTTCTAACACTAAAATAGATTCTACGCCGTTCCTCTTTGCTGATACGGCTGCTGCAAGCCCGGCAGGGCCGCCTCCTACAATAACAATATCATAATTCAACATTTTTTTCCCTCCTGATTCGTAACCAACTATATTCTATCTTTATTAATTCCTACAATGATCTTGGAGTTCCCGCCTGATTTGGTAATTTCTGCTGGATCCACTCCGCGTTCCCTTGCAAGGATCTCGATGGTTCTTGGGGAACAGAAACCTGACTGGCAGCGCCCCATCCCTGCCCTGGTACGGCGTTTTACGCCATCGAGGGATTTTGCTCCCAATGGGCGTTTGATTGCATCAATAATTTCACCTTCTGTAATCATCTCGCATCTGCAGATAATATTGCCATATGCCGGATTTTCTTTGATTAAGGCAGCACGTTCCTCATTGCTCAAAGTTTTAGGGTCTAAAATCCCTTTTCTAGTCCCAACAAAATCTGGGTTCTCTTCTGCATTTGCCAGGCCTTTTACAATTTCTGCCACCATTTTGCCAATTGCTGGCGCGCTGGTCAATCCAGGAGATTCAATCCCAGCACAATCAATAAAGCCTTTTGCCTCTTCTAATTCACCAATATAGAATTCATGCCCGTCTTCATGCGCGCGCAGCCCTGCGAAGGAAGTGATTACCTGACGGATGGGCAGGCCTTTCACGGTAGTCCCAGCTTTATTAATCAATTCATCAATGCCTTCCTGTGTGGTATTTGTCCCTTCCCTGTCCTCAATGTCAATTGCCGTAGGCCCTACTAAAGTGTTGCCGTGGACAGTTGGCGATACCAAAACGCCCTTACCGAATTTACTTGGAAGCTGGAAGATTGTATGCGTCACGAACCCTTCCGTGGAGCGGTCTAACAGGCAATAATCCCCACGCCTTGGCGTGATATGTAATTTCTTGTCGCTTACCATATTATGGAACTTATCTGCATAAACGCCTGCTGCATTTACTACATATTTTGTCTCAATCTCGCCCTGGTTGGTCTGAACTGCCCAGTGGCCGTCTTTTTTCTCAAGCCCAGTCACTTCTGTGTCAAATTTGAATTCTACTCCATTTGCAGCCGCATTCTCAGCAAATGCAATATTCATGCCAAATGGGCATACAATGCCGCCTGTAGGCGCATACAATGCTGCCACTGCCTCATCAGAGATATTTGGCTCCAATTTTACAAGTTCATCCCTGTCAATAATGCGAAGGTCCTTTACGCCGTTCTTCACGCCCCTGTCATAAAGGTCCTGCAGGTTTGGCTTTTCTTCTTCATGGAGGCATACAACTAGGGAACCATTGTTCTTATAATGGAAATCAAGCTCTTTGGAAAGCCCTTCCATCATCTGGTTCCCTTCTACGTTCAATTTCGCCATTAAGGAGCCGGCTTCCGCATCGAAACCAGCATGTACAATTGCGCTGTTCGCTTTGGATGTTCCGCAGCATACGTCTTCTTCCTTCTCCACTACGCAGACATTCAGCTTATATCTGGAAAGTTCCCTAGCGGAAGCACTTCCTGATACGCCTGCACCAATAATTACTACATCATACATATTGTTCACCTATCCTTTTCTGCTCTTTCTTATTTATTTTTGCCGCCTTAAACCAATGGCCAGGCAGCTATTTTACATTTCCAACAGTTACAAACGTTTTATCTAACTTTTCTAACCGTACAGAAAATCACAGTGTAATTCCCTGTACGATTAGAAAAGCAACAATCACACTCCCTTTTTGGGGAATGTAATCATTGCCTCTCCATCATCTCTGCAATGTCATATTAACAATTTATGTTTCCACACAATAGCAACCATAACATCCACGTTCATTCATCAAGGAATCAATCCCATGGGATTACTGCATATAAGCCGACTGTAACCAAAGCGCCAATGGCTGGCTCTGCTAATACGGCAATTCTGCAATTCCCAAGGCAATGGCGGTCTGGATTGAACCTGCTATTTTCATCCCAGACCTATCCAAAGTTACATCTGTAACTATGCCACCGCCTAAAATAACCAACGTCATCGTCCCTATAAATTCTGCTATATATGGTAACAGTAAATGTTCCCCTTTCTTCCCTTAGATCTATCCCTTTCTATATTAATCTTCTTTTGCCCATCCGTAAGAATATTTTACAGCTTTATTCCATCCTGCAACCTTTTCATTCCTTTCCTCTTCAGAAATCTGAGGTTTGAAAGTCTGGTCAATTGCCCAGTTCTTGATAACGTCTTCTTTGCTTGCCCAATACCCAACTGCAAGGCCTGCCAGATAAGCAGCTCCCATAGCGGTTGTCTCTACGCAGCATGGACGGTTTACTGGAGCATTGATAATATCTGCCTGTGTCTGCATCAGGAAATCGTTAGCGCTTGCGCCGCCGTCAACTTTCAGGGCGCTTAATTCGATCCCAGAATCAGCCTTGATTGCCTGCAGCACATCGTTTACCTGGAATGCCAGGGACTCTAATGTTGCACGGATAATATGGTATTTATTAACGCCACGTGTAATCCCTACAATTGTACCTCTTGCATACTGATCCCAATGTGGTGCGCCAAGGCCTGTAAATGCGGGCACTACATAACATCCATTGGTGTCTTTCACCTTCTTAGCCATATATTCAGAATCCGGAGCGCTGTCAATAATCCTCATTTCGTCACGCAGCCACTGGATTGCAGCGCCAGCTACGAAGATAGAACCTTCTAATGCATAATTAACTTTCCCGTCAATTCCCCATGCAATTGTTGTTACCAGTCCGTTCTTGGAGAATACTGGCTTCTCACCAGTGTTCATCAACAAGAAGCATCCTGTCCCATAAGTATTCTTTGCCTCTCCTGCTGTGAAACATGTCTGCCCAAACAGCGCTGCCTGCTGATCCCCTGCCGCCCCGCTGACTGGGATTGCGCCGCCGAAGAAGGACGGGTCTGCGGTTCCATATACACAACTGGATGGCTTTGCTTCTGGAAGCATGCTTGCTGGGATATTCAGCTCTTTCAGGATATCCTCATCCCATTTCAGGTCATTAATGTTGAACAGCATAGTACGTGCAGCATTGGAATAATCTGTCACATGCGCTTCGCCCTTTGTGAGTTTCCAGATCAACCATGTCTCAACGGTACCGAAAAGCAAGTCGCCTTTTTCCGCACGTTCCCGAACGCCTTCTACATTGTCAAGGATCCATTTTAATTTTGTCCCAGAGAAGTATGCGTCAATTACCAAACCTGTCTTTTGACGGAAAGTGTCTTCCAAACCTTTCTCTTTCAGAGAATCACAATACTCAGAAGTCCTGCGGCACTGCCATACAATTGCATGGTATACTGGTTCGCCTGTATTTTTATCCCAAACAATCGTTGTCTCACGCTGGTTGGTAATCCCGATTGCTGCAATGTCTTCTGCGGAAGCCCCAATCTTCTGCATTGCTTCCACTGCAACGCCGAGCTGTGTGGACCAGATCTCGTTAGCATCATGTTCTACCCAGCCTGGCTTCGGGAAATACTGTGTGAATTCTTTCTGAGCTACACTGCACATTTCACCCTTTTCATTGAAAAGAATACATCTGTTACTTGTTGTGCCGGCGTCCAGCGCCATAACATATTTTGCCATTTGTAAAATCCTCCTCCGTTTTAACTTGATAATGACATTATAACTTTTTGGGTGCTTTTTGTCATTAGACACATACTGTTATTTGTACAATTTATGCAATTTTCTTTTTTATATTTCCAAAATATAGATGTTTCTGCCGAAGCTTTATGCGGTCTTAGTGGATTTTTTTGTAGGAAGTACCAAAATATTTCCGGTTGGGTGCTGCAGCATTGCACAGATATTTTGCACTGCCGCCATCACTTCTTCCTCCTGCGGCCCTTTCTTCATCGCCACGCAGTCTAACATAAAATGGCAGGCAGATTTAACAATAAAGCTTTCCACAAGATAATTCCCTTCTTTTTCAGCCCAAAACCGGCGCCGGAACTGCCCATCCACCACTGGGGCCAAGCGTTCTAACAGCCGCTCCCTGCTGACATTCTCAAGGACCTTCCGATAAAAAAAACGGTTATCTTTTATAATTTTTATAACCTTGCGCACCCAATCCTCAAACGTCTCTTCCTCGTTGTACGCAACCTGCGTTACAAAATCTTCATTATAAAGCCATTCAATCACCCCATAAATATCTTGGAAATGGTAATAAAAACTCTGCCGCTTCATGTTTTTACAGTCCATAATGTCCTGAACTGTAATTTTACGCAAAGGCTTTTCATGAAGCATCTCTTGTAGCCCATCTGCAATCTTCCTTTTTGTATTGCCCATCTCTCTTTCTCCTCCTTACATAAACCATATATCCTGGTTGGTTGTCGAAACTGAAATTGCCCCGGCATTTAACGCCTCAATCACGTCCTCTTTGTCATTGATTAATCCGCCGGCAATCACAGCCTGAGCGCTAAGCTTATTGACCTTTTGTATAATCTTTGGCATAACCCCCGGCAATATCTCGATAAAATCTGCTTTGACCTGCCTTTTCTGCTTTTCTATCCCCTGAAAAGCCCTGGAATCTAAAATGAATATCCGAAAAACCGTATACATGGACAGCTCCCTCGCCCGATTAATCATATTCATCCTGGTTGAAATAATTCCATCTGCCTTTGTGTTTTTCCTGATATAATCCACCGAAACCTCGTGGGCGCTTAAACCCTCTACCAAGTCAATATGCACCAGTGCTATCTTCCCTGCCCCCTTTATCTGGTCCACAATCCCGCTGATATTACATATATTGCCAAACAGGACGAACACAATTTTCAATTCAGATTTTAAACAAGCCCTAACCCCTTCAAAATTTTTCACTGCCGCAATTACTGGACAATCCGCCATCGCATCATAAAATCTCTGTTCCATAACCCTCCCACACCAGTTGCATTCCGTCTGCGCTTTGCCCTTTTTGCATCCACCTCCCAAACTCACGCTTACACCTAGACTTTTTTCCTAATAATAAGATAGCAAAAAAGAGCAAAGCTAATAAGCAACATTTCTGCTGTGTTAACCTTACTCTCCATTCTCTAGGTGTCTATTTAATTATTGGTACTATTATCTTAGCATTTTCGACAGAAAAATTCAAGCAATCTTTCAAAAAAATAGAATTATGTCCAAAACCCTCAAATTGCGTCTTGTCATTTTGGTTGTTTTGTCTAGTCCTTTTTTCCTATCTTTCATCCATTTTCCTCCAATAGCCGTAAAAACCCAGATTTTTCCACCAGGTTTCCTCATACACCTTAAGCCATATGTCAAAATACATCCCGCTTTTTTGACATTTCACGGTTTTTGCCCTTGCAACCGATGGTATTTGAAGATATAATACAAGCACAGTCAGATGTGGTGGCGGAGTTTACCACAAATGCAAATTAATTTTTGCCCACTCTCTTTTAGACCAGGGTTCTGTTTTGGCAGAACCTCTGGTCTTTTCCATTAAGAAAGGAACAGAACTTATGCGTATTTGGTTTAAAATCTGGAAAGACAGCCGCCTTACCAAGGATATGGTAATCGCCAACGACGGCGACGGCACACGGACACATAAAATCTTCGACGCCCTGGAACAGGCCTGCTATGAATTTGACTTAAGCAAGCCTATCTGGCTGGACGCCACTATCGCAGAATTTAAACGCCATGGCAAAGCCCGTTTTACCCAGGATAATTTTGTGGAAGCCATTGATTTTGACTTTTTGGAAATCCATATAATCGAAGAATAGGGAAAGCTTACAGGCATTGCAGGCATTATCCCCTTTGGCGCTTTGCCTCATACATTAGGAGCGCCGCTGCAACCGCCGCATTCAAAGACTCCACATCCCCTTCCATGGGTATCCTCACCAGGGTGTCCGCCAGCCCTGCAGCCTCAGGGCTTAGCCCATTGCCTTCATTGCCGACCAAAAACCCAGTATGCCCGGCATAATCTGGCTGGCTATAGGATAACTCCCCAGACAGGTGGGCCGCATATATGCCAACCCCTTTTGCTTTAAGCTGCTCGATTGCTTCCGGCAAATTAGGTGCTATATAATAAGGCACACGGTACACTGCCCCCATAGTGGCGCGGATAGTTTTGGGATGGAAGAAATCCACGGTAGCCTTATCCATAAGGATTCCCGTTATGCCTGCCGCTTCCCCAGTCCGCACCATAGTCCCCAAATTCCCTGGGTCCTGTATATTTTCCAAAATCAATATATGCGCCGCTTTCTGGCTCCCTAACAAATCATCCATATTGTATTCCGGCATCTTCACCAGGCATAAAATGCCCTGGGGAGTCTGTGTGTCAGCAACCATCCGAAACACGCTGTCTGAGACAACTTCATAATGGCGCCCCTGAACCACCTGCGCCTTCCTTCCATCTTCCAAAAAAGATTCGGAGACATACATGCCCACAATGTCTTCCCTTGGGGCTTCCATGCACATCTTCATTCCCTCAACCACAAAAACCCGCTGTCCATAGCGGGTTTTTGCCTTATTGTTTAACTGTATGATTCGCTTCATCTGCTGATTTGCGGAACTTGTTATCATATAGCCTCCTATACGCTTAAATTCCTGCATACCTGGAATTGGTACTCTGGAAGCAGTTTCTCCATAGCCAAAGCCTCGTCAATGTCAAAATCCACAAAATCCCCATGGCGGTACCCCACCACCCGGTTAGATTTTCCCTCGCACAGCAAGTCCACTGCATAAGCGCCCATAGTAGACGCATAAACACGGTCTTTACAGGTTGGGCTTCCGCCGCGCTGCATATGCCCCAGAATCGTTGCCCTTGTCTCAAGCCCAGTAGCGGCCTCAATCCGCTTCGCCATGCTGGCAGAATGCCCGATGCCCTCTGCATTTATAATAATGTGGTGTTTCTTCCCACGTTTCCGGTTCGCAATAATATTGTTTACTAACTTCTGCTCATCGTAGTCATACTTCTCTGGCAGCAAAATATCTTCCGCCCCATTGGCAATCCCGCACCATAATGCAATATAGCCTGCCCCACGGCCCATAACTTCAATAATGGAACACCGTTCGTGGGAAGTGGAAGTGTCACGCACCTTGTCAATCGCATCCATCGCCGTATTCACTGCGGTGTCAAACCCAATGGTATATTCCGTACATGCTATGTCCAAATCAATTGTGCCAGGTATTGCAACTGTATTGATCCCAAGGGCTGCAAGCTTCTGCGCGCCCTTAAAGGAGCCGTCCCCGCCAATTACAATAATCCCGTCGATGCCATGCTTGCGGCAAACCTCAGCGCCCAACGCCTGCCCTTCTGGCGTCCGAAACTCACTGCACCGTGCAGTCTGTAAAATTGTGCCGCCCCGCTGGATCGTATCTGAAACGCCTTTTGCTTCCATGTCGATAATTTCCTCTTGAAGCAGGCCGGCGTACCCTCGTTTAATTCCTTTTACTTTCTTGCCCCGCGCAAGCCCCTGACGGACAACTGCACGGATTGCTGCATTCATGCCCGGTGCGTCGCCGCCGCTGGTCAGCACACCGATTGTATGAACTTCATTTGCCATAACCATCCCTCCTGTTTTCCTGTCCTGCATTGTCTAATCTATTACATTCTAATCTCTTTTTGAAAGATTTTCAATGCTCTTTTCTACAACTTTTACATTATTTTCCCCTAAAAAGTTAGTGAATTTGTTCACTATTCCAGAAGACACGTCGACGCCCTGCCCCGGCGGCAGGCGTTTCATCACCTTCTCCCCTGAAATATAGACTATTACCTGGTCTTTCCCACTGTTTTGCTGCAGCAGCCCCATCACCTGGCTTTCTTTCTGCCCATACTGCTCCATTGTGGAAAACTGCAGCCAAAGCTCCTTTTTCGTATCGTCAAAAGAATATATTTTCTCACAGATAAGCTTTGCATTTTTTTCCTCTTCGGTAGCCACACGCCCACGGATAAACACCTTTTCATCCACATTTAAAAGCTGGTTGTTTTTCTCATAAGTCCTAGGGAAAATAACGACCTCAAGGTTCCCTACCAAGTCCTCCAAGGTCAAAAATGCCATGGTTTGGTTATTCCTGGTGTATTTTATGGTTTTGTCCACAATCATGCCCCCTACCACGGCATTCTCCCCTTCCCGGGCAATGGTCTGCCCAGTCTCTTCGTCTATAAGAAAATCTGTGGTAACCCTGGTAATGTTCTTCCTCCATTTTTCTTCATACTCTTCTAAGGGATGCCCGCTGATATAAATGCCTAGCACCTCTTTTTCAAAGCCTAAATACACTTCCCTGGGATACTCCCCCACATCCGGGAGCTTCACTTCAAAATCCCCCTTCTCTTCCTCCCCTGCAAGGTCAAACAATGTAATCTGCCCAGCCATGGAATTTTTCCTGTCCTGGGCGATTCCCTCCATAATGCCCACATATACCATCATGCTCTGCTTCCTTGTGGCCCCAAGGTTGTCAAGCGCCCCTGCCTTAATCAGGTTTTCCACCACGCGCTTATTGATTTCCTTGTCTGCCATACGGGTCAAAAAATCCTCAAGCCCGGTGAATTTCCCCCGCTCCTTGCGCTCCTTACAAAGGTTCTCAATAAATGCATGGTTGACGCTTTTAATCGCGGACAGCCCGTAACGGATGGCTCCCCCAGACACAGAAAAATAACTCTCCCCCTCGTTAACGCTAGGCGGAAGCACCTGTATCCCCATCTGCCTGCAGGTAAAGATATATTCAGAGATTTTTCCAATATGCCCCATAACAGAACTCATCAGGGACGCCAAAAATTCCAATGGGTAATAATATTTTAAATAAGCGGTCTGGTATGCTACCACAGCGTAAGCCGCCGCATGGGATTTATTGAACGCATATTTCGCAAAATCTATCATATTGTCATATATTTTATTCGCTGTCTTTTCATCAATCCCATTGCTGATGCAGCCAGGGACCCCTTCCTCTTTATTGCCATATACAAAATTTTTGCGCTCCTGCTCCATCACAGAGCCTTTTTTCTTAGACATGGCACGGCGCACAAGGTCGCTGCGCCCCAAGGTATACCCAGCCAAGTCCCTCACAATCTGCATAACCTGTTCCTGGTATACAATGCAGCCATAAGTAGGAGCAAGGATTGGCTCTAGCTGCGGGCAGCCATATACGACAGACTCAGGATTGTCCTTCCCACGGATATAGGCAGGGATAAATTCCATAGGCCCTGGACGGTACAGGGAAATCCCTGCGATAATGTCTTCCAGGCTTTGGGGCTTTAACTCCTTCATAAAATTTTTCATCCCCGCGCTTTCTAACTGGAACACGCCTTCTGTCCGTCCAGTCCCAATAGAGTCCAGCACAGCCTTATCATCAAAATCAATATGATCCATATCTAGGCTGATTCCATGCCCCTCCTGGATTAAGTTTACTGTGTCCTGCAAAACGGTTAAATTCCGAAGCCCCAAAAAATCCATTTTCAAAAGGCCAAGCTCTTCTAGCGTGGTCATAGTAAACTGAGTGATAATGGCGCCATCGCTCCCTCTGGACAGAGGGACAAATTCATCGATCTCCTTTGCGCCGATTACCACGCCTGCCGCATGCATGGACGTATGCCTGGGCAGCCCTTCAAGGCGTTTCGACATGTCAATGAGCCTTGCCACGCTTTCATCGCTTTCATAAAGTTCCCTCAGCTCATGGTTTTTCTCCAAGGCCCTGTCAATCGTAATGCCCAAATCATTGGGGATTTGCTTGGCAATGCTGTCCACAAAAGCGTAGGGCATGTCCATCACGCGCCCTACGTCGCGGATTACGCCCTTTGCCGCTAAGGTACCGAACGTGACAATCTGCACAACCCGGTCTTTGCCGTATTTCCGGCTTACATAGTCAATCACTTCCTGCCTGCGCTCCACGCAGAAATCAATATCAATATCTGGCATGGTCACGCGTTCCGGGTTCAAGAACCGCTCAAAAATCAAACTGTAGCGCAGCGGGTCAATATTGGTGATTTCCAAAGAATAGGATACAAGGGACCCAGCCGCGCTCCCTCGGCCCGGCCCTACCGCGATGCCATTTTCCCTTGCAAAACGGATGAAGTCCCAGACAATCAGGAAATAGTCCACATACCCCATCTGCCCAATAATGTCCAGTTCATATTGAAGCTGCCCCTTGACCTCCTCCATGGGGATAAGGCTCTCTTTCCCAGGAATGGACACCTGCCCATCCTGGGAAGGGTATCTGCGGGCTAACCCTTCATAGCAAAGCTTCTGTAAGTATTCCTGAGACGTATACCCGTCTGGCACATCAAACTTTGGGAGCTTTGTCACGCCAAATTCAATCTCCACATTGCACCTGTCTGCAATTTTCTGGGTGTTTTCCAACGCTTCCAGCGCATATGGGAACAAGGCGCGCATTTGTCCTTCAGATTTTACAAAATATTGCCCGCCCTCATAACGCATACGGTTTTCATCCGATAACTTTTTGCCTGTCTGAAGGCAGAGGAGGACGTCATGGGAATCCACATCCGTTTCATAAGTATAATGGACGTCGTTGGTAGCCGCCAAAGGGATGCCTGTGTCCTGGCTCAGCCTTAAAAGCTGCTGGTTCACATTCTGCTGCTCCGCCAGCCCATGGTCTTGCAGCTCTAAGAAATAATTGCCATGCCCAAAAACCTTGTCATGCCAAAGAGCCGCTTCCTTCGCTTCTTGATAAGCGCCTCTGGACAAAAGCTTCTGCACCTCGCCTGCAAGGCAGGCGCTTAAAACAATCAGACCCTCATGGTATGTCTCTAATATCTCACGGTCTACCCTTGGCCTGTAATAATACCCTTCGGTAAAGCCCCTGGACACAATTTTCATTAAGTTCGCATATCCTTGGTTATTCTCCGCCAGCAAAACTAAGTGGAAATAGCGGTCTTCCCCTTCCACTTTCTCACGGTCAAACCGGGAGCCAGGGGCAACATAAACCTCACATCCTAAGACAGGCTTTACGCCTGCTTCCCGGGCGGCGCGGTAAAAATCAATGACCCCATACATCACGCCATGGTCAGTAATAGCCGCTGCATCCATGCCAAGTTCCTTCACCCTGGCAACGTATTCTTGTATTTTATTGGAGCCATCCAACAGGCTGTATTCTGTATGGACATGAAGATGCACAAATGACATAAACGCCCTCCAACCTCTAAATGTATTCTGGGTTCAAAAACGGGATTACAAGCTCCGCCGCTTCCCCTTCCTCGTCTATCCCCCAATAGCTGCTGTAAATACCGTCTCCCATCCCACTGTTAAACATTACCAGCCTATGCCCTGTCCCTGGCATATCCCAGCATAGGAAATCACCGCCGGTCCTCTGGGCGCCTGGGGCTGCCTGGCAACTTTCCTGGAACAGGGGCGCAAAATAATCAAGATACTCATTTTTTCCAGGGTTCTCTTTCTTCCACCCATCAATAAAGCTGCGGTAGCTTGCGGCCACTTCCGTATCAGAAAAACATGCCAGCCCGCCGTCCACGCCGAAGAATGCCCAAACACCTGGTTTGCCCATATCCTCCGCCGCGCTTCCTTTGGACATTGCAATCTCATGGCGTACAGGCTCCTTGCCGTTAATCACAAGCCTGGCCGCCGCAATCCGCAGCCCAACTTTTTCAGAATGGCAAATAGAAAGTTCCACCGGATAGCTGCCTGCAGGGATTTTCTTCTCCAAGGTAACCATATATTTGCTCCCTAAGTATGCAATCGGGTCGGAAAGGACAACTTCCCCTGTTGGGAAATCTGCATCCCCCGCAAGAAAAACCTCCTGCATCCCCCCTGCCTGGAACAGGCTTTTGAAAAACTCTTCTGGGTAGGATTCTTTATTCAAAAATTTCAGATTTTTCTCAAACGCCTCCTGAATAGGGGACAGCACCCGCTCCCTTATCTCCTCCCCAGTCCTGGTATCTATAAAATATGCGCCGGACCCGTCCCTGCAAAATTCCAAATCAGCCCCATAGGGCATATAAAACACATCCAACACCGCCGGCTCTAAAGCTGCCAGTATATTAAAATCCACGACCGCCATGTTATCTGGGTTATCCACATATTCTTGGGTATCCTTATCCCCAAAGGCAATCCAGCCGTTCCCTTGCCCGCCGTCCTGCCGGAAAAACCATTTCAGTTTTGAAGTCCCATTCAAGATTGACCTGCTTACAACCGTCCCTCCTGCCCCTTCTATGTACTGCCTTATCACCGGCCCTTTTGCCTGCCCCTCGGCCTGCACAGCCTCCACTTCCGGCTCTTTCTTCTCCGTTTTTACTTCGGTTTTCTCCACTTTTGTTTCTTTTTTCTTCTTATTAAATAATCCCATACCTGCTCCTTTCATATGGCAATGCTGCCATGTGAAGCCCTCATAAACTTCTTTTTCTATTTTATCCTTAATTGGGAAAAAGTGCAACAAAAAGAACCGAGTCAAATACCCCGCAGCAAGCTACGGGGCATGGCCTAGCTTGTTCTTTTGGCCCCAAGGGGCGGGGTATTTGGTCTGCACTCCGTTTCGGTCGGCGCTGAACGTGTGCCGCCGGCACACAGCGCCCCTCGCGGCATTCGC
>CAJUDE010000042.1 GCA_910585295.1 uncultured Lachnospiraceae bacterium | reverse complement strand
TATTGGTTACTTATTATCAACCCATTCAGGATAGTAAAATACCCCGCAGCAAGCTACGGGGCATGGCCTAGCTTGTTCTTCCCACCCCAAGGGGCGGGGTATTTGGTCTGCGCTCCGTTTCGGTCGGCGCTGTGTGCCGCCGACACGCAGCGCCCCTCGCGGCATTCGCCAAATATCCGCGCGATCGCGGCTGCTTGGCTCATTGCTCGCGGGAATAACCAAAAAAATTGTCAAACTTATTGCATTTCTATGTAAATGTGCTATAATAACTGTCAGGGAAGCATAGCTCAGCTGGGATGAGCGTTCGCCTCACACGCGAGAGGCCATGGGTTCGAGCCCCATTGCTTCCATTTTTGTTCCCACAAGCCAAATGCCCCTGCAGCAGAGCTGATGGGGCATGGAATTTGTTTTTCGCAGTAGGGCTTTGGGGTATTTGCCCCTTGCGGCAACGAGCCAAACATTCGCGCAAACGCGGCTGCTTGGCTCGTTGCCTGCGGGAATAAATATTCATACAATGCATATCTTCAAACACTATCTTTCCCCCAGTTTCCCTTTGTAAGCCATTATTTCTATTATTCATGATTCCATAGTTCCATTTTGCAGTTTATCCTGTTAGCTTGCCATTCCGCCAATCATCCCGGATGCCGTACATAAGACCAAAGTTGTGGCAAACCGTGTAATTTCCATATTGACCCCCTGCTGGAACACAATAGAGCCAAGCACCAGGATTAGGAAATAGCACGCCCCCATAGCCATCCCCCATAGAAACCGTTTCCGCTTCATAACTTTCCCACTTAAAAAACCGCCCAGAAATCCAGACGCCACATAAATCAATACAATCCCAATAGAAACAACACTTTCACTGAGCTGCATTTTATAGAGCATGGCTGACAATACTAACAGCAACGCCCCCGTCACCATATACATGGCAAGCAATATTTTTAAAATAGACAGCACAGAGATATTCCCTCTCCCTTCCCCCTGCCCCTTAGCAGGCGCCTTATGAAATTTCTTATCCATCCTGTTATTCCTCCCTCCTTCATGGAATGTCCCTTTCATTCTATGACATTTTATTCTGGCGTGGGCAAAACTATTCCTTCTGGCTTGAGATTCCTGCAAGTACCGGGCGGTTTCTAAAATTTCCCTAAAATTAAGGGAACTCCTTGCAAAATCGCCGTGTTTCCGCTATATTATTGTTATTGAAAGGAGAGATGCACTTGGACTCAGGCGACGTCATACAATTTATTATCATTGTTATTTTATTAATGTTATCTGCTTTCTTTTCTTCTGCAGAAACGGCTTTAACCACCTCAAACAAACTCCGGCTTAGGAGCATGGCAGATGAGGGTGACAAACGTGCAAAAAAGGCATTGGAGATTACGGACGACTCTGGAAAAATGCTCAGCGCCATCCTGATTGGGAACAACATTGTAAACCTTTCCTCCGCCTCCCTTGCCACCACCCTTGCCACGCGGATTTTTGGGAATGCTGGGGCTGGGATTGCGACAGGCGTCCTAACTGTGCTGGTGCTGATTTTCGGTGAGATTTCACCTAAGACCTTCGCAACCATCCATGCGGATAAAATTTCCCTGGCTTATGCAGGCGTAATCAGCGGCCTAATGAAGCTTCTGACACCTGCCATTTTTGTTATTAACAAATTAGCCCTTGGGTTCTTAATCCTGCTGCGCGTGGACGCCTCAGGCGCACAGAACACCATGACGGAAGATGAACTGCGCACAATTGTGGATGTAAGCCATGAAGAAGGGGTAATTGAAACAGAAGAACGGGAAATGATCAATAATGTATTTGATTTCGGGGACGCGCAGGCAAAGGAAGTTATGGTCCCCAGGATTGATATGACTTTTGCTGACATAAACAGCACATATTATGAACTGCTTGAAATTTTCCGGGAAGATAAATTCACACGCCTCCCCGTATATGAAGACACTACAGACAATGTTGTGGGCATTATCAATATGAAGGATTTGCTGCTCTATGAAGACAAAGAGCATTTTTCTATCCGAAATATTATGCGCAAGCCTTACTACACATACGAACACAAAAACACGGCGGAGCTTCTTCTGGAAATGCGCAAATCTTCTATTAATATCGCCATTGTGCTGGATGAATACGGCGTAACTGCCGGGCTGATTACATTAGAGGACTTGCTGGAAGAGATTGTGGGGGAAATCCGGGATGAATATGACATAGATGAAGAAGACCATATCCAAAAAGTCAGCGAATTGGAATATATGGTGCAAGGGTCCACAAACCTAAATGATTTGCGGGATATGCTAAACCTGGAATTGGTTTCAGAGGATTACGATTCCATTGGCGGGTACCTTATTGGGCTTTTAGACCACCTCCCAACGGCAGGCGAGTCCATTACCACGCCGGAAGGGGTTTACTTCCGTGTGGAAGATATGGAGAAAAACCGCATCCATAAGATCTTTGTGCGGCTTCCAAAACCATCCGAAGCTGAAGCATAACTTTTACTGCTGCTTGCAGGAACCTATGGGCTGCACAAAGGGGCTGGCGCAAAGTCAAATACCCAACCCCTTGATCAATTTTTACACTCGTGTAATTTCACCTCTATTGGCATGTCCAATGCCATTTCATCTTCTGAGACATTGCAGCCATATGCCAGAACGCCCACGCCCTCTTTCTGCACCTGCCGCAATGTCTCGCCAAATTGGGGATGGGTGCGGTCGTTTGGCTCAAACCAACGGATCCCTTCCATCTGGATTACAAACAAAATCCATGCCTCATACCCAGCCTTTATGGCCTTCCCCAATTCCAGCATATGTTTTATCCCACGTTCTGTAGGGGCGTCCGGGAACCGTGCAATCCCATTTTCCTCTAACGTAACGCCCTTGACCTCTATAAAAACCTTACGCAGCCTCTCCCTTCCTGCTTCCACATAGAAATCAATCCTTGAATCGCCATATCTGCACTCTGGCTGAATGCTTAGAATATCAGGAAATAGCATGTGGGAACCTGCACAGCCCCCATATTGGGCGCTTGCCTGTTGTTCCAGCCATTCATGGACTGCCTTATTGGGCGCCTGGGAATCCATATTGACAATCCCCCGCCCGCATTTTTCAACCGCCACCAAGTCATATGCCGTCTTACGGTTTGGGTTCAGGCTTTGGTCCAGCCATACCCTTGCGCCTGGCACCAGAAGTTCCTTGCATCTGCCTGTATTTTTCACATGGCACTGTTCAACCTTGCCGTCTAACTCCACCAGGGCAATAAAACGGTTGGGGCGTTCCACAAAACGCCCCTCCTTAATCTTTTCATATTTCATAACATCACTTTGTTAATTTCCAAATATCCTTGTCATATTCCGCAATTGTCCGGTCAGAAGAGAAGAACCCTGCCTTTGCAGTGTTGACAAGCATTTTCTTTGCCCATGCCATCCTGTCTTCGTAATCCTTGTAAATTTCTTCTTTCTTTGCCGCATAGTCTTTGTAGTCTAACAAGGTCATAAACCAGTCTTTGTTCAGCAGCTCATTGTAGAGGCGTTCCAAATGCTCCCGATGCCCTATTTGCATCATTTCCTCGCTTACAATAAAGTCTACCGCCTCTTTGATATCTTCATTTTCTTCATAGAATTTCCGGGAAACATAATCCCCTTTCTCGTAATGGGCAATGACTGTATCAGAGCTTTCCCCAAAAATATAAATATTTTCTTTCCCTACCAGGTCTGCAATTTCTACATTTGCCCCGTCCATAGTCCCCAGTGTGACCGCCCCATTTAACATAAACTTCATGTTGCCAGTCCCTGAAGCTTCTTTGGAAGCAAGGGAAATCTGCTCAGAAATATCACATGCTGGGATTAATTTTTCTGCATTGGACACATTATAATTTTCTACCATCACCACTTTCAGGTATGGGCTGACCTCTGGGTCATTGTTTACAAGCTCCTGCAGGCATAAAATCAAATGGATAATATCCTTTGCAATAGTGTAGGCTGGAGCCGCCTTGGCGCCAAAAATCACAGTGATCGGGGTAGCCGGCTTCTTCCCTTTCTTGATTTCCAAATATTTATGGATGACATGGAGGGCGTTCATCTGCTGGCGTTTGTACTCATGGAGGCGCTTGATTTGGATGTCAAAAATAGAGTTCTCATCCAATTCCACGCCCTGTTTCCCTTTTAGGTATGCAGCCAGGTTTTTCTTATTTTCTTGTTTGATTTCCAGCAATTTCTCCAACACTTTTTCATCGCTGGCAAACGCCAATAATTTCTCCAGCTCGTTTGCGTCTTTGTGCCAGCCTGTTCCAATCACCCCATCCAGATAGTGGCTCAAGCCTTTGTTGCAGTGCATCAGCCAGCGGCGGAACGTAATGCCATTGGTTTTATTGTTGAATTTCTCCGGGTAAATCTTATAAAAATTATTCAACTCATTTTTCTTTAAAATCTCGGTGTGCAGGTACGCCACGCCATTTACGCTGAACCCATAGTGGATATCCATATTTGCCATATGTACCAGGTTCCACTCGTCAATAATGGCTACAGACTTATCTTCAAATTTATCTTTTACTATTGTATCCAGCTCACGGATAATCGGCATTAACTGCGGCACTGCCTTGTTCAGGTAATCCATTGGCCATTTCTCCAATGCCTCTGCCAGGATTGTGTGGTTCGTGTATGCGCAGGTCTTTGACACAATGTCAATGGCGTCGTTCATGCGGATGCCCCGTTCCATTAACAGGCGGATCAATTCCGGGATCACCATGCTTGGGTGGGTGTCGTTAATTTGGATTGCCGCATAGTCTGGCAGGTCATAGAGGCTGCAGCCCTTTGCCTCGCACTCTGACAGAATCAGCCGCGCCGCATTGCTCACCATAAAATATTGCTGGTATACACGCAAAAGCCTGCCTGCATCATCAGAATCATCCGGGTATAAAAACAATGTAAGGTTTTTCATAATGTCACATTTGTTGAAATTAATCCCTTCCCCCACAAGCCCTTCATCTACTGTCTCAATGTCAAACAAATGCAGCTTATTGGTCCGGTTCTCAAACCCAGTCACATCCAGGTCATACATACGCGACTGCACTGTAAAGCCGCCAAACTGGATTGGGTATGTCACATCTGTCCTGGTAAGCCAGCTCTCTGCCTCCATCCAAGGGTTCTTATTTTCTTTCTGAAGGCGGTTCTCAAAGGTCTGAAGGAACAACCCAAAATGGTAATTCAGCCCAATCCCATCCCCATTCATGCCAAGCGTCGCCATGGAGTCCAAAAAACATGCGGCCAGACGTCCCAAACCGCCGTTCCCAAGGGACGGCTCTGGCTCTACCTGCTCAATCAGGTTGATATCCTTGCCATACTCAGCCAGCATATTTGCCACTTCATCATAAATTCCAAGATTAATCAAATTATTGGACAACAGCTTCCCAATCAAGAATTCTGCGGAGATATAATATATTTTCTTCTTCCCCTCCTGGCTTTCCTTTTCTTTCGCCAGATTTTTCACAATTCCAAGCAGCCCATAATAAAGCTGCTCCTCTGTGCAGGCTGCAATATTGTTGCCGCATTTTTGTTCTAGCATTTCCCTAATATTTACGCTCATTTTTCTCCTCCTATTGCTTATTCCATTCTCTGTGGCACATATATTCCGTTCGGAAACCGCTTATTTTCATGTTTCCCATAATTCTCCAAGCTTATTCCGAATCCCTTTCGTAAGTTTCTTCTTAATCTAGAATTCACAACCAGAGTATAACTCTATTTTCCACATTTTTCTTGCAGTATGGTGCCAAAATATAGTACAATACTATCAAAATTGCAAAAGGAAGGTCTGTATGGATATCTTAGAATACGAAAACACACAGGAAATAAAGTCCCATGGGCATAAGGATTTTCCATTTAATATATACCTTTGCAGCATTCCCCTGGACTTTTCCATTGTCCCGCTCCACTGGCACAATGATATGGAAATCATTTATATTAAGAAAGGAAAAGGGCGGGTCACCGTAGATTTGGACCCTTTCTTCGTAAGCCAGGGGGATATTGTTATTGTGCCTCCTGGGCAGCTCCATGCCATCGAACAGATGGAAGGTTGTTCGATGGAATATGAAAATATTATTTTTAACCTTTCAATGTTGATGCCTGCCCAAGGCGATAGCTGCACAGAAACATTTTTCCAGCCCATGCTCCAGGGGCAAATCCTGTTCCCCAGCCATTTTACCATAGAGTCCAGCCTGTACCCTTCCCTTTCCCTCTGCCTGAATACCATGGATGAAATCTGCAAAACGTTTGGAAAAGGCTACCAGCTTGCCATTAAAGGGCAATTATTCTCCTTTTTCTATACCCTGGCTTCTAGCTGCCCTTCCCCTACCCCCCGGCAGAAACACAAATCCCTGGATCGGCTGAAGGATATTTTGAAATATGTGGAAACCAACTATAGTGAAAAAATCCCTATCAAGGACGCCGCCAGAATCTGCGGTTTCAGTGAATCCCATTTTATGAAATTTTTTAAATCCAATATGGAACTTTCTTTTACGGATTACCTAAACGATTACCGCTTGACTATGGCTGCAAGGATGCTCCTTTCTTCTTCAGGCTCCATTGCGACTATTGCTGTGGAAACAGGGTTTGGGAACCTGTCTTATTTCAACCGGTCATTTAAGCGGAAATATGGCTGCACGCCTACGGCTTTCCGGGCAGGCGGCCCTGATTTCTAACGGCAGTTGTCCCTTACATGTAACTATGGCTGTTTGCTTATTCTGTTTTGGGCAGGCAGCTCTGATTTCTAATGGAAGATTTGTTATTTCTTTGAGTTTCCGTATTTTACAATTCATAGTGCCAAAAGGTTTCCATCACTTTGTGATGGAAGCGCTTTGCACATAAAAGCGCTATGGAAAGCTAGCTTTCCAGACACTTTTTGTGCAAAATGCCTATGCTGCCAAAGGCAGCAAGGCCTTTTGGCACAATCGTATAGGCTATTATAAAAAATGGGGAAACTCAAATTGTTATTCCTTATTGACAAATTTTTGTCAAAGTTATATAGTAAATATATCAAAAAACACCAATATTACATATTTTTTAGGAGGTTTTTACCCATGAACAATTTAAAATTGGAAGTAACAGACCAGATTGCCGTTTTAACCATCAGCAGGCCAGGCGCATTAAACGCATTGAACAGTGAAACATTGGATGAACTCAATGTTGCTTTAACTGAAATCGAAGCAAGGGATGACGTTAAGGTTGTAATCCTTACCGGCGGCCCAGACAAGAAGGACAACCCATTCAAATCTTTCGTAGCTGGCGCTGATATTGCTGAAATGGTTAATTTCTCCGCGGCAGAAGCACGTGCATTTGGAATGAAGGCTGCCGAGCCATTCTTCAAGCTGATGAACATGCGCCAGGTTACCATCGCTGCAATAAACGGGTTCGCGCTTGGCGGCGGATGTGAAATCGCTATGGCATGCGATATCCGTATCGCTGCTGAAAACGCTACCTTCGCACAGCCTGAGACAGGCCTTGGCATTATCCCTGGCTTCGGCGGGACGCAGAGGCTTGCACGCCTGGTTGGCATGGGACGGGCAAAAGAGTTAATCTTCACCTGCGATAATATTGACGCGGCAGAAGCATACAGAATCGGGCTTGTAAATAAAGTAGTTGCAAAAGAAGAATTGATGGACACTGCTAAGAAGATGGCTTCTAAGATTATTTCCAAGGGAAGCTATGCAGTTTCTATCGCAAAAGCTGCCATCAACAATGGATATGACATGGACATCAAGAATGCTGTGGAAATGGAAGCAAACCTGTTCGGCATTACCTGCTCCACCCATGACAAGACAGAAGGCATGACTGCTTTCCTTGAGAGAAGGGCTGCTGATTTAACAGATTTCTAGTCAAATACCCAACAGCAGGCTGCGGGGCATGGCCTAGCCAGTTCTTCCCTCCCCAAGGGGCAGGGTATTCATACCCACAGGGCACTCCCTTGCGGCAATGAGCCAAATATCCGCGCAAGCGCGGCTGCTTGGCTCATTGCCCGCGGGAATGCAATAGTTTTCGGGCGTGTTTGGAAACCTTTCAAGCACGCCCTATTTTCGCCCAGCCACCGCCCCTAAAAGGACGATATATTTCTTAGAGTATTTCCCGCAGCCGCTCCACATCCTCCACTTTGGTGGACCAGCTTGTAACAAGGCGGATTATGGTATGCCCAGGGTCTGGCTTTTCCCAAACGCTGAATTTCACATGCTTATTCAGCCTTTCCAACTGACTGTTTTCTAAAAGGATAAACTGTTGGTTCGTCGGGGATTCCAAATAAAACGTACATCCTTTTTCTTTCAGCACAGCTTTGAGCTTCTCCGCCATTTCAATAGCATGTCGGCTTACCTCAAAATATAGCCCGTCGGTAAACAATGCGTCAAACTGTATCCCCAACAAACGCCCCTTTGCCAAAAGCGCGCCATGCTGTTTCACCATAGTTAGGAAATGCTTCGGCATGTTATTCTTTGGGAATACCACTGCCTCCCCGCACAATGCGCCAACTTTTGTGCCTCCAATATAGAACGCATCGCAGATTCGGGCAATATCTGCCAGTGACAAGCTGCTTTCTAAGCTCATCAACCCATACCCCAGACGGGCGCCATCCAAAAACAATGCCATCCCATATTCCCTGCACACTTCCCCAATAGCTTCCAATTCTTCTTTGGAATACAACGTCCCATATTCTGTTGGGTGCGAAAGGTAAACCATTCCTGGGAACACCATATGTTCCTGGGAATCATCCTGATAAAATTTCTGCAAAAAACTGGACAGTTCACCCACATCTATTTTCCCCATATGCCCAGGCAGCGTAAGCACTTTATGTCCTGTGGCTTCAATGGCGCCTGCCTCATGCACATTGATATGCCCTGTTTCTGCAGCCACAACGCCTTCATAATTGTGGAGCATAGAGGCAATCACCACTGCATTTGCCTGAGTGCCTCCCACCAAAAACTGCACTTCTGCACCTGGGCGTCCACAGGCTTCCCTAATTTTATCCCTAGCGCTTGCGCAATACGGGTCCATCCCATAACCAGACGTTGGCTCTAGGTTACTCTCTGCCAGCCTTTGCAATATCTTTGGGTGGGTTCCTGTTGTATAATCATTTTCAAAAGAAATCATTTGCATCATCACTCCTCTGCTGTTATTATAAAAATTAAAGCACATACCATCACTACGAAAAAGGAGGCACATATTATGGACAAAACAATCGGATTCATCGGCGGAGGGAATATGGCAAGCGCCATGATTGGGGGGATCCTCCAATCAGGCATAGTCCAAAAAGAACGTATTATCGCCACCGCCAGGACAGCGCAAACTCTGCATTCTTTAACAGAACGTTTCGGCATACGCACCACCCACAGCAACAAAGAGGCCGCAGGGCAGGCAGACATAGTATTCCTTGCCGTCAAGCCTTACTTATTCCCAGATATCATTGCCGAGGTAAAAGACAGCCTGCAAGCGGGCGCCCTTGTGGTATCCATCGCCGCAGGGCAGTCCATCAGCTCCATTGAAAAAATGTTCCGTAAGCAAATCAAGCTGGTGCGCGCAATGCCCAACACGCCTGCCCTGGTGGGCGAAGCCATGAGCGCCCTCTGCACAAACAAGTTTGTGTCGGAACAAGAACTTGCTGATATCACAGCTATTTTCCAAAGCTTTGGGGCGTGTGAAGTTGTCCCGGAAGCCATGATAGATTCTGTGGTTGGCGTTGCTGGCTCTTCCCCTGCCTATGTCTACCTGTTTATCGAAGCCATGGCCGACGCTGCCGTTGCAGATGGGATGCCCCGTGCCATGGCTTACAAATTTGCAGCCCAATCCGTGCTTGGCTCTGCAAAAATGGTTTTGGAAACAGGCATGCACCCCGGCGCATTAAAAGACAATGTATGCTCTCCTGGAGGCACCACCATTGAAGCTGTGGCAGTCCTGGAAGAGGAAGGGATGCGCAGCGCGATTATCAAAGCCCAACGTGCCTGTGTGCAAAAATCCAGGGATATGGGAAAATAATATCGCCGCTTGTAATTAATACTTTTTCATAACAAGTAAGCTTCAAGGGGCAGGGCATTGGCGTACGCTCTGTTGTTACCCGTGCGAAATGTGTGCCGCTGGCACACAGCGCCCCTAACGGCATTCACAAAATATCCATTTGTGGCAGCCTCTTTATCAAGCCCTTCCTTTGCCACATTCACCCTATCCTCTGATTATTTTTTGACCACTGCCCGCAGCAATTCCAATTCAACCTCCTGGATATCTGGGTCCACCGGATATTGAATCAAGCAGGCATGTAATGTTTTGCCATGGACGCCTTCCTTTTTCATCGCCTCCCCCACCAGGAAAAATGTAGCTGCAGCACCCTCTTGAATTTTCACTTTTTCCTGAAGCTGTTCCCTGGTATAGAATTCCAGCCCTGCTTCCTCGCATTCATACTCTATTTGCAGGTTCCTCATACCTGGAGGGCATATTTCCTGCAGATAGTTAAGGAGCAATTCTTCCTCCTCTTTTGGAATTATATGCCCGCTATCCATTTCCCTATATTTTTTCTTGGACTCTTCTAATGTGTCAACCAACGAAATGGCGTTGACGCTATAATGAATCTCCCGATTTAATTCTTCACAGAAAAATTTTCTTACTTTCCCTGGCTGGGCGCCCAAGGGCAGTTTTATTTTTTGTTTTACTGGAACATGGCAATAGAGGGGGGCTTGCACAAATGCAAGGTTCTCCAACTCCTTCCTGGAAAATGGGATCTTTCCATAATCCCCTTCCAATTCCATTACCGCATACTGCATCCTGGAAAAATCCTGGTCCTCCAAAAAGCCAAACGGCACCTGGCTGCTTAGAAACTGATATACCAGCAGCCTTCCCTCCAGGTTATAGTCCTCTAGCCTGCCTCCACTCCCACAACAAAATTCATAAGTTGTCCCATTTACGGTAATTCCCCGAATCCCATCCATCAAGCTGGCTTTTTCCTCATTTAGCTGCGCCAGCATTTCTTCCCGTTTCGTCAGGGTTCCCCTCTGTCTTTTTTTCTCTACCTTTATGCGGCTTTTTTGGGATTCCCTGGCGTCCTCAGCTTCTGAAAACAAATAGATTTTAATTTTCTTCCCTTCCCTGCATATTCCTGCCACCAATGCCAAAATCCCTGCGATTTCTATCTCTTCCCCTAAGAATATGGCCTCTTCAAAGCTGTGCATGCAAGAACGGATGTCCTGAATATTCATACTTCCTCCTTTTCAATTGCCTGTGTATTTCTTTTTAGTATAACGAATCCCAAACAAGAATACAATTATTTTCCATAATCCCACGATACATTTCCTCTTTCCCTTTGAAATTTTGTAGCTTTTTCCATTGTCATCCAGCAGATTTCCTTTTATAATAAGGCTATCTTGTTTCAACTTGGAGGATTCTGAACCGTTACGAGATATGCTGCATGATGACTTTATAATAGAAAGGAGCTTATGTTATGTGGGCTTACGAAAGTGTATTTTATCAGATTTACCCCCTGGGGTTTTGCGGCGCGCCTTTTGAAAATGATGGTGTGGCTGCCAACCGTATCCTGAAAGTAAAAGGCTGGATTCCCCATCTGGAGAAGCTTGGGGCCAACGCCATTTACTTTTCCCCGCTGTTTGAATCAGACACTCATGGATACAATGCCAGGGATTACCGGAAGATAGATGTCCGCCTGGGAACGAACGAAGATTTTAAGGAGGTCTGCGACGCATTGCACGAAGCAGGGATCCGTGTAGTGCTGGACGGGGTGTTCAACCATGCCGGAAGGGGCTTCTTTGCATTCCAGGATGTGGTCAAAAACCGTGAAAATTCCCGCTACAAAGACTGGTTCCATATTAACTTCGGTGGGAACTCCAATTATAATGACGGGCTATGGTATGAAGGATGGGAAGGGAATTTCGATTTGGTGAAGCTGAACCTGCGGAATGAAGAAGTCATCCAGTATTTGTTAGAAAGCGTAAGCTTCTGGGTAGATAACTGGGATATCGACGGGCTTCGCCTGGATGTAGCCTATTGCTTAGACCATGATTTCGTAAGAAGGCTGCGGAGCCATTGCGATGGGTTGAAGGAAGATTTTTTCTTAGTGGGCGAAATGCTCCATGGGGATTACAACCAGCTTGTCAATGATTCTATGCTGCACTCTTCCACCAATTACGAATGCTATAAAGGGCTGCATTCCAGCTTTAACTCCATGAACATGTTTGAAATCAACCACTCCCTTCTGCGCCAGTTCGGACCGGAAAACTGGACCTTATATAAGGGGAAACATCTGTTGAGTTTTGTGGACAACCATGACGTCTCCAGAATTGCTTCCATACTCCAAAACCAGTCCCATCTGCCTTTGATTTACGCGCTGTGCTTTGGGATGCCAGGCATTCCCTGTGTGTACTACGGCAGCGAATGGGGGGTAGAAGGGGATAAAAAGAATGGGGATCCAAGCCTCCGTCCCAGCTTTGAAAAGCCGGAATGGAACGAGCTGACAGATTGGGTTTCCAAACTGGCTTCTGCCAAGAAGAATTCCCATGCATTAAATTATGGCGACTTCCGTTCTGTTGTCCTGACAAACAAGCAATGCATTTTTGAGCGCAAGACAAGCCAGGAACGGGTGCTGGTTGCCATCAATGCAGACAGTGAGCCTTACACTGCCCATTTCGATGCAGGGTGCGGGATGGCAGAAGACTTGATTACTGGAAAGCCCCATGATTTTGGCGGTGGAAGTGAACTTGCGCCTTACAGCGCTTATTTCTGGAAATGTGAAAAATAGGAAAATAGATGCAGTATGCCAGCATGGTTGCGTGTTGGTGTGCTGCTTTTTTCTGCAGCTATTATTTTTTCCCTATTTTCCCTAACTGGTTAAACCAACTTTGTGGGAGCATCAGCCCAAATACCATGCCCAGCACAATTGCCCCTGCAATTTTAAAAGTCTCAATCCCCTTTGCCATGGACTGCACTAGGTCGTTCATAATAAGGTAATAGGAGGTATAATAAATCCCTGCTCCCGGCACCAGCGTAAAGATACCTGTCACTAAAAATACTGTGCTTGGCATTTTCCGAATGGCAGAAAGCGCCCGTGCTATCAAAGTCAGAACCAGGGTCGCCCACATAGAGGCAATGACAACCCCTGTCCCATGTGAAATACAGAATAAATACGCCATCCATCCAATGGCTCCATTTACGCCGCACAACACATATTCCGACTTCGGCACATGGAACAAAACTGCAAAAGCAATTGTGGCGGCCATAGATATGGCAATCTGCACGATCATAACAGCACCCCTCCTCCCAGCGTCTGAAATAGTTTCATTACGCCGCCTACCCCAATGGCGATACACATACCTGTCAGCAGCGCGTCAATTAATCGGATGCTTCCAGACAGGTAATCCCCGCTAAATAAATCACGGATAGCTGTAATCAATGCCACTCCTGGCACTAATGGGATAATCCCGCCAATAATAGTTTTGTCCAATAAGGCTCCGGCGCCTGCCACATACAGGCTTAAGCTCCCGGCTGTGACCAGCGCGCTTCCTAGAATGTTCATCAATAACCTAGACGCCTTACGCCTGGATGCTGCAAGCAAAAACAGTTCCAAAAGGACGCCCAGGAAAAAAGATACCAGGCTGTCAAAGGGGCGCCCGCCCAGAAGATAGCAGAATCCCGCGCTTCCCACGCCACAGGCAAAAACCAGCGCCAGCTTCCTCTCATTGGGAGAATTCCGGCACTGCTCCAGCTTCCCTAACGCTTCTTGAATGTTCAGCCTTCTCTCACAGATTTCCCTGGACAACTGATTGATCTCCGCCACCCTTTTTAAATTCACTTCCCCGATTGGCACATAGCGCACCATGCTTCCCGCGTCTTCCCTCTGTTCATAGACAGTCGCAAAAATCCCATTTGTAATCACAAACACGTGGTAATCCTCAATGCCATAGGATTCCAGGATACGGCTTACTGTTTCCTGTACACGGTAAACCTCGCCCCCGTTCTTTAACAAAGCCTCCCCTACGGATATGGCGAGGCTTAAGGCCGATTTGCTTTTTGGCATATCCGCTCCATCCTTTCCATCTGTCTCTTTCCCTATATTCAGAAGTTTTGCATAGTCAACTTCCTTTTTCCTTATAATACCGCTCTATGCCCTTTAATATCCCTAAATGTAAAAAGAGTACTGGGGTAAGGAACGCCGTGGGGTTGTTTACCATGCTTTGCGCCAGATAACTCCATACCATAGCCGCCCCCATCATCATTACCGGATATTCTTTCACCATTTTTCCGGCTGACACTGCTGTAGAAATCAGTAAGCCAAAATAAGAAACCATCCCAAAAATACCAGTCAAAGACATAAACTGCAAAATCTCATTATGGGGGTCAATCACCCGCCCTGCATGGTTTGCCAATTCTGCGCTTTGGTAATGATATAGGAATTGGTGGAAACAGTTAATCCCATATCCAAAAAATTTCCTTCCAATTGGAAGCTTCTTCCATGCCGCCCAGGTCTGCTTCCATATAATTCCACGCTTACTTCCAAAATCATCCTGCAATTTCAACATATTCATCCATTGAAACGCACCTTCCCACTGCTTTTCCCCTGATAAATTTGCCACCAAAGCTAATATCACTGCAACTGCAGCTATTACAGCCAGCAAAAGAAAGAAACCTATACGGATCGCCCGGTATGGAACTTCCCATTCTTTTTTATCCGCCCACTTTGCCAGGCACCACAAAAAAATTAGTAAAATTCCTTCTATCAGCAGCACATGCCAGCTTACCATAAAATTCTGCAATGGCAAGAGACGGAATCTATAAAGCATAACTGAAGCCGTATTCCCTGCGCTTGCCAATAAAGACAATTTCAAAACTAAGCAGCTTCCCCAGAACACCAGGCACAACTCACAAAACCGCCGGATGGAATCATGGTCTTTCAGGGAAAACCAGAAAATCACAAGGAACGCCGCACCTACGCCTAATAACCAACCTTCTGTCGTAGTTGCAAAAGCTCCAAAAAATCCCATAATCAGAAATATGCTATAAACCACTTTAGAAAACAGTTCATCCGACAGAAAGAACAGAACCATGCCCACTGGAAGCACCATACAATAATAAGTGGCACAGGCGTCAATATTTCCAATCGTACTTACAAATATCCCTAAGCTCGCCGCCGCCATATTGTCCCACATATGGAACACATTCAGCCCGAAAAACTGCAGGATCAGCACAAGGCTTACCACACTATTGGAAATCAGGAATACCCATGCCATCCACATATTCGGCTTTAAGAACTTCCCTAATATTGCATATACTACAATACAAAGCACGAATGTAATTGTCCCCAACCTCCTGCCATCGGTCGCATAAAATGACTCCGCAGGATAGACGGAAAACACAGTGGCAATCAAAATGGATAAAAGGAAGCTCCCAGCAAACCAGGAAGTGACAGGAATATTCTTGACCAGCTCCTTTAAATCCCATCCTTTCGTTCCAGCTTTATTTCGTTTTCGCTCCTGAAAATATCCAGCTCCGGAAAATATCATAGTCATAACAATCAAAGCCGCGCTGCAAAAATAGAAGAACAACATTTTTGCATCTACAATATTAAAATAACTATCCTGAAAAAACAGGGGGAAAAGCCCTAACATCACAATAACAAATAGAGCCGCCATTGCGTTCTCAAGCTCAAACATAACATTTCTGTCCTGTTTTGTTTTTTGTTTCATTTTTTCTCTCCTGGATGTACAATGGCATCTGAACAGTTTCCTGCCCAGATGCCATCTTAAATTTATACTTCTTGGGTTACTATACCTAATACCTATAATACAATTTGTTTTGTTATTGATACGTTACTTTTTTGTCCTTATTTCTTTACAGTTGCCTTAAATGTCAGAACTGCGCCCTTCTTGGTCACTACAGTGATAGTTGCTTTACCTTTCTTCTTACCTGTAATGGTTGCAGATTTCTTTTTCTTATCAACCTTAACAGTTGCAATCTTCTTGTTAGAAGTTGTGCAGGAAGCAATCGTGTCTTTGCTATCGCCCTTTAAAGTGATCTTAAGAGTTTTCTTAACTTTTACAGTCCCGTTTGCCTTTTTCAGCTTGGTCTTAACGCCTGCTTTTGTTACAGTAACTACGCATTTTGCAGTCTTCTTACCAGCTTTTGCAGTAATAGTTGCAACGCCGGCTTTCTTACCTGTTACAATACCATTCTTGATATTTACAACTTTCTTGCCAGCTTTGTCAACAGACCATTTTACCTCTGTAGTAGCTTTTGCTGGTGTAAGTTTTGCCTGTAATGCAGCGGAAGCTCCTGTATTGATCTTAAGGGTCTTCTTATTTAAGGTAATCTTAGTTGCGTTTGTAGCTTTCTTCACCACATTTACTGTTACTTTTGCAGATTTCTTCCCTGCTTTTGCAGTGATTGTTGCTTTGCCAGTTTTGCCTTTCTTAGTTGTAACTTTTACAGAATTATTTTTCTTATCTGCCTTCAAAGTTACAACTTTTCTGCCCTTGCTGTCAGTCGTAAACTTCAAGGAGTCAGTAGTATTTGCAGGCTCTACAGCAGCGCCAATTGTGATGCTCTTGCCTGCCACTACATAAACGTTCTTACTTGCAGAAAGGGTAACTTTCTTTGCTGCCACTTTCTTCTTTGTTACAGTTACTTCACATTTTGCTGTCTTATTGCCGTCCTTTGTTGTTACTGTGATGGTTGCTTTTCCAGCTTTTACTGCTTTTACAGTACCGTCTGCTGCAACTGTCGCAGCCTTATTATTAGAAGTAGTCCAGGTTACGTCTTTCACTTTAGCGTTAGCAGGAGCTACGGTTGCAACAAGTTTTTCTGTTTTACCTTCCACTAAAGAAATTGTTGCTTTGTTTAAGGTTACTCCAGTTACCTTTACATCTGGAACAGGAGTAGGAGTAGGAGCTGCTGTTACCGTAATGGTCTTTGTTGCTGACTTTCCATCCACCACTGCTGTAACCTGTGTTGAGCCAACTTTCTTACCGTTTACAACAACTGTTTTTCCATTTGGTGTTAAACTTACTACTGTGTTATCTTTGCAAGACCAAGTTACTGTTTGATTTGTAGCATTTGTAGGAGCTACTTTTGCGGTAAGTGTAATAGTTTTATTCACTTCAACAGAAGCTGACCCTTCAATTGTTACATTTTCTACTGCCACGTCGCCTGAGTTATCTCCGCCTGGCTGATCTCCTGAGTTGTTATCTCCGCCTTCATTTGTTACTGCCACTTCACATTTAGCAGAAGCTGTTCCTTCGCCGACTGTAGCAGTCACTGTTACAGTTGCTTTACCAGTTGCAGTTTCCGCTGCTGAAACAACTACTGTTGCTGAGGTATTTGTCGCACCTTCTTTTACCACCGCAGTTACGCCAGTGCCACTCGCCTCAACTGACCATTCAACAGTCGTTTCTCTTTTTGATTGATTGCCTGAATCGTCTGGCTTATCGCCTGAATCGTCTGGCTTATCGCCTGAATCGTCTGGCTTATCGCCTGAATCGTCTGGCTTATCGCCTGAATCGTCTGGCTTATCGACTTTTGCTGTAAATGTAGCTGTAATCTCAGTTGACTCACCTGCCTTTACAGTAGCAGAAGTCTTACTTAATGCAACAGTTCCAATTTCCCCTGCCGCCTGCGCAATAGCACCGTTCATATGTACGGTAGTCATGCAGAGGCAAACAGACAGAAATGTTGCCAGAAACTTTTTCAAGCTTCCTTTTTTGGCTTTCACTTGTAATTCTGTCATTACAAATCCTCCTTTAAATTATTAATACTTAGACATCCTTTGTTCCTGTCTTGTCTACTACGATACCACGTTTTTTTCTATTTGTCAATTCCATCAAACAGATAAATATCTGGCGCAATGGATAAAATTATTCGTCAGATTTGGCAAACGCCCCTGCTTGCCACCGCTGTTTATTGCCTATCCTTTCCTTATATAATATAGGCGTTCCATTGCCCCTGCCGCCCTATCCTATTATGCATATTGCATAACCACACGGCATCCTCCCCCCAAACGCCAGACCAATAACTTCCAGTTTATCTTTATCCTTCCAACCGGGGATTACGCCTATCCCAGCTTTCTATTCAGAATGTTTTCTAAAAGCCATGCAAACGTCTGATTTTGAATCTCAGATTCCAAAAAAATAGTTCATAAAGGGTCTTTTTATTCTTTTTTTGGAAAAATCTCTTTTTCCTCTTGCATTTTACTATTAAATATGTTATATTAAAGTTAAATAAGGAAAAGCCATAGAGTAAATAGCTCTACCCCTCAAAAATTTTAGCTATGACCTTATTGGAATATAGCCGCCACTGTTTAGCAGAGTGGCGGTTATTTCTTTTTTAAGGTTTGAGCGCCATAAGGTGGGAGAAAACTTTAGATTATAAGTGAAACCAGAAAACTAAACAGAGCCCGAACTACATTCATAATCCCTTTCATGGGTTAAATCCACATATGAAACCTTGTACATAGAAAACAAATTTCTATTACCTTCTAACCGCTGTATGGTAGAGCGGCAATACTATTCCTCTGTTTCTATTCCAATGATGTTCCTGTTCGTGTTAATTGCTGCGAGCATAGTTGTTCTGCTCCCGGAAAATGGGTCAGGAACAACGTCACCTACAATTGGTTTTCTATAACCGCCCGGTTTTCTTTCCATAAGAATATATTCTATATCATTTTTTATCATAGCATTCGGCTCATATGGTTTACCCAGTATTGAGCTATTACAGATATCCCTATCATGTTTTGCTCCACAAATTGGACATGCGCGTCACCTTACTGATAAATCCTTTATATCAACATTCCGATACCCACAGCCAGAACTAATCTTATGGGAAACTTTATGCAGATAATCTTTTCTGGCATTTGCAATCTTCCCATGGCAACGTGCGATTTTCCTTTTCTGCCTGTAATAGTTATTGCTCCTTTTTTCTTTATGCGCAAGTTGTCTTTGTAGTTTAGCCACCTTTGACTGATACCAGATTAGGATAAAATTTTTGAATAAAAAGCATATTGAAAAACATTTTTACATATGCTATAATGCCGTTATTCTATCTTTTTCTCAAAAGATTTCTATCCCTGCATGGCGCTTCCACATATTCCGTTTCCACCAGCACTGACACAAAATATTTTCCACTTGGGACTTGTGATATGCCCGCAGATTTTATTTTGCCGATGAACTCACAATGCGCTTTTGCCCTTACTCCCTTTAATTTTGGAAGTTTTATCCTTCCACCCTCAAAATCTACTGCAATATTCCCATCTGTGAAGTTTGTCGTATAGCATTTATGGTTATCATGCTTGCTTTTGAACTTTGGGTATCCCGCACGCTCTTTGAGGAATTTTTGATATGCGGCATCCATATTGTATATGGCGTTTGTCAGGGCAAATTTATCGACTTCCTTCAGCCATCTGTACCCTTTCTTTCATTTCCTGCCGCAGTAATTATTACAATCTGTTTTGCTGACGAATTTCTTTTCATTCCCATAACCTTCCCTGCGGTATGCCAAAGCCTGGTTATAAATGAAACGGCAGCGGCCATATGTTTTTGCAATCTGTATTTTTGCTCTTTGTTTGGGTATATCCTGTATTTATATGCTTTTAACATTTCGTGCCGCCGCCTTTCTATCCTTGGTTTTCTATGTATTTTCCCAGCATTTCTTCTGGAACACCCCATGCTACATGCAAAATATCCGCCTGTCCAAAAAGTGCGTCCCTTCCAAAAGATTTTATGGTATGGCTTTTATCAATCTTTATGGAACGCTGTAAGCGCTTGTTTATGGGCATTTCCGGCGTTTCTTCTTTTTATCCCGCCCCACCGAAAAGCGTAAAACCACAGAAAAACGGCGTCAAAAATGGTATCTGCTTATTGGCTGTGCGTCGGGAATTTTAGCAAGAATAATTTCGCCGGATCCTAAAAAATACAGTTGATTTTCGGATTCAGAAATGTTATATTATAGAAAAGGAGCAGCCGCCCACACAAAGTGATTTACCTCCCAGAATGGCTAAAGCCTACCTGTCCTCGGCAAAGTACAAGGTAGGCTTATTTATTTTCGCTTGTTATTCCTATCAATATAGGAAAGCAGCGCAATAAGAAAATTACCGCCCAAAAATAACAGGGTTAAAATCTGGTATGTATCCATACGCGCCACCTCCCTTCTTCTGTGAAGTTAGGGAGGCTGCCACCTTGTAACACGACTGCTCCTATGGAAGATTATAGCACACATAAAATTATCCAGCAATTCATTTTTCCACATCCGGCAAAAGCCAATGAGCCTGCGGGTCCCTTTACCGTAGGCGCTTGCAGGGCAAGCGGGGGTTTACAGGGCGGATTCCCGTCAGAAATGCCCCTAACATGGAAAAAGGGATGTTCCAAATACACTTTATTGGAATATTCCTTGGTTGTAATAAATATTTTCCGTTTATTGTTTCCGTGGTGAAAGAGGAAAGCTGTCTGCTTATGTGGGCTTTTATGGCTGTTATGTAATAATACCACCTTAATTTTCCATGCCTGTATAAGATAATGCCACGACAGCTTGTAAAAAACAGAACAGGGTATGCATAAACCAGGACAGTCCTGCATGCCCTAGAGTAAAGAGTTGGCTGTTAATTACTTGTACCTGTTGCTCTTGTTTCCCAAGTCTTATACCTTAAATGGATTCCAACAGTATCATTCATAATATCTTCCTGTATTTACACACAAATATTGATTGATACCAGATAAGGATAATTTTTTGTGACAAGCATATTGAAAAAGATTTCTTTCTTCCATTGCTTTACACTCTTGGCTTCGACCTCCTTCCGTAAAAACGCCCTTAGCCATGAGTCCCTACCCACAGCTAAGGGCATTTCTAATATGGATTCGTTCAGGGCCAAGCGGAGTATTGTGAAAGGCTACGCGGCCCAAGGCTGGGCAATGGATGTTGGGCGTTTAAAAAAGGGACTTCCGCCGCTTCCATCCTTACTTCCACTGTTCCTTCACTCTCTGTTCTTCCTTTGCCTGTATGATAGCTTCGTTTAAGGAAAGCATTTTCGCGTCCAGCATAGATACAATGCCTGCGCATTCCTGCAGGTCACGGCTGATATATTCTGGCGCGTTCCCTTCAAATTTATAGTAAATCTTATGTTCCAGGCTTGCCCAAAAGTCCATGGCGATGGTTCTGATTTGAATCTCAACCTTTGTATCCACCACCCCTTCTGTCAGGAATATTGGGACTGTAACCAACATATGGTAACTTTTATAGCCGCTGTCTTTTGGATTCTTAATATAATCCTTAATTGAAACCACAGTCAAATCATTCTGCCTGCCAATCATCTCCGCCAACCGGTAAATATCAGAGGTAAAAGAACATACCACCCGAATCCCTGCAATATCATTAATATGGTTCACCATATTCTCAATGGTGCTTTCATACCCATGCCGCTTCAACTTCTTTACAATACTCTCTGGGGACTTAATCCTGGATTTAATATATTCAATTGGGTTATATTTATGTACATGCCGAAATTCATCATTTAAAATATCAACTTTGGTACCCACTTCCTTCAAAGCCGAATTATATAAAAATATAACCGTTTCCCAACTGGTCACGCCTTCATTAAATTTAACGGGTACTTCCATGTTCTTTTATTATCCATCCTTTCTAAATGGAACCTCCCATCCTTGCAGCGTCGAGATTCTTTCAGCCGCCCATATGTAAGCTTTCGCCAAGAATCCCGCCAGCATATCCACAATCATTGGGTAAGGCCCCTTCCTTCTGATATGGTCTGAGATGCCAACCACCTTTATGCATATTCTATCATACGCACAAATAAAAGTACAGCGTTTGTAAGTGATTAATGGATATTCTAATTGGCTTATGCCCAACCATTCAGCCTATGCCAACGGCCACGACGCCCTAGGCAAAGAATCCTGCAAAGCGGGGTTCCCCGTCTGCTCTGGTTTCCAATCTCATCAAACCTCTGAGGCAAAATTTCTATACGGCAAAAGAGCAGCCGCAGCTTTGCCTTACAAAGCCTTGGCTGCCCCGCCCCGCGATCCCCCTAAGATGCAGGCTTGTTTTCCAATACCTTCTCAATTGTCACCAGCTTCACGCATATAACAAAAATATCGGTGGCAATTTTCAGGTCATCCAGGGTTGGATATGTGGGAGCTATGCGGATGGTAGTGTCTTTGGGGTCTTTTCCATAGGGATAAGGGGCTCCGGCAGGGGTCATGGTCACGCCAGCCTTCTTCGCTTTTGCAACAATCGCCTTTGCACATCCTTCTAAAGCCTCAAATGCAATAAAATACCCGCCCTTAGGCGCAATCCAGCTTCCTGCATCCTTTCCTTGCAGTTCTTTTTCAAATTTATCAATAATCATTTCAAACTTAGGGCGCAAGATTTCCGCATGTTTGCGCATATGCTCCGTCATGCCATAAATATCTTTGAAAAACCTTACATGGCGCAACTGGTTCACCTTATCATGCCCAATGGTGGCTATCTGCATCTGCTTCTTGATTTCCACCAGGTTATTGGCTGATGTGGCAATTGCCGCCACGCCAGACCCTGGAAAACTGATTTTGGATGTGGAGCAAAATTTATACACCATGTCAGGGTTGCCCGCACGTTTGCACTCCGCCATAATCTCCACTAGGTTATCCTGGTCAATGTCATACAGATGGTGCACCCCATATGCATTGTCCCAATAAATCCTAAAATCCTTTGCCGCTGGTTTGAGCCTGGCAAAACGGCGGACAGTCTCATCGGAATATGTGATGCCCTGTGGGTTAGAATACTTTGGCACGCACCAGATGGCCTTAATGGCCTCATCTTTGCTTACCAATTCTTCTACAATATCCATATCCGGTCCTGTAGGGAGCATAGGCACATTGACCATCTCAATCCCAAAATACTCGGTAATGGCAAAATGCCTGTCATACCCTGGCACCGGACACAGAAATTTCACCTTATCCAGCTTACACCACGGCGTATTGCCCATTACCCCATGGGTCATAGACCTTGCAACTGTATCAAACATGATATTCAGGCTGGAGTTCCCATAAATAATAATATTGTCTGGATGGCACTCAATCATATCCCCCAACAGCACTTTTGCCTCATGGATCCCATCCAGGATCCCATAATTCCGGCAGTCTGTCCCATCTTCACAGCTCAGGTCTGTATTGCTGTTAAGCACATCCATCATGCCCATGGATAAATCCAACTGCTCTGCAGATGGCTTCCCCCTAGACATATCCAGCTTCAGCCCGCTTTTCGCATAATTCCGGTAAGCTGCTTCCAATGCCGCCTTTTCCTTCAATAGTTCTTCCCTGCTCATTTCCTGATACGACTGCATATCTCATTCCTCCTGAATTCCTTTTTCACTTTCCAAACAGCCTTGCTTCTATTATCTCTCTTTTTTCAACATTCCCTATTATGCACCATTCCACTCTGCTTGTAAAGTATTTTCTTTCACAAATTTACATATGTGCGTGTATCAGGGACTATCCAAAGGAAATCAAGGCTCTTGTCCTCCTTTCAGAAACGCCAGGTGGGATTTTATCTGTTTTTCATACCCATTTTCTGTAGGCTCATAAAATGTCATGCCAACCAACCCGTCTGGAAGGTACTGCTGCTCTACATAATGGTTGGGGAAATCATGGGCGTAAAGGTAGCCCTGCCCATGCCCCAGCTTCTTGGCGCCCTTATAATGGGAATCTTGAAGGTGGGCGGGGACAGGCGCCGTCTTGGTTGACCGAACAACCCCCATCGCCTGCTCAATCGCCCTGCAAGACGCATTGCTTTTCGGCGCGCTTGCCACATATGCCACCGCCTGGGAGAGGATAATCTGGGCTTCCGGCATCCCAACCCGTTCCACTGCCTGGGCTGCGCTTACCGCCACCACCAGAGCGTTAGGGTCAGCATTCCCTACATCCTCAGAAGCGCAAATCATAATGCGCCGGGCTATAAATTTAATGTCTTCCCCAGCATACAGCATTTTCGCCAGATAATACACTGCCGCGTCCGGGTCTGACCCCCGCATGCTCTTAATAAATGCAGAAATTGTATCGTAATGGTTGTCGCCGCCCTTATCATACTGCACCGCCCTCTTTTGGATGCACTCGGACGCCACATCCAGGGTAATATGGATTTTCCCATCCCCACTCCTGTCTGTCGTAAGCACGCCCAACTCTAAGGCAGTCAGCGCTGCCCTTGCGTCCCCGTTTGCCACATCAGCCAAAAACTCCAGCGCGTCTTCCTCCAACACCGCCCCATAGCTTCCCATGCCTTTTTCCTGGTCTGTGGCCGCCCGCGCCAAAATCCCTTTGATATCTTCTTTTTCCAAAGGCTTCAGCTCAAAAATCACTGAGCGGGACAAAAGCGCCCCGTTCACCTCGAAATATGGGTTTTCTGTGGTGGCCCCAATTAAGACCACCGTGCCGTCTTCCACAAACGGAAGCAGGTAGTCCTGCTGAGATTTATTAAAGCGGTGGATTTCGTCTATAAATAATATGGTCTTCCTTCCATACATCCCCTGATTATTTTTGGCCTGCCGCACCACCTCCTCCATGTCTTTTTTCCCAGCGGAAGTTGCATTGATCTGGGTAAATGCCGCGCTGGTCGTATTTGCAATTACTTTTGCCAGCGTAGTTTTCCCAGTTCCCGGCGGCCCATAAAAAATAATTGAGCTTAATTTATCCGCCTGTATGGCGCGGTACAGAAGTTTGTCTTTTCCTATAATGTGCCGCTGCCCCGCCACCTCCTCCAGGCATGTGGGGCGTATGCGGCTTGCCAGCGGAGATTCCTTTTCCTGGTTCTGCTCCCTCATATATTCAAATAAATCCATGGCGGCTCCTCCTTCGCATGTTTTGGTATTTAGAAATCATACCATGTTCCACTGCAAATATCAATCAAACAGCAGCTCATCCACCGTCACAAACTCATACCCTTGTTTTTTTAACGTGTCTATAATCTCTATGGCCGCCGTCACGGAAGCCTCATACCCATCATGCATGAGGATTATGTCATCTTCCTGCACATTTTTCAGCACTTTATTTACAATCTTCACATGGTTCTGGCTGGACCAGTCCAGGGTATCCACATCCCATAGCACTTCCACCATATTTACCTCGTTGTCCAGTTCCTCATGCCAATCCCCAAATGGCGGGCGCAAATAAGAAGGGTACACCCCCGTTATCCCATAAATCAGCTCATTCGTCCGGCTCACCTGGCTGCACGCCTGTTCCATAGGAAGCTTGCTTAACTGTTCATGCTTATAAGAATGGTTCCCAATCAAATGCCCTCCCTCCTGGATTTCTTTCACAATCTCAGGATATTTTTCCACTTCCTGGCCCAAAAGGAAAAATGTGGCTTTTACCCCCCTCTCTTCCAATGCATCCAGCATTTCCGGCGTATACTGGGGATTCGGCCCATCGTCAAAGGTAAGCGCCACTCTCTTTTTTTCAGAGGATGGGCTGCCTTCCCGCGCAGCGCCAGACGCTTGTTCCGCCGCGTCCAGGCTCCTTGCCGCCGTTTGCAGCCCTTGCTTTAACCTAGCCCCTTTCCCAATTCCTGCCGCCACCATCCCAAATGCCATGCAGGCGCAGCACAAATCAAACGCAAGAAATTTTTTCCAAACCTTCTTTCCCTTCATCCACTCCATACTCCACAGAGATTTCCATAAAATATATGAAGTCAGGGCTGTATTATATTCTGGATATCTCGAGCCTCCTCCCCGTCGCTGCCGCCCAGAAGGTACCATGCCCCATCCGTATCCTCCACCATAAGGAACGGGGGGTTTTGCGGGTTGATGCACACCTTAAAATCCCTTTGGCAGCCCTCGCTGTAAAAGTCGCCTTTTTTCACTGTCTCCATCCCAGTCCCGCTCCTTTTGCGTATGTCTGGCTCCTCTTCCAATAAAACCGCTTGCTTGATATCCTCCCGCTTAATCTGGTACACATTCCCCAAATGCCTTGAAACCAACACGCCATCCTCATACAAAAGGGATACTGGGGTGAATTCTTCCAATACCATCCACCCGCAAAGCCCAAATGGCAAAAGAAAAATAACTGCAAAAAGGATTGCCATTCCAACTTTCACTTTGGTTTTCGCCATGTTATAAGTCATCCCTATGGACGCCCGCTGCTCCACCATGGTACGGCTGTCGTTTTTATTGTAGTAAAACATCCCCCAAATCCAGTATTTGTCATTATCTTCTTCTGCCAACGGCTCTAATTCCAGATATTTCCTGCTGCTTTTCTCTATCCTTTGCCAGCATAAGGCTACCTGCGCCATGCTGCATATGCCAAAAAGCAGGCTCGCAGCCATCGCCATCCATGGAAACCATTTTGGGGAGACATGGATAGCAAACAGCATTCCCCAGTTAAGCGCCCCTACCATCCATGCCATATTCCTGCAAAGCCTGCCCCAATGGTACCTGCGTATTTCTGAGACCTGCAAATTCACCTTACTGTTATACGTGAAGGCCCTTATCCGCTGCTTCCCATATAACTTGAAATATAATAGGAACAGCCAGGCGATGCCTCCAATCGACAGCAGCAAAAACTCACTGACCCATAATTCTGGCAGCCATGGGTTCCTCCAAACTTGGTACAGAGCTGCTTCAGCAACAGCCGGGAGCAAGGCAAACACCCCTCCCGCATACATCCCGCTTTGTGGTAATTCAGGTTTTTGGATTCCTGCGGCTGTCACATCAACCAATAACTTTTCCCCACTCCTTTTTTCCTTTTCTGGCAAGGCTTCCAAACACTCCCTCTTTAATTCTCCCATCCTCCGATTTGCCCTTTGGAATGGGAAAAGCAAGAATGCAACGGAAAAGTAAGTCCATGCCATCATCCCGGCAATTACCAGGGAACTATGCCTTAGCAATAATGGCAGGAAAGACAGCAGCAGGCAAAACAGGGCGCACAGGTTCAGTTCCTTTTTGTAAAGCCTCTTTATTTCCTGTATTCTAGGCTGTCCTCCGGCTCCTTCCCACAAACCAACCCCAAATAACGCGCCATTCTTCTCCCCCGCCAAAAACCAACATGCTCCATACATGATAAGCAGAACAGGCAGCATACTAACTGCCAAAATAATCTTTATTGCCATACACTACCTCCTCAGGTTCCTTACAGATTTCCAGGCCGACGTAACAAGCCTACTCTTCCATATGCTACCTTTGGTAACACTCCCTGCATATTTCGAGAAACTCTTCCTGGGAAATCCCTGCTACCTTTGCTTCCGCGGCCAACAGGCCTACCCCTTCCTTCACTTTCTGCCTCACCTTCCCCTTCTTCCCGCCTGCACACTGCACAATCGCGCCATTGCGCCTGTCTGTGACAATGTACCCTTCTTGTTTCAATAACTGATATGATTTATTCACAGTCATTGTATTTATTCCAGCTTCCCCGGCAAGCGCCCGGACGCTTGGGAGCCTGTCTCCGTCCGTAAATTCACCATTTGCCACTGCCTTCACAATTTGATCCCTAATTTGCTGGTAAATTGGCACGCTGCTGGCAAAATCCAGTTCCATCACCATGCTCCCCACCTCCAAATTTGTATTATTTGTATTATCTATAATAATACAAATAATACAAAAAAACAAGGGTGGAAAGGAATTTTTTAATTTCTTTCCACCCTTGCCGATACGGGAACAAATTTGGCAAACAGCCAATGGGTCAGCACACTAACTCCCCATTTTCCACATCAACCAAAATCACGTCCCCAACGCCCACTTTACCTGCAAGGATTTTCTTTGCCGCCAGGGTTTCCACCGTTTTCTGCAAATACCGCTTTAAGGGCCTTGCGCCATATACTGGGTCATATCCATGCTCCACAATAAATTCCCGCGCCGCCTCGGTCAACTCGACAGATATTTCCCGCTCCACTAAGCGTTTGTTCAAGTCCTCCATTAAAAGGTAAATGATACCCCCAATATCATGTTTCGCCAAAGGCTTAAACAGGATAATTTCATCCAAGCGGTTAAGGAACTCTGGACGGAAGCTTCCCTGAAGCTCAGCCATCACCGCTTCCTCACACTCAGGCTTAATCTCCCCGTCCTCTTCTATGCCTTCCAGCAAATAGGAGGAGCCGAGGTTAGAAGTCATAATTAAAATCGTATTTTTGAAGTCCACAGTACGCCCTTGGGAATCTGTGACGCGCCCATCATCCAGCACTTGAAGCAATACATTAAATACATCAGGATGGGCCTTTTCCACTTCGTCAAACAACACGACAGAATATGGCTTCCGGCGCACCGCCTCCGTCAACTGCCCCCCTTCTTCATAACCCACATATCCGGGAGGCGCCCCAATCAGGCGGGACACAGAATATTTTTCCATATATTCGCTCATGTCAATCCGCACCATATTATTCTCATCATCAAACAAGCTTGCCGCTAAGGCCTTTGCTAATTCTGTCTTGCCTACCCCGGTTGGCCCAAGGAATAAAAAAGAGCCAATGGGCTTGCTGGGGTCTTTAATCCCTGCTTTGGAACGGATAATTGCTTCTGTTACCTTAGTCACGCCTTCTTCCTGGCCAATCACCCGCTTATGGAGTTCTTCATCCAAATGCAGCGTTTTGTTCCGCTCACTTTCTGTCAGCTTTGCCACAGGAATCCCTGTCCAGCGGGAAATTATTTTGGCAATTTCCTCCTCGCTTACACTTTCATGCACCAGGCTTAAATCCTTATTTTTCACCTGTTCCTCTTCTATTTCCAATTGGCGCTGGATTTGCGGCTTCTTGCCATATTGCAGCTCCGCCGCCTTTTCCAGGTCGTAATTCTGCTGTGCCATGGCAATCTCTTTGTTAATGTGTTCCAACTCTTCCCGAAGCTTCTGGACTTTTTCTACCGAATTTTTCTCATTATCCCACTGGGCTTTCCGGGACTGGAATTCATTTTTCAGGTCGGCCAGCTCTTTTTGAAGGGCCTCTAAGCGGTCCTTGCTTAAGCGGTCCTCTTCTTTTTTCAGGGCGGCCTCCTCTATCTCCATCTGCATTACCCTGCGCTGCAGTTCATCTAATTCTGCAGGCATGGAATCCAGTTCGGTCTTAATTAACGCACAGGCCTCGTCCACTAGGTCAATGGCCTTATCTGGCAGGAAACGGTCACTGATATACCGATTGGAAAGCATTGCCGCAGATACCAGGGCAGAGTCTGTAATCTTAACCCCATGGAACACTTCATAACGCTCCTTTAAGCCCCTTAAAATAGAGATTGTGTCCTCTACAGTAGGCTCTGCCACAAGCACTGGCTGGAACCTACGTTCCAACGCGGCGTCTTTCTCAATATATTCCCGGTATTCATCCAGGGTAGTTGCCCCAATACAGTGCAGCTCGCCGCGGGCCAGCATGGGCTTTAACAACTGCCCTGCATCCATGGCGCCGTCTGTCTTGCCCGCCCCCACGATTGTATGGAGTTCATCTATAAACAGGATAATTTGCCCATCGCTGCTTTTAATTTCATCCAGGACTGCCTTTAAGCGTTCCTCAAATTCGCCGCGGTATTTTGCGCCTGCCACCAAAGCCCCCATATCTAAGGCAAACAGCCGCTTATCTTTTAGGCCTTCCGGCACGTCCCCCCGGACAATCCGCTGGGCAAGCCCTTCCACTACCGCTGTTTTCCCTACGCCCGGCTCCCCAATCAGGACTGGGTTATTCTTGGTCTTTCGGGACAAAATGCGGACCACATTCCGAATCTCATTGTCCCGCCCAATCACTGGGTCAAGCTTCTGCTCCCTGGCGCGCCCCACCATGTCATACCCATATTTTGCCAATGTGTCATAGGTTGCTTCCGGGTTGTCAGACACCACTTTTTGGTTGCCCCGCACCGTGGCAAGCGCCTGTAAGAAACGCTCCCTTGTAATCCCATATTCTTTGAAAATTTCTTTCAACGCTTGGTTGGGGTATTTCAGCAACGTTAGGAATAAATGCTCTACGGACACGTATTCATCACCCATTTTCTTTGCTTCATCCTCTGCGCTGACCAACACTTTGTTGAGGTTTTGCCCCATATACACTTGCCCGCCAGACACTTTCACCCGTTTTGCAAGGTGTTTTTGGGCATTTTCTGTAAAATGGCCTAGATTAATTTCCATTTTCTCAATTAATTTTGGGATCAACCCATCTTCCTGCAATAACAGGGAAACCAGCAAATGCTCCTGCTCTATTTCCTGGTTGCCATATTCATATGCCAGCTTCTCACATCCATTGATTGCTTCTATTGACTTCTGCGTAAATTTCTGAATATTCATAAGGGCCCTCCTTCCCTCCTGATTGTTTTACTGCTATTATTGGTAAATCACCGCCATGCCATGCAGGCAGGATTTGATTTATGGATTTTGTTCTATTTCTTGTATAACAATACCACGTGTTGTTAGCACTGTCAAGTTTCGAGTGCTAAAATTGTATGAAAATTTTATGAAGTGGCGATTTTATGCGGTTTCTGGTAGCTATATATTTCTATTTTACCCATTTTGACATACGATTGACATATTTTTTCTTCTGACATACAAAAACCCACCGCCGATATTGCTGACGGTGGATTCTTACTTAAAAATTGATTACATTGTCAATTCTCTGCACTTCCTTTTCGGTTCTCTCAAAGCTGCTATGGTTGTACAGTACACATTCATTGTGATACTTGCATCAGAATGCCCCATGACGTTCTGTAATGCCTTTATATCCATTCCTGCGGATGCAAGTAAGGTACATCCGGTATGCCTTAAAATATGCGCTGATAAGTGCGGTATCGGTTCTTCTGGATGTGCTTTATTATACGCCTTTTCCATATTCAACAGAAAACTATTGACCGCATTGATCGCAAATGGCTGTCCGTTGCCGCTGACAAATACAAAATTGCTATATCCGTCCACCTCTGTATCGCTCCGTCTGCCCAATATCAAGTTTTGCTTTCTTAGTTCCACAAATGCCCTGTGAACCGTTTCTGTCATGGGTATAGTTCTTTTTCCGGCATCTGTCTTAGGCTCACTAACATGGAACTTGCATCCGTCACCAAAATTCTTATAGATCAGTTGGTGATTCACGCTGATTGTACGGTTTTTCATGTCTATATCACTCCATGTCAGGCCAGTAATTTCCCCGCACCGCAGACAAGTACCGATTGCGATTGTAAGGAACGGAACATGAATAGAATATGTAGCGCTGTTTATGCAAAAGTCTATCAGTCTTTTTATTTCATCTTCCGACAACGGTATCTTCTCCCCGGCATCCTGCTTGATATTCTCCATTGCACCCTTTGCTGGATTCTTCCTTATAAAATCAGAATCAACCGCCAATTCAAAGGATGAAAAAATCAGATTGTGAATCAGTTTGATTGCGTTCCGCTTTAATCCTGCCTTAACGCAATCGGTATAAAAAGCCTTGACGTGTACTTGCTTTATATCGGAAATTTTTTCTTTCCAATAGCAGACGCTTCCACAGTGTTGTGCCACATTCTGTTGTAATTCTCTCTTGTGGTTGCCCTCAAATCATTTTTTAATTCCATATGCATCTTAAAAAGCTGATTCAGCGTGGTTTTACCGCTTGCATTACTGATTCCGTCCAGTAAATCCCGTTCTATCTCTTTTTCCATTTCACGCAATGATAATAAATCTTTTGCATACACATAACATCTTTTCCCGGAAGCATCCAAATATAAATAATGGTATCTCCCATCTGTGCGCTCATGCTCGCCTTTCCGCAAAACTCGCCCTTTGCTGTCTTTTCGCTTTTCTGCCATATAGAACCTCCTCTCGCTTTAAATTACAGCAGGGAGAACCAAACCGTCCTCCCCACTTCTCTACAAAACGCTTCCAGATATGATTACATAGTCTTTCAAATGCTCTAATACCGTTTTCTGGACATAATCAAGAAGTGCATCTGTATCATAAGAAAAATTATTTTCGTCCAGTGTACCATTGTTTAATAAGTCCTCAGCGATTGCCTTTGCTATCTCAGTTCGATTCATCACAAACACCTGCTTTCTCCTGCTGAAATTCAAGATATGTCTACGCAAATGTATAAATCTTTATAAGGTCTTGGGTATCGTTAATCTGTTGCATAATCTTTGAAACTTGTTCTATCAGATGTTCTTTCATGCCGATACCTGCCTTTCTCCGCAAAGTCCCCTTGAAAAGGAATAGATTGATTTTAATTCTTCCAATCCTGCATTTGCCACAAGCTGATAAATGATGTGCATTATCCAGTCCACTCTTTCTTCTCCATTCTCGTCAACTGCACAATCCCCGATAATTAATCCAATGCTTTTAAGTACATTCTCGTTCTTAATCTCTGGCATTCTCTCAATAATGCTTTCCATTACTCTTTTTCCATTGTCACTCATGCTTGACACCTCTAACAATACGGTCAACAATAACCACCGCAAAAGCCACGATAAAAGCGGTAAACCATAAGGCAGTGCGTTTCTTTTCTTCCCTCAATATATCAAAAGCAAGTGTTGTGTTTTTCTGTTTTTTCATAATTTTTACCAAATTGCTTTCTTGCGCCGGATATGGCATGATTTTTTATATCCGGCTTTGCTATGTGTCCGGGTTACTTGCCCTTGTCAGAGGTTGCGGCTCTGTGAGGGCATTTTTATTTTCTTTTAATCTGCATACACCTTCTTTCTTTGGCTCACCCTATATGGCAATTCCTTCGGCTGTCAGATAGCCAGATTAAAGAATGTCCGTTATCACAAAGAAAAAGTGATAAATGTTTTTAAAAAAATGTTATTTATCACTTATATATGATATTATAGACTATATTAGTTTCATTGTAAACACTTATCGCAAATATATATCACTTTTTTATTGTTTTTATTTCTTTTAAGTGATATAATGAATTTATCTTATAAGAAAGAGGGTGTAAACATGTCCATGTCAGAAAAAATACGAATCGCATTAGTAAAGCGAAAAATATCTGTTACGGAACTAGCTAACAGTCTTAACACTTCTCAAAGTAACCTATCAAATAAACTAAAACGTGATAATTTCAGCGAAAAGGAACTGAATCAGATAGCCGACATTCTAAATTGTGATTTTAAAGGGATATTTGTAATGAGAGATACAAAAGAAGAAATATAATAAAACTCTTGAACCTCTTTGCTAGATATGCTATATTGTAGATAGAAAAGGGAGAACCATAGAAGCGGCTCTACCCCTCAAACGATAACTAAATACCTCTTACGAGGTCAGCCGTCGCTATTGCAGTAGTGGCGGCTATTTCTTTTTTCCCTTGTAAATCTGATAAATCAAATTAGCAAGGGCAACAATGAGTATACCAATTTGGATTAAAAATGAAACCAGATAAGGATAAAAAATATATTTAAAGCAGATGATACAAAGCCGAGGAGAAAAGTGGTAGGATTTTTTGCTCGGATGGTAAAAGCAGAAATATCAGCTACACGAGGAAATCACTTTGCAACAGCGTCCACAATGATATCGAGCATCGGATTGTGCCAACCACAATCCGAATTGTAAAGTTCTTCCAAAATGTGATAGAAGATTATCTACCGATATGTTATAATGCCTGTGTTGTCCAACCTACACCCGGCAACGGGAGGGGGTGTTTGCATGGAGTTATTCTTCACATTTCTTGTGACTGTCGCGGCAGGTGTGGTTTGCCACCTCATCAGCAAATGGCTAGACAGGCACGACAAAGGCAACAAATAGCCTAGTGGACGCTTTGCCACTATAAAAAAGAAAAGAAGAATCCCTCGACTGTACGCCATTACAGTCGGGGGATTCGTTCTTTGCCTACATGGAATTCTCCACATTTCTTTGCCTAATGGCATTATAGCATATGCAAATTTTAATTGCAAGATACGTTTTTTATAAAAAATCTATCCTTATCTGGTATCAATCAAATCCGCATATGTAACATACATTGCATCGCCCTCCTTTCTTTCGTACCCTAAGGGCATGATATCTGGAGGGCTACTTAAACCCTCCGAAAAATAAGAGGGGTAAAGCCGCCTTTGGCTCTATGGTTTCCCATATCGGGATTATAGCATATCTACCCTTTTCGACAATAACCCTTTTTTGTAACTTGCGGAGATTTCAGTAACTTAATGAAGCAGATCCAGCTTTGCATATAGCCCCCTAGGGCATCCATCCAGATAGATATATCTTCACTTACTTTACATCCTTTTGCCGTCCGTTCCTGTAGTAATCAAGAATCTGTGCGCTACGCTCCCTTGACTTCCTATCCCTTTCAATCATCTTGTTTACTGCCCTTGTTGCCTTGTCCTGCTTTGTGCTGTCAACTGTCATTCCGTTTCTGTCTGCATATAATTTATTCATTATCTGCTACCTCCTGCAATGCTTCTTTTACTGCTTTTCCGTATCTTTCATCTAACGAAAGAATCTCTGCTAATCTGCTGTCAGCTTTCACAATTTTTATAGCATCACTTTGCGCCAATGACGGATAATCAGCACTAATCAGCGTATCAATTAAATTTTTGTCGCTGTCCGTCAATGTGGTCTTTCTCTTTGGCTCTGGCATAGTTGCCACTAATCCTTCCATCATTTCAGAAAAGGGGGTATAAGGACGGTGGTTTTCATCAAAACATTTTACACTGCCTGCCATTCTGGATATTGCCATATTGTCAAGTTTTGTCTTCTGTGGCTGTACGCCATATGTTTCTGAAAGTTTAGCGTTTGTCTGCTCTAAGGCTTTATTTATCGGAAAAACAACGTCTTTCAATTCCTAATTCGTGCCGCAATATCCCTCAAAAGCCATATTTACCGCATTTTTTACATTCTGCAAGCTCATTCAGCAACCTATGCCCCCAATAACCGCCGCTCGCCCCCTGCAACAAATCAAATATTGCTGTAACGGTTGCGGCAAACCCGGAATCAACTGGAATCTGAAAATATGAATTCAATTCTTTTTGAATCTGGTCGACATATGCAAGCGCAATTTTTTGATGTTTTTCCCTTGACCTACTAATTTCTCCGGAATAGTCCTTTGACGACTTCCAGTTCTGGCGGCTCTCTTTGATATATTCATCTGTATATTTACCTTTCGTTCCCGTCAATTCTTCCTCACGCCTTGCCACTTCTAACTGATAAGAAGTGGCAAGTGCACCAACCGTTCCTTTGTACCCGGTCAACTGTTCCATAACCTTTTTCATAAATTTTTGATATTTCATAATGTCTTACCTCATTCTTTCTGCCATTTATGGCTATTTGTTTTGAATTTTCGGTATAAAAATCTATTAAATTCAATATGTACTTAGCTAAAGTTAGTGCTAATAACACTATAAAAATATTGATTTTACGTCATTTCACAACATAAAAATAACTTTTTGACATATCTCTTGACATATTATCTTTAAATATCGCTAATCACTCCTGCAATTCATCTCCCAATCGAGGAAGCTGTGCCGCAATTTTTCCTGTACCCTCTGCAAGTTCTCCTAATCGTGGAAGTTCGGCAGCGGTCAAAACATGCTTTTCCTCTTTGTTGGGTATGCTTTCTTCAATGCTTACAGTATCTTTGTAAGATAGCCAATTTTTCATTAAGAAAATGCCACTTGGCGGCGATACCTTTCCAGACAATAAGGCTTGTTCAATATATGCCACAATAAAAGATTTCGCCGATTGTATCAGTTCTTGACACCTTTCGCTACACCCTGTTCCGTTATTCCAGTTAAAAAGGATGGTTCTGCTAATATGCAATGCCATGCAAAGGCTCTCTATACCCGGTCTGATACTGGACTGTTGGCAGAATGAAAAATACTCATCAATCCGCTGTTTGATTTCCTCGTCTGTTTCCGGCTTTCCTCTGTCGTGTAATTGCTTTAGTGATGTAATAAGTTCCTGCACTGTTGACGGTTCTATATCGTCAATCTGCCCTTGTGGATAACTGTTTCTTCCCATGTTTTACCTCTTTTCTGCTGAATTTCAGCCTATTTTATAAAAATACTTCTTTTTTTGACGTTAAGAAAATTCGCTGTACTTACTTCAATGCTTCCACAGGAGAGAGTTATCACACACTGTGGAAGCCTTATCCTGACTGCATTTGTGCAAATATGTATTTCCCATGTAAAACCCTTAAAGAAATTATTTTTCATACAACCCATAGGAAATGCACACCACGCACAAACTATGTTTTTTCTTCCTTGCTAATCCGCTCAAACTCCGTCAATTCTGCCAGTATCAAATCCTTTGCAAATCGTGAATTATCATACTTTTTGTATAGCCTGTCCGCATCTGAAATCACTGCTTCCCAAAATTCATCCTCATTGCAAATTCTGTCAATATACTGCTTATGAAACTGCCAAATTTCACGATATACCTCGAAATAGTCCATATACTGTACCCCTCACTAATCAAATGGCAACGGCTCTGATTCATCAACTTCAATAAAATCTTCAATTGCAAAGTCATACCCACGGATAATGTTGCGAACCGTCTTGCCATTCACCGTTCCAGATGCCTTGTAAATGTTCTTTGACTTCACATCATCAATAAAATTCCGTTTATTTTCTGTATGAAAACCGTTATCGTTGCACCATTCCTCATATTTTTCATATAAATTTGAAATTGTTTCAATCATTGTAGATTTTCCGTTTCTTGTTGTACTGCCAAGTCAAATACCCCGCAGCAAGCTACGGGGCATGACCTAACTTGTTCTTTTCGCCTCAAGGGGCGGGGTATTTGGTCTGCACTCCGTTTCGGTCGGCGCTGAACGTGTGCCGCCGGCACACAGCGCCCCTCGCGGCATTCGCCAAATATCCGCGCGAGCGCGGCTGCTTGGCTCATTGCTCGCGGGAATAAAAACCACATTTTTTCAAGCCTTGTATCACCAGTCAGACAAATACCGAATAGTTTTTGCAGATAACGGACTTTCTCTTGATTGCCTTGCATAACTTCCTCAATAAATTTTTCCCACCGTTCACATGACTTTCCCGGCTCATACCGCACATTCGCAATCTGCGTTAATAGCAAATCCGGGTCATGCTTGATAAATTCAACCCTATCTTGATGCAATACCAAAACGCCATTCAGACAATTCAAAATGTAGATATCAATATCACAATCTTCATTCTTAAAAAAATTCAAATCCCTTGCATCTTGGATAATTGTATTTCGTTTTCGATGCTCATTCCATGTTGCCGCATATTTCAGATATTTATTATCATCCTCTGATACCGACACCGCATATTTGATAAGTGCTTTTGCCAGAATCTTTGTCATATTCCGCACTTTCAAGCCGCCCAAATCAATTGCCCAATACTTCCCATTAAATTCATACCATTCACTGACCGTAGCGTTGTATCTACAAATTTTATTGAATATATCAGACAACAACCTTGCGGAACCTATATCATCATGTGAATAAGTTCTGATTGCGTTTTTCATTTTCAGCCACTCAACAATATTTTCCTCTGTCACATTCCACCACCTCCCCGATATACGGTATGGCAATCCGCAACAGCCTTTTTAATAGCCAGATTCATCTTTCTTTCGTTCCTGTACATTCCCGAACTTCTGAAAATATTACGCATAATGTCCTCACTGCATCCGCACCAAAAAGCCAACATATTTGCAAACTTTAAATCTGCACTGGATTGTGTACCATCACCAATTCCAAGGCATTTCCAATTTCCATTCAATAAGTCCGAAAACACTTGTCCGTTCCTACCATTTTCGGCTTTCTCTATAATTTCACGCTCCGACAGCAACAAATCCAACTGTGGAAGCCTCCTTGTATTCTCTGTTTCCTTTTTTCCTCTGTTACAATAATTGTAACGTATATCTATTCTCTGTTGTGCTTCTGATAAATCTAAAGGATTAACAGCAAATCAATGAATGTAATATCTTTATCAAGAACAAACCCCAAACCGCCGTATTTTCCCGATTTAAGACCTTGCAAAACATTTTCGTATGTTGTCCATGCCCTGCTGTTAGTTGTGCTTGCCTTGCCATTGTACAAAGCTGAATATGGTATTTTACGCTGTTTCCCCTTTTCATCTGTTTCTAACTTCCATAGTATGAAATTTCTGCGTTTCTTCATCTGTGGGGGAATATAGGAATCTGCCATTTTATCACCACTCATTCAGCATATACATTTTCGATATAGTCAAAAAATATGCTCTTTTTTATTCTGTAGCTTCTTCCTATCTTCCGTACTGCTCCGGCTTCCTCCGCAATCTTCCTAACTGAGGTTGCCCCTAAATTAGATTCCTGACAAGCCTGTGTTAAAGTAATTAACGTGCCGTCTTGATTACGATTTTTTGCTAAATTCATTTAAGTTCCTCCTATTCCGTTATTATTTATTGCAATTACAGAATATCATGTTATAATGTGTATGAAAAATAAACTTTATACCATTTATAGGTGGTTATTAAATGAATAAGAGTATATTTAGTACACGTTTCAAGAAATGTTACCAAGATAAAGGTTGGACACAAGATAGAGTTGCTATGGAATTAAATGTTTCCATTGATACAATAGAAAATAATATGCTATAATCTATGTGTTGCTCACCGACACCCGCAACAGGGAAGAGGCGTTTGCATGGAAGTTGTGATTTCTTTTTTAGTCGCTGTTTTGGCTGGTGTAGCCTGCCACTACATCATCAAATGGTTAGACAGTGACGGCAAGAGCAACAACTAACCTAGTGGGTGCTTTGCCACTATAAAAGAAAAGAAGAATCCCCGAACTGTGCTGCAACACAATTCGGGGATTCGTTCCTTGTCCACATGGAAGTTGTGATTTCTTTTTGCCTATTGGCATTATAGCATATGCAATTTTTTTTGCAAGATACATTGTTTTTTTGAGTTTCCCCATTTTTTATAATAGCCTATATTATTGCGCCAAAAGGCCTTGCTGCCCTTGGCAGCATAGGCATCTTGCACAAAAAGTGTCTGGAAAGCTAGCTTTCCATGGCGCTAACATGCATTCCTTTCCTTTTGTATGGGAAAATATCTCTTCTCAAAGTTATTGAATTGTGAAGAAAATTCATAAAAAGATTGAGCTTCGCAATTATCTAATATTCATGCCTACATCCCCCATATATGTCTGATTGTTCTCTTTTTGTCAGGCTTTCATCGTAAACGCAGGCAGCCCCATTGTGTTATTCCCCCGGTAAATTTTGTCATTCTTGACCGTAAAAGCAGGCAGCCCCATTGTGTTATTCCCCCGGTAAACCTTGTCATTCTTGACCGTAAAAGCAGGCAGCCCCATCGTGTTGTTCCCTTGGTAAATTTTGTTGTTTTTAACGGTAAAAGCAGGGATTCCCATTGTATTGTTCCCTTGATAAACTTTCATGCTAACCTCCATTCCGCCGCCTTTCCGTTGGCGGCATAAACAAGCTCGCTATATCAGCCAATATTCTTTGTCTAGTTCACAAATTTGTTTTGGCTTGCTGCGGGATATTTGACTTCATGAACAAAGTATAACACAGGTGTTCCACATTCAAAGACAGGATTGTGTCATCCACCTTGCATATAAATAATTATCATCTCACTTATACATAAAATATTTTTTCATCCTCCAAGCGGATACAAGCAAGCTTTGCTTCCAAATTCCTGTCCCGAAACACACAGCCGCAGTCAATATCGTAAAACACACAGTCCTTTCCGGCATCGTAATAGCAGAATACATTTCCGGCATTATAGGCAAAACTTTCCTTGACGATAGTGGGGGTGTGCCCAGCGATGATAGCGCTGTGCGCCGCGCCGCCTGATTGAAGGCTTTCTTCCCTTGCATATAGAAAAAACTGCTCCAAACTGCCAAACCGTCCGCCAGTACCCTCCAAGCTGTCAGCATATCCGGCATGAACGACGATATAATTTCTGTCCGCAATCTCTGCTTCCCAATAATAGGGCATCCGGCGAATCTCTTCCGCCCAGCGGCACAAATCATACAGCGTAACATGGTTTTGCCCTAACAGCATTCCTATCGTGCTGTAAAGGTCAAAATACATAGCGGGCAGCTTCTTTTGACGCAGCAAATATTTCACGGATTTGTACAGCGCCGCCGTATCCATATGGGAGGAAAAATCCGTATCCAATCCTTCTATGCGGTCAACCGATCGCATCAAATCTATATTGGATGCAAATTCTTCCTCATGGTTCCCACGCAGAAGCAGGACATTTTGCGGACACTGTTCGATCCACCTTAACATCTCGTAGCTTTGCTTTCCCCTGTCTATATAATCCCCTGCCAAAATCAAGTTGTCTGACCCTGAAAAGCGGATTTTTTCCAGCATGGAAAGGAACTCATTGTAGCATCCGTGAATGTCGCTGATGACGTATGTACTCATTTTGTTTTTCCTCCATTGCAAAAATTCCCCATCTTCATAGAGTGATACGATTCCATTTTCCATTTGGCGCCACCGCCTGCATATTTTCTTTGCTTTTATGTGGCTTGTTGCAATACCCTGCATCTTGTATGCACTTATTATAGCACAACAGATAATTGATGGCATACATAATTATGCCGTCCACCATTTTCTAACCCTGCCTTAAAATTTTCATAAGGAAATTATCTTTGCATAAGCAGAAAGGTGGAAGGGAGAAATATTTACTGCAAATTTTTTGAAAACGCCCTTGTTTGTGACGTAACGTAATGAAGTATAATACATGATAGGAGGTAGGTAATTATGGCAAAACACAGAGCAATACCGCTTGGGTATATGACAGTTGGAGAGGTTGCAAAGAAAATAGGAGTCACTGTCCGTACCTTGCAATACTATGACAAAGAAGGCTTGTTATCCCCTTCGGCAGAAAGTGAAGGCGGGCGCAGGCTTTATACAGAGAAAGACTTAGTTATGCTTCATCAAATTATATCTTTGAAATCATTGGGGTTTTCTTTGGATGATATAAAGCATCGCTTCATTTCTTTAGAAACGCCAGCTCATGTGGCAACCGCCCTTACCGAACAGGCAGACAGCATACGGGAGAAAATAGAACGGCTAACCGCTTCTTTGACGGCAATCGAACATTTAAAAGGAGAAGTATTGCAAATGCAGGCGGTCAATTTTAAGAAGTATGCAGATATTATTGTCAATCTACAAATGAACAATGACTCTTACTATCTCATTAAGCGGTTTGACGACGATACGCTTGACCATATCCGTAATCAGTTTGATAAGGAGAGCGGTTTGGATTTTATGGATAGATTTAACCGTTTGAGTGATGAAATTATAGAACTTCAAAAGGCTGGCGTATCCCCTGAAAGCGTGAAATGCCAGCGGGTTGTAAAAGAGTATTGGGGATTGATTACGGAATTTACGGACGGTGATATGCGTATGCTTCCAAAATTGATGGAGGTCGGCAATATTGACGCCGCTACAAATGCTTGGGAAGAAAGGCAAAAAATTATAAACGGCTATTTAGAGCCAGCTTTGCAAATCTACTTTTCAAGACTTGGAGAAAATCCGTTTGAGGGGGTGGAAGGATGAATTGTGCAATACATGGGGCAAATCCGCAAACTCAAGGCACAAGGGAAAACGATTGTTTTGGCAAGCCACGATATGGCAGAAGTGGAAAACTTATGTGACCGCATTGCAATTTTGAATAATGGGAATCTTGCCTTTTGCGGCACAGCGGCATAACTGACAGATAAGGTTGGGGAAAAGTATTTTATCCATATCAAAACGCAGCAAGGGGACAGCGCTTTTGAAACAGATACTATTGAAGATACTTTAATTTCCCTGCTTAACGATTTGAAGCAAAAAGAAATTCACATATTGGATATTAAAATTGACCGTGGCACACTGGAACAACATTTTATCGAAATGGCAAGGAGGGAAACAGAATGAACGGTTTTTTATATGGTGTGGCGTTACAGTTGAAATTGGATATACGGAGTAAGTCCCTCTTAATTACCTGCTATACCGTCCCGCTTATTTTCTTTCTTCTTATGGGCGGTATTTTTACTTCCGTTATGCCCGAAATGGGAAGCACGCTAATTCAATCTATGATTGTAATGAGTGTTTCAATGGGGGCGTTTATCGGATAACGCTTTGTTTTTAATGGATTGGCTTGTCCTGCCCTGCGGTGCTGCCCTCCTCAATCTCTGCGGCTTTGGTTTTCTTGGTGGGAATATAAATGCTGTTCTTTAGGTATACAACCAGATAAAGATAGAATAACATCAAACAATATGTTATATTTTGCATTGCTCACCGAATCCTGGCAACAGGAAGGAGGTGTCTGCGTTGGATTTTTTCATATCACTAATCATACGTTTCCGTATCGGAAGTTTTTTATGCATCGCTGATATCCCCCTCTCGGATCGGCACATCTGCATCCACTACCTGAAAATAATTCATTTCCATCAAATTATCATATGTGCTTAAGTTGAAAAAAAGAAAACACCGAGAGGCTTATTAAACTTCCCAGTGCTTTTCATCTTCCGAGAAAGAAAGATATAAAAATACGTTTTTAAAAGATATATTAATACATGTTTCTGATTATTCTTATCTCAATGTGGAACTAGTTTTTTCGACCAACTCCTGTTACATTCCTGTCGTCCAAAAATTATCCATCTAACTCTCTACTCGATTGTATTAAATAAGCTAACAGATAATATCTTTCTTTTCTGTTAGCCTTTTTATTTTTCATTGAGAATTCTAAAATATATCAAGGAATTGCATATCTATTTCACCAAAATACACCTTTTAATTACTCAATTTTTCAATCACTTTAAATATACGTCCTGCGCTACAGCGTATCATTTCTTCTGAAAGTTTACCCTGTTCGTATGCCTCACGAATATTTTCTGCGTCTTTATCATTTCCAGGCATAATGATATCATTGCCCGCTGCAATACATTGCCAAGGTATGCTGCCGTCTTCAGGCACCGTTGTATTCCAATCAGACATGATTACACCTTCAAATCCCCATTCTTCACGTGCAACTGCCGTACAGATATCCCTGCTGTTAGCTACATGAATACCATTGATTAAGTTATAGGCAGACATCATAGCAACTGGCATACTTTTCTTTACAGCAATTTCAAACCCGCGCAAATAGATCTCCCTAAGAGCCCGCTCAGAAACACAGACATCGACACCCATTCGGTTGTCCTCCTGATTATTGCAAGCCAAGTGTTTGATTGTCACACCGCAGCCCTTACGGCTCTGCACACCTTCTGTTACGGAAGCTGCCATAATTCCAGATAGCAATGGATCTTCTGAATAATATTCAAAGTTACGTCCGCACAACGGATTCCTGTGGATATTCATACCTGGCGCCAGCCACAAATCAACATGAAGCTCTTCCATCTCTACGGCAATGGCTTCTCCAAATTCTCTCATCAAGTCTGTATCCCATGATTGCGCTAATGCTGTTCCTACCGGAAATGCAGTACAGTATTGATAATAAGTATCCGCATTTTCATGATGCTTTGTTTCTTCTAAAAAACCATTCTCCAAAGAACCCAAAACCCCAACCCCATATACAGAATCTGTTTTTCGGTCCACTTCATAACTCTGCCTTAAACGAATCCCCGCAGGGCCATCAGCCATGATCAAAGAACGTATTCCATACTTTTCTTCCAACAATTCTGTCGTCTCTCCGGCCGAACCCGGCACTCGGGTCCCGGCAGAACCAAGCATACTAGTATCCTGCGTAATATTCCCATATAAAAGCGGCAGCAGTTCCATGACAGACTGTTCTTTTGCAAGAGGCGCCTGATACATTTTCTTTTTTTCTTCCTGTGGAATAAATGAAGAAATTGGGATCTTCTGTTTCTCCGCCATATTAAGCAATTCACCAGCTTTATTTATAGCAATCTCAGCCTCACCAAATTCTTCAAAATCGGCTTTGTAAGGACAGATTTCCTTTGTCCGTTCCAATATAACCTGTCGATGAACCGTAAACAATTCTGCAAGCTGTAATGATTCTGCGTGATTCCCAATCCATATACCATACGTTCCAGCCTCCATGAACCATGCATGTAGCTTTTCTGAATAACTTGCAAGATACGACTGATCTATAGATACAGTAAGCTTTTGCTTTTCCTGCGGCTTAAGCACATCTGTTTTTGCAAACCCGACTAACCTCTGATATTCTTTTGCACCAGTTGTCTGCGGTAGCGTTACATAGACCTGTACCACTTCTCGCCCGGAATAATAATTCCCAGTGTTTTCTATTGAAACCATGATATCCATGCCTCTCTCTGTTCGCTGCAATCCCTCAAATTTTATACGAAAAGTAGTATAGGAAAGTCCATAACCAAACGGAAACAGCGGCCGTATACCAAAACTGTCAAAATATCGGTATCCGACATAAATTCCTTCCTTATATTCCTCTGTTTCTAAATCTCCGTTCAAATATCCAAAATCTTCCGCTGAAGGATAATCTTCATAGCGCTTTGCCCAAGTGGTAGTCAGCCTGCCTCCCGGCGCTGCCTCTCCAAACAGCACATCCGCAACCGCATGGCCTCCCTCCTGTCCAGGAAGAGAGATGTTTAGAACCGCTTTGATATTTTCTGCTTCCTGTAAAATATCTGTTAGTTCTATCGGCGCCCCGACATTTAAAAGCAATACAATCGGTATACCTGTCTGATTCAGAAATAAAATATCTTTTCTCTCTTTTCTACTTAAATAATAGTCTCCCTCTGCTTTTCGACGGTCCTTCCCTTCTCCCGCAATACGGCTGACCACATATATTGCCACCGAGGCCCCTTTCAAATCTTCATCTATAATTTCCCGTCCTTCCGGCAGAGAAAATGGATTTGCCGCATAAGCATCAAAGGGATTTTCTACATGTTTCGCATCTTCTAAAATTTTTCTCCTCCATGCAACCCTCGCATCCTCATAACGCTTTTCATAATCTGTGATCCAATTCTCACTTGTAACCATAACATTCTCTGCCTTTAAGCCTTTATATACAGATATACTTTCCCGGTTGTTGACATCTCCCGAACCAATGCCTCCTTTAACTGTTTGAACCGCACCACCACCCAGCAGGGCAATAGATATGGGGCGCTTAAGTGGAAGTATTCCCTCATTCTTTAATAAAACCATGCCTTCCGCCGCCGCTCTTCGTGCTAATATTGCATGCATAAGCTCCCTCTTTGAGCGCTGTAAATTTAACGTACCACTGTGATTCATAATTTTCTCCTCCTTTTATACCTATTCCCAACGTACTGCTGTATTTATCGCTCTTCTAAATCAAAAAGAGAAATAATAAGACTGCCATAGCCGCTCTTCATGATTAAAAAGCTTACACTATGACAGTCGTTCAAAATTTATTATTCTTTTACACCACCAAGAGTAACACCCGCAATAATAAACTTGGAAAGGCACAGATATACGATAATAATTGGCACAATCGCTACCAGGATCATTGTATAAATCTTACCCATGTCAAAGTTCATATAATCAGCGCCTCGAAGCGTTGCAATCAAAACCGGTACTGTCATTTTCTCCTTCGACTGAATAACCAGCGCTGGAACGAAATAATTATTCCATGAACCTACAAAGCTAAAAATTGCCTGTACCGCAATCGCCGGTTTCATTATCGGAAGCACAATCTGATTGAAAGTACGGAATTCTCCGCAACCGTCAATTCTTGACGCTTCAACAAGAGACAGCGGAAGCGATGACTGCAGGTAACTGTGCATAAAATAGAATACAGACGGGGAAGCAATTGAGGGAATAATCAAAGGAAGCAAAGAGTCATACATTCCCATATTCGTAATCAATCGCAGAAACCCCATTGCCGTTACCTGAGTCGGCATTACAAGGATCGCCATGATAAATGTAAACGCAATCTTTTTTAATTTGAAGTTATACGCATACAACCCATAAGCTGTCAATGCCGAAAAATATGTACAGATTGCCGCAGAGCAGCCAGACACAAGCAAACTGTTTATGATTCCCCTAAACATTGGAAATGTTCCGTCATTGGCAACATTACTCAGATTTTTCAATAAATAACTTCCGGGCAATGCCGAAAAGCCTTTCTGCAAGTCTGCATGTGACCGCGTTGCATTGATAAACAGAATATAGAAGAAAAACAAGCACATAAACGACAGGATAACCAGTACAATATGCGCAATTATACTCCGCAAGTGATTTGGCTGTTTTGATTTCATAAACCTATCTCCTCCTCTGCTGTTTTTTGGCTTTTTTCGCTGCTGCTTTTGAACCGTCCAAATCATCATTATTTGTCATACGATATACAAAGAAGCACAGAATACCACTGACGATAAACAGGTAAACTGACAGCGCGCCCGCCATACCATAATTTTTGCTCTTTAAATGACTATTTAAGAACATGATTAGGGTCATAGACGTACGGTCAGGAGTTCCCTGCCCATTAGTCAAAATTTGCGGAACATCAAACATCTGCAGGCCACCGATGATAGCCGTAATCAATGTATATGCAAGAATCGGCCGTATCTGCGGTAATGTTATATAGAAAAACCGTTGGAAACTGTTACACCCATCTAATTCAGACGCTTCAAACACATCCGGGCTGATTCCCATAATTGCAGCCATTAGCATAATCGTTGAATTTCCGAACCACATCAAAAAATTCATAAACCCAACCAGAGACCTGGTACCCAACGCAGAACCCAAGAAATCAATCGGCTGACTGATAAGCCCTATAGACATAAGAATAGAATTAACCGGGCCATTTGTTGAAAACATAGTAAAAAACAACATTGCAAATGCGGATGCCATGATCAGGTTCGGCAAATAGATCACAACTTTAAAAAACTGCGTTCCATGAATCTTAAGCCTTGCGTCTACAAACCACTCTGCAAGCACTAAAGCAATCACGATCTGAGGAATAAATCCTATGATCCATAAAGCCAGCGTATTTCCTGCATATTTCAGCATATCCGACCCTAAAAGGCTCACATAATTCTGCATCCCGACAAAATTGGGCCCAATCTCTTTAATTCCTGAACGGTAATATTCAAAAAAACTATACCGGATAGTATCTACCAGAGGAATAAAAGAAAAAATAAAAAAACTTATAAAAAATGGAAGAATAAAAATATAACCCCATTTTGAATAATCAACTTTTTTATGTTTTTGTTTCATAAACTGTCATTCCTTTCTTTTTCCGTATGATGTGGGGCAGGCAGCGCCCCACATCATTTTTGCCTATTCCGGCCACTGAATCTCAGTAATATCAGGATAACGCTCTATAATCGCTGTTTCAAAATTCTTTTTCGCTTTATCATAGTCGACTTTTCCCTGTAAATAATCGCTGAACGCATTCTGGATCAATTCAACACAGCCCTGATCATAAGCAGAAAGAGGAGCAATCTTAATATTTTCCGCAACCGGCACAAAATATTCAAACGCATTCTGGCCTCCAAGAAACTCTGATGCGAAAGAGCTATCTTTCGCAGCTGTTTTCATACCGCTTTTTGTATTTGTAAAATCTGAATAGTCCTTTGAAATCTTTAGCAGATTATCCTTATCAACCGTCACTGCAAGAATAATGTCTTTTACATGCTCCAGATTGTCCGTACCGGTACATGCATGCACATAGGAACCACCCCAGTTGTACTCCTGCGGAGGATTAGTAACAGCCCATACACCATCATCACCGTCCCAGTTTGGCTTCAGATTAAAATCAATTCCCCATGCTGGTAAAAGGAACGCGAATACTTTAGAGGCAGAACCCATCGCTTTATTCCAGTCATCATTAAACTGGCCCTTTACATTCTTATCCAGATATCCTGCATCCAGCCATTCTTTAGAAGTGTTCACCCAGTCTATAATCTTCTGGTCAACTTTAATCGTTGTCTCACCAGGGCTCACCCATGACGCCTCAATACTATTGCCATACAGCCGGAAAGTATCTGCATAAGAAGAAAATGTATAATATCCCTTTGCTTTCAATTCTTCTGCCGTCGCTTTTATAGTATCCCAATCCATTACTTTTTGCCCGATTTTTTCCGGATCATCTGTCCCGAATACCTCTTTTGCAATATCGCGTCGATATACCAGCAGCCCCGGACAGCACTGCCATGTAGAGCCTCTCTGTACACCCTCGGTATCAGAAGCTGTAACTTTTGTAAATTCATACTGATCCGCCAGATCTGTATCCGGGTCAATCCCAAGATCCTTTAACGGCATAGCAGCGTCTGCAGCTGCGTCTGTATACTTATTTACGTAATCCGTTTCCGACAGAAAGATATCAATTTTGTCATCAGCCGCTGCATCCGCCTGCTTCAGCAACGCCTCGTCTAACTTCTGCTGATACACACCATCCTGATTGGGATTGATGATCCAGTGGATTTCCGTGCCATCATTTAAAGTAGTCACTGTACCATCTTTAGACGTTTTCTTTACTTCCGGATAAACTGCTTCCACGCGCTTACGAAATTCGTCATTCCAGCTATAAATATTGATAACTTTTCCTTCCTCCCCGCCTGCCGCGTCACTGCTTCCAGAGCCAGACGTCTTTCCGCAGCCAGCCAATGTGCCTGCTGCCATAGCAACGACCAACATAATACTAACTACTCTCTTTTTCATTTGAAAAATCCTCCTTCTATTATTTGATGAAGCGTTGGCTTCACTTTTATTGATGGGCAAATTATAATTAAAATATTTTTTCGTTTATACAAAGGTTCTTACAAAAATGTCAAATTTATGACACATTTTAAATCTTTTACTTTTTGGGCGAAAACCCATAAATGGTTTCATATAATTTAGGTCATGATTCTGATATTTTTCACATGTATTTTATTTTTTTTATATATGATTTCCTCTATGATGTTTTCTATATAAATATATAAATGAAAGGAGCTTAAAGATTGTATCATTTGAAATTTATTGATGAACACGGCAGCTTTCAAATGAAGCAGCCAGAAAATACAAGTTATTTATACTTCCCCCTTGCGTCAGAAACAGGACTGAAGAGTTCCGTCACACCAAAACTCGGAGGAGACGCTAAGATTGATCAGGAAACCTTCCTATTAGAACCGGTAAGCTCTGAGAACCTACACAATAACCGATCTACCCGTAACTTCTGGTTACTGAAAAACGACATAGATGTATACTCAGCCGCCGGGGCTTCCGCCGAACAAGAAAGCGCTCAATTTTCTGCAATGCAGGATGAAAGCGAACTGACTGCAGGTTTCATGTGGCATACCCTGAAAAGATTTTCAAAAATCCACCAGTTATCATCCACGGTTACCTCCTTTATTCCAAAAGACTGCAATGCGGAAATCATGTATATAACTGTGCAGAACCATTCAGAAAACACGCAGGATTTAACCGCTTATGCCGCTGTTCCCATCTATGGCCGCAGTGCAGACAACATCCGCGACCACCGCAATGTCACCTCTATGCTTCACCGCATAAATACAAACAACTACGGTGTCCTCGTCTGCCCTACCATGTCATTTGATGAAAAGGGACACCGCCCGAATAAGCATATTTATTATGTCATGGGATGTACGGGAAACGGCAATATGCCGAAGAGCTTCTATCCAACTGTAGAAGATTTCATCGGTGAGGGCGGAAGCTTTACGCACCCCCGCGCCGTATATGAACAATATCCCGGATATCCGGCGCCTATCCATACTGCTGGAAAAGAAGCAATGGGGGCATTCCGTTTTGAAACCCTCTCTCTTGCCCCCGGAGAAAAAGCAGACTATATTCTTCTCATCGGTGTGGAAGACAACGAAAAAACAATCCTTAATCTGTTTGAAAAATACAATACCGCAGACAAAGTGAAACAGGCATTTTCAGATACAAAAACATACTGGCAGGAGCAGGTGAAAGTAAACCTGCATACAAACGAACCTGATTTTGACCATCTGATGAAATGGATCTGCTTTCAGCCTTTCCTTCGCCGATTGTTTGGCTGCTCTTTTCTTCCGCATCATGACTATGGGCGAGGCGGACGCGGATGGAGAGATCTGTGGCAGGACTGCCTTTCCTTACTGCTGATGGACCCTGAAAGCGTTAGATGTATGATCACCATGAATTTTGGCGGTGTCCGTATTGACGGAACCAATGCAACGATTATCGGAGACGGGGATGGCAATTTTCTTGCAGACCGAAACGGAATCGCAAGAGTGTGGATGGATCATGCACTTTGGCCATTGATGACAACAAAGCTTTATATAGATCAGACGGGAGATATTGAAATACTAAACAAACAGATTTCCTACTTTAAAGATGCACAAACTATGCGCGGAACCGAAATAGATGCCATGTGGCATTCGGAACAGGGCAGTAAACAGTGTACCAACGAAAATGACATCTATACTGGAAGCGTCTTAGAGCATCTTCTCATCCAACAGTTGACTGCCTTTTATGAGGTAGGAGACCATAATATTTACAGACTCAGGGGCGCTGACTGGAACGACGCTCTGGATATGGCCCCTGAACACGGCGAAAGCGTTGCTTTCACCTGCGCTTATGCCGGCAACCTGCTGAATCTTGCGGCAATGATCCGCCTTTTAAACCGTTATTCTTCCACCCATACAGTTGAACTCATGGAAGAAATTACGGTTTTGTTGGAAAATGACATGGATACCTTTGATGATATCAGTAAAAAACATAAAATATTGTCGGATTACTTGAGCCGGTGCCGTCATAGAATCAGCGGCAGATGTGTTAATATCCCACTTTCGGCTCTTGCTGTCAATCTGATCCAAAAAGCAAATTGGCTTATAGGACATTTAAGAATGCATGAATGGATTGACAGCCCAGGCGAGGAGGGCTGGTTTAACAGCTATTACGATAATCACGGACATGCCGTTGAAGGATTTTTTGGGAATCGTGTACGCATGATGTTGACCGGCCAGGTCTTCGCTATCATGAGCGGAGTTGCGGAAGACAACCAAATTGAAAAAATCACAAAGAGCGCCGACCACTATCTCTATCGGCAAGAAATTGGAGGTTACCGCCTGAATACTGATTTTCATGAGCTTAAGTTTGATATGGGACGTATGTTTGGATTTGCATACGGAGAAAAAGAAAACGGAGCGGTGTTCTCCCATATGACAGTTATGTATGCTAATGCTTTGTACCGCAGGGGATTTGTAAAAGAAGGATGGAAAGCACTGAAAACACTTGCTGATACCGCTCTGGATTTTGATACCAGCCATATCTATCCTGGACTTCCGGAATATTTTCGCTCCGATGGACGAGGGATGTATCAGTACCTGACTGGCGCGGCAAGCTGGTTTATGATGACGATGATCACTGAAGTTTTTGGTGTCCGCGGGGAAGCCGGAGACCTGATCCTATATCCAAAGCTTCAGGCTTGCCAATTCGACACAGATGGGACTGCTTCTATTACTACTCCTTTTGCGGGTAAAAACTTCACTGTTATCTATAAAAATGAAGCATTCAAAGACTTTGGGGATTATATTATTGATTCTGCTTCCTGTGATGGAAATGAACTTTCGATAAATGAAGATGCTTTTGTCAGTATTCCCCGAAAAATGCTTACCGCATTATCAGATGACATGCATACTATCATAGTAAATCTTCTGTAAGATTACGAAAGCAGCAATCCTACCGCACAATATTCTGTACATTTTATGATGTTGGGATTAAAGATATCTTTACCCCATAATAAAAGGAAAGGACAAATAAATTAATATGAAATATGGATTTTTTGATGATACAAACCGAGAATATATCATTGACCGCCCAGATACGCCAAGACCCTGGGTAAATTATCTGGGTTCTCCAGAATATGGCGCAATCATTTCCAATAATGCGGGCGGTTACAGCTTTGCCAAATCCGGCGCAAACGGACGAATCCTTCGTTATATTTTCAACAGTTTTGACCAGCCTGGACGGTATCTTTACATCCGCGATAATGACTCTAAGGATTTCTGGTCTGCCTCCTGGCAGCCAGTTGGAAAAGATCTTGACCGTTACAAAAGTAAATGCCATCACGGCATGGGTTATACCAGAATGACCGCTACATATGATGGAATCAGTTCAGAAGCATCCTATTATGTCCCTTTAGGAAAATCCTATGAAGTATGGGGACTTTCCATAACAAACGATTCCTCACATACCAGAACCCTTACTTTAACCGGCTATGCCGAATTTACAAATCACAGCAATTACGAGCAGGATCAGGTAAACCTGCAATATTCCCTCTTCATAACAAAAACCCTGTTTAAAAAGAATCAGATTATCCAGCAGATCCACGGAAACCTGGATGCACTTCCAGAGAATAAACAGGTCGATGAAAAAAAAGTAACCGAACGTTTCTTTGGCCTTGCGGGTTCTGACGTATCCTCCTACTGCGGGGAAAAAGAACATTTTCTCGGAAAATATCATGGATACGGCAATCCTCAGGGAATCATTTCGGGCGATCTTGGAAATGTAACCAGCTACAATGAAAATTCCTGCGGCGCTCTCTCCTGCTGCATCACGCTGTCTCCGGGAGAGACAAAAACAATTGCTTTTCTGCTTGGAGCAGGCAGCTTCGATGAATCGTCTGCCCTCTTTGAAATTTATGCCGACCCTGCAAAAACAATGGAACAGGAACTGCTGATATTAAAAAAATACTGGAATGAAAAATTAGGCCATCTGAAAGTCAACACACCCAGTCCGGAATTTAACACGATGATAAACACCTGGAATGCTTATAACTGCTTCATGACATTTATCTGGTCCCGTGCCGCTTCCTTCATTTACTGCGGCCTTCGCAATGGTTATGGTTACCGTGATACTGTACAGGATATCCAGGGGATCATCCATCTTGCACCAGAGTTGGCTGCAGAAAAGATTCGCTTTATGCTCTCTGCGCAGGTAAGCAACGGAGGAGGACTTCCTCTTGTAAAATTCACACACAATCCGGGACATGAGGATACGCCAGACGACGCCTCTTACCGACAGGAAACCGGCCATCCGGCCTATCGTGCCGATGACGCTCTGTGGCTCTTTCCAACTATATACAAATATATTTCCGAAACTGGAAATCTGGAATTTCTAAACGAAGTTATTCCATTCGCGGACAAAGATGAGGCAAGTGTCTATGAACACCTGAAACGTGCAATCACTTTCTCATTTGACCATATTGGACCTCACGGCATGCCTGCCGGACTTTATGCAGACTGGAATGACTGCCTGCGTTTGGGTGCGAATGGTGAATCCTCATTTGTTGCAATGCAGTTCTATTATGCAATGACCATTTTAAAAAAATTTGCTCAGCACATGAAAGATACAAAATATGTTACATATCTGGAAAAAAAGCAGTATGAGACAGGTGACATTATTCAAAACCTGTGCTGGGACCAGGACCGCTTTATCCGCGGATATACAGAAACTGGAAAACAAATCGGCGCCGCAAAAGATCTGGAGGCCAATCTGTGGCTAAATCCACAGAGTTGGTCTGTCATAAGCGGACTTGCGACCGCTTGGCAGGCTGATACAGTCCTTACAAATGTCTATGAACAATTAAATACCGAATATGGCGCGCTCCTAATGGATCCCCCCTACCACGCCAATGCTTTCGACGGAGCCCTGGCTGTCATCTATAATCAGGGAACAAAAGAGAATGCAGGTATCTTCTCCCAATCCCAGGGATGGCTGGTTCTTGCAGAAGCTCTGTGCGGACATGGAGAACGTGCTTTCACATACTTTATGGAGAATGCGCCTGCCGCATGGAATAGCCATGCAGAGCTGCGCCGTCTGGAGCCTTACTGCTATGGCCAATTCACAGAAGGACGCGCCAGCGAACATCCGGGACGTTCACATGTCCACTGGCTGACCGGAACTGCCTCAACTATGATGGTCGGATGTATCGAAGGAATCTTAGGACTTCGCCCCGACTTAGATGGCATACTTTTGTCCCCGTCTATTCCAAAATATTGGACACATCTGGAGATAGAGAAGGATTTCCGCGGAAAACACCTGCGTATCCTTATTGAGAATCCGGACAAACAAGAAGCTGGATACAAAAAACTTATTCTAAATGGCAAAGAACTTGACAGTAATTATATCCCTGCCAACCTTCTTAAAGATGAGAACAACATTCAGATGATCCTCTGAAGTATGTAATCATACTATGAAAAAACTGCTCAAAGGGGCGAGATAATTCGCCCCTTGTAAACCAACAATCATAGCAATACCAGAACAGGATGTAACAATTACCAGAACTGATAGGCCACCTTTTGAATTAGGAAGCACATAACCAGGCAAAGTTGTGTCAAAAGCTGAAGCCGCAAGATTAACACCTGACAGAAATAATATCAGCGCCATTCAAATAACCCATCTTTTTTCATCTGCTATTTTTCATATATATCATCTTATGAATCTATCTCAATATCCCATTGAATCATATGATTCAAATCTCGATATTTTTTCGGAGTCATGCCAACATATTCCCGAAACTGCTGTATAAAATGACTCTGCGAGGAAAAAGACAAACGGTTTGCAATATCAATCATTGAATATTCACTATACTGCAGCAGATTTTTAGCCATCTCAACCTTTTGCCTGCGTATGTAGGCACTGACTGAATCACCAGTTTCTTTCTTGAACAACCGAGACAGATAACTAGCAGATACCCCAAGCTCATCTGCTAAATCCTCAATCGTAATACGTTCTTTGATATGGGAGTAAATATACTCTTTGCAAAGGCTGATATGCTTGGAATTCGTATCACTGCGACAGATTTTTCGCATCTTTTCTGTATAATCCAAAACCATCGCATCGTGAAGGTCCCGTACTCCCTGTATTGAGTGTACATCATCCAATCTCTGAATATAAAAATCACTCATTCTGAAAGACTGCTCAAGCTCCATACCTTTTTGCTTACATAACCGGGTAATCATCGCCGTTGTAATTACAAAATGATATTTTAGATTCGTAATTGAATTCCTAGACAAGATCCCGACTCCCTCAGTGTCTAGGAATCTTTCCTGCTCACAATTCTTTCTGACTGCCTCCATATCACCATTAGTTACTGCCTGATAGAACAAAAATTCTTCTGTTGGTTGTCTGTGTTCCACTTCATCAATATCATCTTCCGACTCTAATAGAAGCCATTCATCTTGATATCCCATAGAATAAATCCCCTTTCATATCTACTGTTTCTAAATTAACTTACAAAAATATAATGAATTTATCAATATTCTCTCTATATTTGTAGACATAGAAAATTTATTATTTCTCAAAACAGCATATTACCCTTTGCCGCATTTTCATCTGTGGATTTCTTTATACTCCCCCTCTTCTGTGTAAGCCTATAATTACAAAGACATTTCCCACTTAATAATATATCATTATCACTTTAAATAAACAATGCCTTTTATGCCAGTTCTGAAATAAAAAGTTATACCGAAACATAGATTATATCAAGTTTTGTTCAGATGTCCTTAATAATCAAGGCTTAATATTTGAAAATTCGGGATAAGATTTTTCTAGTTTCAACCAATAAGAATAAGAACAAAATCCCGAATTCTGGATAATGCTCTCGGTTCCTGCACAATTTTTCAAATATGCAGACTGGCTCCTATTGTGAATAGCCGCAGCGTGATTGTCCCCATCATGAAAAAATCTAAAATATTTCTATCAAAAGTTCCTTTTCACTCTCCACCAACACCCCCTAATCGGCTTATATTATGAATACATTTTTTCAGAAAGGAATTATGGAATGGCAAGGCCCAAGAAAGACAAAAACTGCGGCACAAACATCAGGCCATGCTCCAGCTCACAGACACGGAATATGAACCAGATTGCAAGTCGTTCCAACAGCGGCGGTATTCATTCACAGGATCTTCAGCACATCCGTGTTAGGGCTGGAAAACAGCCGTTTCTATATAGCCGCCCGCCTGCGCCACAGTTATTGGCTGTACAGCGTTACGAATAAGGCTCCGGTATGCCAAACCGGAGCCTTAAAAACCATTTCTTTATTTTGCAATTGCTTTAAATGCTGCTGCCTGTGCGGTCATTCCCCTCTCAGAAGCAAGGCGTTCAATGGAAGACGCCCCAAAGAACCCGTCGATTTCTGGAACATTCTTGATTACATATTCTGCGTCTTCAGGATCAGCAATCGGGCCTCCATGGCAAATTACCATAATATCTGGGTTCACCTCACGTCCAGCCTTGATAATCTCGCGGATCTTCACACAGCAGTCATCTAAGGTCACCGCTGTCTCTGCACCGATAGAACCCTTTGTGGTAAGCCCCATATGCGCAACCAAAATATCCGCGCCTGCCTCTGCCATTGCCTTTGCCTGCTCTGGCTCAAATACATAAGGGCATGTAAGCATATCCAGCTTATGCGCTTCCCGAATCATATCCACTTCCAGCCCATACCCCATGCCTGTCTCTTCCAGGTTTGCACGGAATTTGCCGTCAATCAGCCCAACCGTCGGAAAATTCTGCACCCCGTTAAATCCCTGGTCTTTCAACTGTTTCAAAAAGATATCCATAACCCGGAATGGGTCTGTCCCGCATACGCCTGCAAGCACTGGGGTCTTTTTTACAATTGGGAGGACTTCCTGGCCCATCTCCTGTACAATCGCATTTGCATCCCCATAGGACAACAGCCCGGAAAGGGAGCCGCGCCCCGCCATACGGAAACGTCCAGAATTGTAGATAATCAGCATATCCACATCTGCTTTTTCGCTGCACTTTGCTGTGATCCCGGTTCCAGCGCCTACGCCCACAAGGATTTTGCCCTGAGCTACCTGTGCCTTAAAATCATCCATAATTTCACTTCTTGTTTTTCTTAACATTTCCGTTCCTCCCTATTCTTTGCAATATGTTATTGTTTCTCCATAAGGTCTATCAATTTCTGGGCTGCCGCCTCTGCAAACGCCTTATCATTGATATTGCAGCCCAGTTTCAATATTTCTACATTAGCGTTGTCAATCCCGTTCTGGATTGCGTCAAACAGCGCCGCCCGCTCCTCTTTGCCTTCAAACGGCTGTCCCTCGGCGTCAATCATGGACACCCCTTGTTCTGGCAACATCACAGCCATATTTGTCTCTGACTTATTCCACTTTTCCGCCAGCTTCGCACCAATCTTTTGGTTTTCTGCAACAGTCGTGCGCATCAGCGTAACCGTCGGGTTATGTTTATATAAATTTCTGGACGAAAACTGTTCTGGCACTGTGTCAATCGGCCCAAAATTCACCATGTCGCAGGCTCCCACGGAAACCACCTGCGGCACTTTGCATTTCACTGCCGCCTCACATCTGTCCTCGCCTGCTGCAAGCACCCCTCCCACGATCTCGTCGCACCACTCTGTTGTCGTCAAGTCTAAAACTCCCTGGAAAAAGCCTTCCCGAATCAGCGCTTCCATAGTCTTCCCGCCTGTGCCTGTGGCATGGAACACAAGCACCTCATAGCCATGGCTTTCCAAATAGGACTTTGCCTGGTCCACGCAAGGGGTTGTCACGCCAAACATTGTGGCGGCCACCATGGGCTTATCATCCGCCGTTTCTTCTTTTAGCCCGTCCCCCAGCCCAACCATTCCAGCAATTGCCAGTACGGCATTTTTAAAAACTGTCCTGGATATTTTATTTAAGCCCGCCACATCCACAATAGATGGGACCATTACAATATCGCTTGTCCCTACATACTGGGACACATTCCCTGACGCCATGGTAGAAACCATCACTTTGGGGACCCCAATCGGGAGCGCCCTCATTGCCGGCGTTGCAAGGGATGTCCCGCCTGACCCCCCAAATGAGATAATCCCGTCGAACTTGCCTTCCTGGTATAATTTGGGAACCAAAATTTCCATTCCCTTTGACAGCGCTTCCGTCGCTAAGGCCCTGTCTTTCCTTTTCACGATTTCATCAATATCATGCCCAGCGGCAGCCGCTATCTCACTGTTTGTTACATCAGCCTCAAATACTGGCGGAAATACGCCTGTATGGATCATATAAGGCGCCATGCCCAGCTCTTCCACAAGATTCTTCACATACAGGAATTCCTTTCCTTTTGTATCAAAGGTTCCGGCAATTGCTATTGTTTTCATCTCCAATCCCGCTCCTTTCTGGTTTGCTATATCCCCCCTCGTTTCCCATATCTAGATTCTACCCTTTTTCTTCTCCCATTCCTATGTGTTTATATTATGAAAACTTGTGTTTATTATTTTCTTTTCTAGTTTTATCATTATATTATCTTGTGTTTATCTTAGGTTTCCCGACTCACTACTACTTTTTTGGAAACTATAAGGCGTAACGCCAGTATATTTTTTAAACATTTTGCTGAACTGGGCATAGTCGCTATAGCCAACTGCGGCGGCAGCCTCCTTGCAAGAAACCTTACTGCCTTTCAATACCTCCTTGGCCTTATTGATACGGTATGTCACCAAATACTCTGTAAAAGAAATGCCCATTTCCTTCTTAAATTTGGTGCTAAGGTAGGAAGGGGTCACATGGACAACCACGGCAAGGTCAGACAATTGTATCTCTTTCATATAATGCTCTTCGATATATTTTTTGATAAATTCTGTATAATCCCCAGCATTCCAGTTCCCATTGATCAGTTTTACCATAGGGTCGTTTTCATCCAGGCTCCCATAGCTTTTAAATGCCTTGGTTGTGTTATAGATTGCCCGTTCCGTAGGGATGCGTTCAAAAGTGGAGCCGCCAATATAGCCCTGGCAGGACGTATTCTGGTAAATATACTGCATGTCTATCGGCGTATTTGCAGGGCCTGCATACACCATACGCAAAACATCCGGGTTCTTTTTTGTGCATACTGCAAAAATGCTGTCTGTCATCTTCTTTGCTTCCTGAATGGAAATTGACCTCTTTGCGCCAAGGAAGCCTCCTTTAGTCAGCCCTAAATGGGCGCAAATAACGTCAGCCCCCGCCTCTACCATCTGCCCCGCCTCTTCCCCGTTTGTGACAAACGCCACTGTAAATAGATCCAGGTAATGGGCAAGCCGGATGGCCTCCACTTCTTTCTGGTAAGTGTTCCCGTCCTCTTCTAGCGCTTCCCTGAACTGCCCGTCAACCAAAGATATCGTGGGGTAATTTACAATGCCTGAAAACCCATTTTCTTTTATCCCTTTCAGGTATTCATATAAATGCACTTCTGGGTCGGATGCAAACAGCCCAAACAATACTGGGACTTTCTGTATAATTGGCAGCAATTCCCTGGTCCCTAACTCCATTGCCGTACGGTTGCTGTTGCCATAGCAAAGGTAGCCTGCATAAGAGCTTCTTCCCATAATGCGGTATTTTCCAGCGCTAAGGGCTAAAAGGAAATCAGCCCCTCCCATCACTGCAAATTTGGCGGTCATCCCAGAGCCAACCGCAGCCCCTATAATATGCCCATTGATGTTTGCCTGGGCATGCAAAAGCCGCAGGATATATTCTCTTTCCATATATTGCCTCCTATGGCTTCTCCCCATTATGTACCGTCACTGTCTGATATGGTATCTCAATGCCATTTTGCCTGAACCCTTTTACCAAGTCTGCCCTTATGTCGCTGCAGGCACGGAAACTGTCATTTAAGTTTTTCGTCCATATCGTTGTTTTGAGCGTAACGCCATCCGCTGCAAAATTACTTACGGTCACACTGCTTTTATCGGTGTCAATTGTCAATGGATGGTCTTCGCATATTTCTTTCATAAGATAAATTGCTTTATCAATATCTGATTCATAAGACACTGGCACTTCTATAAAGTTCCCAACATTCTCCGTATAATTTGTATTTATAATAACTGCAGAATCCATTATGGAATTGGGGACAATGCAGCACTCCCCATTGAATTGCCGGATTACCGTATGCCGTATGGTCACATCCATAACCATCCCTTCCGCAATCACAGTCCCGCCCTGGATAACCCTAATTTTCTCATTTACATTATAAGGCTTTGAGGCCGACACAGAAATACCGCTTATCACATTTGCCAATGCGTGCTGGGCGGCAAATGTGGCGATTGCCACAATCAACGTACCGCTTTGCAGCAAAGCCTTGCTGATATCTTTGGTGATTTCAAACTGCTGGACCAAACTATAGATTACGACAATGTCAATCATCACATTGATAATGCTTTTTAAAAACCTTAAATGGATGGTATTTGTTTTCTTGGAAGCAAGCCTGTATATCAAGTTCACAACTTGGTTCAGGCTCAGCCCAACCCCAACAAATAAAATAATTTGAAAAATATAATCCATATCTTCCTCCTGTCTGGCTCCCCATGGCATTTCCCTATATGGTATAGCCATTTCTATTATATAACGAAAAAAATAGAATTTCCAGGCTGTATCTTCAAAAAGGCCCATTGCGCCGCGCCCTAAGGCATAACATAATACAATACACATGGTATGCCTTAGGGCGCGCATAGATTACTATGCCCTTACCCTACCTTCCAAAAGGTAAGTCTCCCTTTTCTCACTGTTCGCACAAACTGAACCTTACAATTCATTTTCATTATAAAGGCGCCTTCTTGTTGCCAAGATTTTGACATTTTTCCTCTAAGGCGTCTTGATTCTTAGGAAAATTGGCTGTAAAATAATGGTAGCCGTCGGCAGGACTTTTACTTCCGCCTATTTTGCGGCGGCAATTATTTTATGTCAAGGAGATGGAATTATGTATGAAATGAAACCGGAATATTACACTGGTATACAAACTATCGACCAGGAACATACCCGGCTGTTTGAGCTGGCAGAAGAAACGCATCAATTATTGCATGATGATTTCCTTCAGGACAAGACCGACAACCTGATACATTTAATTTCTGAGCTGATTAACTATACCAGAACCCATTTTGCCCATGAAGAAGAATACCAGCGAAGCATCAACTATGCGGGGATTGAGGACCATATTGCCCTGCACCGCAAATTCGAGGATAAATTGATGGAATTTGACTTCGATTCCCTGGGCGAGGACTTTAACAGCCAAAACGATACTGCAGAAGAGTTACTGGGATTTCTAGCGAACTGGCTAGTCACCCATATTTTGCAGGTAGATATGCTTTATGTAAAGAAATAACCGTAACGGATACATAAAAAGGCGGGAAGCTGATATGAACCGCTTCCCACCTTTTTCGTTCAAAACACAATCCCTTCCGCCTTGCGGGGCTTGAAAGCCTGAAACAGCCCGCGCGCCTTTTCCCAAATTCCATTAAAATTCGTCTGGCATAATCACTGCCGCCACCAGGTATACAAAGATGCCTGTTGTAGTGCAGCCTAACAGCACAAACAGTAAACGGATAATCGTTGGGTCAATGTTAAAATATTCCCCCACACCGCCGCATACGCCGCAAATCACTCTGTTCTTCCTTGACTTAAATAATCTCTTAGGTTCCATATTAACTCCTTCTTTCTAAAAACTCCTGCCATGCAGGCAAATCATATGCTACCGCCCCTGGAAAGAGACTTCCACATTCCCAATGCCACAGTCAATTTCTATTTTCTTATTTCCTGGATTATTGATAGCGCCGCCAGAAGAAAGCCCGCTATATTCATGATCCCCAATTTCCACGGTCCCTACCCCGCACTGAATGTCGTAACTATAATCTGCCTCTTCCCCAGCGGCCTCCACTTCAATATTCCCTATCCCGCCTTCTATCTCGATGGTATCTGCCGTAAGCAAGCTTGCCGTAAGCTCCCCTACTCCGCCTTCCAATTTAACCTTATTAGCATCCAGCTCTTCTAAGCCAACCTTCCCTGCGTCTACATTTACGGAAATTTCCTTCTCCGCGGTCAATTTCTCTGATACTTCACATTCCCCTGCCCCTACCTTAATACTTATTTCCTTTGCTGTCAATGGCATTCCCACATTAATATAGCCTTTGCCCTGTTTCAGTTCTATTTTTTCCAGCCAGGCATGCTCCATGATGCCAGAGGGGATTGTAAGCAATACCACGGAAGAATCCTTGCGCCAATTACGGTCCCCACTGTCCTTAATTTTTAGGGTGTCGCCATCCATATACGCCTTCACCTCGTGTTTGTGGCTTTTATTACGGTATTCCACATTTACCAGGATGTTCTCCCCCGCCGCTTTATCATCCAGAATCTTTACCCCGCTGTAATCCAAATCCATCTCAATTTTCTGAATGTTTTTCCAAGAAAAACTGAAATCTCGTTTATCTTGGGCAACCCAATCAAACTCCCCCTCTTCCCAATCAAAGTCCCAACTGTCCCAACCATCCCAGCCAAACCCAGTGTCTCCAAAGCTGATAAATGGAATATGCCGGATAGGGCCGATGGAGAATTCCCCTTCCTCTACCTGATCCCAAAACTCTGAAAATTGAAACCCAATGCCAAGGCCAATTGCGCACAGCATACTGCCAACCACTACAAAAACCAACGCTACAGCCAAAGCTATCTTTGTAAAAATCTTCATGCCCTTCTCTCCTTTCCAGAAAACACGCTGTTCCACACTCTCCCAATCAAACGGCACATCCACGGCAGCAGCTTCCCACAAACCCAAATACAAACCACAGTCCCAAGGATTGCCAACGCCAACAACAACAGCCCTATCCCAGTCAATGCAAACCCTACCGCCAAGCCGCCTGTCACAATCTGGCCAATCCCTATGCCAAACAATACGCCGCCTGCAATGTAAAAAGCCCCTGTAACGGCTATCGCTGAAATAGCCACGCCTAAAAATGCTCCCCCAATTCCTGTAATCAAACCAAGCCAAATTGGGCTAGTCACTATGGCAACCGCCACAATCAAAAGGATCCCCGCTGTAGACCGGCCGCTATAGGTGGAACGCCCATCCCCGCTATTAGATGAACGGTATCCAGAATAATATTGCCCCTTCTCTGTATGGCCAAAATCCATCTCTGGTTCTGTATCCCCCCTCCCAAAGGCTTTGCCCTGGGATTGCTGCCCTTCTGTGCTTTTGCGGATATCCACCGGATTTTTCTGCTCAAACCTGTTGTCTTCAAATCCTCGCTCTGTATATTCCCCTGCCTGTGCAGCCTGCCCCATCCCCAGGTCTGCCTTAATTGTGGCGGCAACCTTTTCTGGTGATTCCAGCTCTTTTAAAATCCGCGCTTCATTCTCCACGCCTGCATCTTCAAAGTAACTTCGATAATAGGATAATGCTTCCTTTTTTTCCTCTTCTGCCACATCTTCCAACAGCCATTCCAACTGCATCATAAATTCATTTCTGCTCATGCTGACTCTCCTCCCGAAAATAACATTGTAATTTTAGAAGAATAATTGACCCATTCCGTTCGGTACAGATGCAACTGCGCCATCCCTCTTTCCGTAATCTTATAATACCTGCGGTTCCTCCCCCCGCATTCCACATCATAGACTTCCAGACAGCCATCTTTTTGCAGGCGGCGAAGCACCGGGTATAATGTGGATTCGGATACCTCTATCGCCTGCCGTACATCCTGGGTGATCTTATAGCCATACGTGCCTTCTTCTTCCTTACATACAACCGCCAGGACGATTGCATCCAAAAGAGCCGCACCTGTGTTAAATACCATGCCACCACTCCTTACTGTTTTTCAAATATTATTATTTAATGTACATTACTATTTGATATTTAATACTATACGTCATATAATATTATTTGTCAACAATTATTTTACGGTTGTTTGAGAAAAAATCCTGCCTACGCATAACGCATAGGCAGGAATATCCCACAAGCCCTTGTATCCCCTAACAGTTCCAAATACAACGTCAGGGCATATTTGAAATTTTATGCCAGATGCAGGGAAATACAAACCTCCATCCAGAATTCCCCATCTTTCTCCCGGATTTTGGCGGTAATTTCGCCTTCCATCCGATGGATAAGCTGCCGGCAGATATACAGCCCCAGGCCGCTCCCTGGGTTCTTCCCCACATTGCTGCCCCGAAAAAAGCTGTCGAATATATGGGGGAGCTCTCTTGGGGCAAGCCCACACCCCGTATTGTAAATCAACACTTGATATTCTTCCTCTTCCCGGCTGGCTGATATATGGATTTTCCTTCCATCCCCGTACTTAATGGCGTTTTCCACCACATTCTGCATCACTTCCACCAAACGGTCCAAATCTCCCCAGACCAGGCAGTTTGGATAAGGCTCCCAGGAAAATTCCACCAGGTTTAACTCCATTTTATCCTGATAATAGGTGTAGATTTTTCCCAATGCCTCCCCAATATACAATTCCTTACACTCTACCTGGAAATCAAGGAAATCCTCATTGGAGGCTTTTACAATCTCACTGACATAGGCCTCAATTTCCGCTGCCTTTTCCTGAATGCCCCTTGCCATTTCCTGCTTTTTCCCCTCGTCCTGGTACAGGTTCCGGCTCAAAGCCTGGGCATACAAATGGATGGCGCTCAGCGGGGTCTTGATGTCATGTGACAAAGACAGCAGCAACATTTTCTTTTCTTTCTGCAGTTCCAGCTCACGTAATTTCTGCCTCTCCAGGTTTTCCCGAAGCATGTCCATGCCCCACATAAACTTCCCAAAAAACCGGGTTTTGTTTTCTTTTAACGGCACTTCCAGGTTCCCTTTAGACAGCTCATAGGGCAGCCCGGAAAGCTGGAAAAAGGGCAGCAGGATTTTTTGCCTGACATACAAAAGCAACGCCCATGACAGCAGGATAAAGCACCCGGCAACCAGGTTTACCAACATAACAACGGAACGGTTGGAAGTTTTTTTTGAAAGGTAATATACTTTATAATAAGCATATTCAGAGGCAACCACTGCGTATTCACCGCCCAGGTTCCCCCAAAATTCCTTTTCTTTGGCTCCAGGTTCCGGCTCCGAAAAGCCTGCTCCCTGCCTAGGGCTTGCGTTATGCCCTGTAAGGCTTGCGCCGTTCTCTAAGGCTTCAAGCCCCACAACCAAAGGGAACTTTCCGCCTCCCGCAAAACCTTCCAGCTCTTTTAAATCCTCTGCGGCCCTGCCCCTTTCTTGTTCAAACTGCTCAATTGCCCGCTCCACCCTGTTTAGGGAGATCTTGTATTCCCTGCCGTTCACCGAGCCATCTATATGGGGCAATAAGGCGTTCACCAAGCATAAAAGGGCAAGGCTGCCCAAAAAGGCAGCCAGCAGCAATTGGTTTATTTTTTTCATAGCCTTCCCTCTTTACTCAAACCGATAGCCAATGCCCCAGACTGTCAAAATCCGTTTTGGCTTTTTGGGGTCTTTTTCTAACTTCTCCCGCAGCCACCGGATATGGACCGTTAATGTCTGCGGCTCGCTCTCGCTGTCAAACCCCCATATTTTGCAAAACAGCTCTTCTTTTGGGAGCGCTTTCCCTTTGTTCTCCATCAGGTAGAGCAGCAAGTCAAATTCCCTTGCCGTTGCAGGCACTTCCCTGCCTTCCAGGTAAATATGGCGTCCCCTTTTATCCAGCCGCAGGCTGCCGTCTGTAATTTCGTCGGAAGAATACCTTCTTTGGAAAATCCCCCTCACCTTTGCCAACAAGATATCAATGTCATAAGGTTTCTCTATATAATCATCCGCCCCCTGCAGCAGCCCATTCAGCTTATCTTCCTTGTTTCCCTTGGCGCTTACAATAATAATTGGCGTATTGGCTTTCTCGCGGATTTTGCTGCACACGCCAAACCCGTCCATCCCTGGGAGCATCAAGTCTAAAATCACCAGTTTCGCCCCCTCAGACCCATAAATTTCCAAACTTTCCTCCCCAGACCCAGCCAAATATACATCATACCCCTCTGCCTTTAAGAAGTCTGCGAGCAATGCCCCCAGTTCCTCGTTATCTTCCACAACTATAATGTCCGCCATACCCTTACCACCCCATTTCAATCAGCCAGTGGTTCAAACTGCGCTCCCTGATTTTTTCCTCCCCGTCATGTTCCTCCATATAGAATTCCCCTTTGATGTCCCCGTCTACAATATACAAAACCCTGCTGCATTTTGCAGCCACTTTCATATCATGGGTCACAAGCATAATCGTGGCGCCCTCTTCATTCAGTTTCTTCAACTGCGCCATCACATCTTCCGAGGCGCTTCGGTTCAATGCCCCAGTCGGCTCATCCGCAAAAAGGATCTTGGGTTTGTTGATTAAGCTCCGGCAGATACATGCACGCTGAAGCTGCCCGCCGGAAACTTCCGCAATGTCATGCCCGGCGACATCATGGATCCCAAGCTTGCGCATCAACCCAAGGCAGTATTCATTGATTTCCTGCCGGGCGCGCCCTTTAGCCCCTGCCTGGTAAGCTGGAAGCAGAATATTGTCCATAATAGAAAGGTTTTTCAGCATATACATCTGTTGGAAAATAAATCCCATGCTTGTAAGGCGTACCTTTGCCAGCTCCTTCTCCTTCAAATCCGTAATCCGTTTCCCATCTAACAGCACTTCCCCGGCAGTAGGGCGGTCCATGCCGGACACACAGTACAAAAGCGTGGATTTCCCAGACCCAGACGGCCCCATCACCGCCACCATTTCCCCTTGCCCAATGGTGAAATTCACATTTTTCAATACATTGTTCTGCCTTTTATTTGCCACATAGGTTTTACATAAATCTTTTACACACAGCGCTTCTTTCATTTCCTTCCTCCTATCCTATGCCTACTCAATATGGCTCATTTCCTGTACCGATATCTTTTTCAGGCTCCGCATGGCAATGATGCATGCCAGCACGGCAGCCACAAACAATATCGCTGGATACAGCACATATATTTCCAAAGGGTTTACCACAAATTCTATTTTCTTTGCCCCCATTAACTGAAATACCCTGCCGGATGTAATTTCAGAAAATGGCGTGCCTGTTAAGGTGCCGATTGCAATCCCCAAAAATAGAACGCCCATCACGCGTTTTGCCTGCCATCCTATCAGGGAACGGTCTGAAAACCCAATGGATTTCAGCATGGCAACCTCCCCCCGTTCCCGAATCAGGAACATTTTCTGCATCAGCACCGCCACCAGCACATTTATTGCCAACACAACGGCCAAAATCAACATTTTCAACGGCCCAATCTTATCTGCGATATCCCCAATCATGCTGCTGACAAATTCTTTTGTGGTTTGGACTTTCGCTTCTGGAAATATTTTTTTTATCTGTTTGGCTGTCTTAAGCAGCTCATCTTCCTTTGGACTCTGTTCCAAAATAATTTGCGCGCCAAACCCTCCGGCAGCTTCTGCGTAATCCAATTTTGCAGCTTCTGTAAACCGAATCCCCTCTCCCATATTATTCATGGATTGGTAAATGGCTGTCACCACATAGGGGTTTTCCTGGCCCCCGCTTGCAATGTATACGGTATCCCCAAGCCCAGCCCCAATTTTCTCAGCCACTCTATGGGTGACTGCCACTTCATTCTCATAGAAAGGCGGTTCCCCCTCGTCATAAAAATACTGTTCTGTAGACACCCCAAGCCCCTGGATGGCAAAAGATTTGTAAGATTTTTCCCCGTTGCGGATACGAAGCTTAAAATAGACTTCCGTAAAAGATTCCTTGATTGAGACGCCCCCGTCCTCCAAACGCTCCCCTGTTTCCTTAAGATATTGGTACCAAGATTCCTTTGTCCCTTCCGCAATCACTTCCATTACTTTATCCTCGTCTACCAGATAGAGGTCGCACTCGGATAATGCAAACCAGGCCGCAATGCCATCGGAATTTAACGTATTGATTGTGTTGATTGGCATCACCACCAGCCAGACCCCTAACATACTGGTCAACAGCAGCACCATATATTTGCGCATTTCACTCAATACATCGTTGCATGCCAGAAAGGTAGTTGCCTTGACATGGGCGCCCTTTAGCTGAAAAATGCCCTTTTTCTTAAAACGCTCCCCATTATTCCCGTTTCGGATAGCATCCATAGGGGTAAACTTCTTGATTTTCCCTGTGCTGTGGTAGCCAAACAGCACGACCACTGCCACAACCAGGGCGGTGACCAAAAGATGGAATAATATGCTGCCGCCCCCATTCTCTATTACAATTTTTTCCATTACCTGCGCCAACAGCATACGGCTGAATGGGATGCTTGCCACAAATCCACACAACGCCCCTGCTGTCGCCAGCACAAAGTATTTCACCATATAAAGCCTGCGGATAGAGGCGTCCTTTATTCCAATCGCCTTCATGATACCGATTTCTTTGTAATCCTCATTTACCGTAAACACAATGGTAAACCGCAGCATAATTACCGATATTGCAATCAAGCAAAGGCTGACTAGCAAAACCACTGCCGCTATCACCATTTCCATAACATATGTTGTCCTCACCAATTCCTTATCGCAGGAAAACATTTCATAGAACTCACAATGATTGTACTCCTCCTGAAAAGTTTTTACATCTTTGCAGGTAATGGAATACAGCTTTCCATAGGGCAGCCCGCTCTCTTTGAGTAATTCCTGAAAATCCCCTTCGCTTATGATGCACCGCTGGGTACCCATCATCTCAGACCCCATAAACGCATCTTTCAGCGTTCCTTCCACCTGAAATTTTTTCGCAAACCCATTCTCTGAGCAGATTGACACCCAATCCCCAGGTTCCAGCCCATTCTGTGACGCAATCCTTTGCCCTAGGTAAATGGCCCCATCTTGCATCTGGGTAATTTCACGGTTCTCCCCATCATAAAACTTTTGCTGCCCAATGTCAAAGCTGCTAATCATTGCCGGGTTGAGCAATGTGGCCTTTTTGCCATTTTCCACCTTCAACTGGCTGTCTGAGAAAAACAGCTCCTCATCCACCGTAAAGCGTTCCACCTGCTCCTGGCTTTCCAGAAATTCCTCAATGTCTTTATCATTTTCTGACAATTCATCTGGGCCGCCTCCCTTAGTCACAATTAGAAAATCCCCAATCCCTGACTGCTCCATAAAATGCTCCACGCCGTTCATAATCACTGTAAAATTATTCAGGCTTCCCGCAATAAACATGGTAGATAAAAAAATAAATACCAGTAAAATTAGGTTAATGGATTTCTTGCGCCTTAAATCTTTTTTTAACATCCTAACGTTCATATGCCGCTCCTTCCTTACTTCATTTCAGTATTATAAAACGGCAAATATTAATAAATCCTTAAATCTAGGCCGCATCCACGCTTTCACGAAACAGGGCATTTCCTACAGAAGCAAAACAGGCAAGCCAATAACAGCGGTATTGCCACTGATACAGCTTGCCCTTGCAGCCAGAATCCTAACCTCCATTTCATTTGTACGCCCTTAGCCTATAAACCGTAGTTCCCGAAAACCATCGCACCAATAGAATTGCCTTACAAATATTCTTTCAATAGGCCGTCCTTCTTTTTTTCCAGCTCCCGCAAACGATCCTTGAACCGCCCTATCTCTGATTCATGGCGCTCCACTATACGAATAATCTTTTTTTGCCCATCCAGTGAGGGGAGCGGAATTTGCAGCTGCTGATAAAACCGAACGGGAACCCGGCGATGCCCGCTTTTTCCAGCCATTACCTTTTCTGCTTCCTGCCTGATTACAGCACGGTTCAGATAACCAAAAAGGTAACGCGGCATTACCCTGCCGCCGCAACGGAGTACATGGAACTCAGAGCTTCTGTATCTTTGCATTAATTTGCGCAAACTCTGTTTCCAACCGTTCCATTTCTGACACAAATTTTCGTTGGATACCAAGAGGCGGAACAGGTATATACAGTTCTTTGACATACTTAAAATGACGTTCATACTTATCCTGGTTTTGAATTTTTGTATTATTTAATATGTAGTAGGCAAACTTAGGGATAATGCGCCCATCATCGAATTTCAGTAATCTCGTGTTATCAGAACCGCAGGCAAATGGAAAATCCACATATTTGAAAACACATGTATGGTCTCCCATCAATACCACGGGCAAATCCGTGATTGGCGTAACCTGGTCACAATACCCCAAAATCAGTTTTTTACTGTCCTGTGATACGACAGGCACCTCGCCATGCTCCAGGATATCTTTTTGTGGAACTTTTGTCTGTACCCCATCCATTTTAGAAAGCAGCCGTCCCACTTTATCTGCAAACGCCAGCCCTTCATAAACATTAGAAACATATAACGAAAATGCATTTTCAACCCCTGCTGCCGTAACGTCTGTTTTCGTAGCAAAAAACTGGTCGACCTCCCTTTGGACGCCAACGCAATCCCCATCATCCCGGCGTTCTAAAAAAAGTATTACGGTATTGGCGTTTGTTTTCATAAATGTATGGGAACCTAACTCGACAATGCCTTTTATGTAGAAGTAGCGCAAGAGGATTTCCCTTGCTTTGGTGTGGATTCCTGTGTTTGTCAAAATAGAACTAGGTAAAATTACCGCCGCCCATCCGCCCAAATGATTTCTGCTTCACCATCCCCATTAAAAAAGGCGCTGACCTTAGCTGTTTTTACAAGACGGTTATCTAAGTCAATCCCATAAACAACATCTTTTGCCCAAGTAAATTTTGTCAGCCCTTTCCAAGCCTGAAATTGCTTCTGAACCCGCGGCGATGCGTTCTTTGGGCCAATTCCTGAATCAATAACCTTTTGTAATTGCGACATGTATTCTGTTAGGAAATGCCCGCTCCCACAAGCATAGTCAATCACTGTCGGCAGCAATTCGGGATCCCTTGCTCCGTCTCCAACCATTGAAATTCCAGCTCATCCTCTAGGTTTTTGTCCTCGTCAATAATTTTACAGACAAATAATTTCAGCAATTTATTAAATGCGTTTGGCTTATCGGAGATTGCATTATGGCGAAGGATCTCCATAATTTGGTTATAAATTTTTCCGCTGTCTTCTTCTTTTAAAGTTTTCAGTTTCCCATAAGTAAGGGCCTTATGTTTCACATTGTAAGGCGCGGCATAGGAATCAAAAATTCCATTGTCCCTTATATTTTTATTCCAATGGGCAAAAATTTCTTTTACCCCCGACAGGCTGCTCCAACTATCCTCTACATCAACAATCGCATTTTTATATTCTACCTCTTCCAACATACAGGATGTATAGAGGCATAAATATTTCGCATCCCTATCATTGGAATAATAGGAAAATAACTGACCGCCATCCCTTAACATCTTATTCTTTTCTTTCTCATATTCCGTCCCCCATGCCTTACATTCTATCATAAGGAACGGCGTTCCATCCTTGCACTTCACAAAAATATCCAGCTTACCAGAATGCCCCCGCCCTGACGGGTATGTTTTCTCTAATTCTATGTTAGAAGGAGGGTATCCCTTTTCAAGTAATCGATCCATGCACTCTAACACAACAAAATTTTCCATTTTGGAAAAATTACTTGTCCTTCTATCCCAAACCTTAACAACAGAATCCCCTGTATTTATATCCCAATCATATATAATGGCTTCCTGGTTAAAATCAACAAGAACCGTATACCCGCCATGGGAAACATAAGTTTTACAGTAAATACCGTTCTTCCCATTCTGGGGGATGAAACCCTATCGCTGCAATTAATTGTTTTATGGTTTGCATATCCCACTGTATAACCGTACCTCCTGTAACTCCTTATCGCAAGTATGGCAGCCCCAACACCCGCTCCACAAACCGCCTTGCCTGCTCCAAATCTTCCTCGTTGGGATGGAACAGCGCTTCATCAAAATTCCGGAGCATTTTCTTGCGCCAAACTTCCTGCCTTGGGTCCTCCATAGGGATCTCATAATTCTCCCGTACCTGCATTGGCATTTTCCCCTGGCAGAGAAAGGTCCCCAGATATTCACAGTCGTCTGGGACCCAGACATTTACTTTTTGCTCGATTGCCTTAAAATACGCCGCCTCCCTGCCCATGCCGCAAGTGCCAAACAAAGCAACCTTCTTACCATGCAGCTCGGACAGCATGTCAATCACAGAGATATCGCAGGTTCCCCGGTTCACCCAAAAGCCAATAAAAAATATCTCTGCGTCTTTGCCCCTGTATTCTTCCATGCTTTGCATATCTTTGGACATCCCTGGAAGCGCACTGAAAATTTCCGTGGCTATTTTCTTCGTGTTGCCAGTCTTGCTGGAATAAACCACCATATACTCCATTTCCTTCTCCCTTCCTTAGCAATAGGGCACTCCGCCGCAGCAAAGCCCGCCTCCTCCACAACAAAAATTACATGCCAGGTTCGCCAGGCAAAGCTTCATGCAAAAATCGCCGCTTCCCAAAATAGGGCTTCCATAGCTTTGCCTCCTGTCATAATACCAGCTTCCCCCATTCTGAAGCCGGGCATATAATTGCTGATATTCCGGATTCCCTGGTTCCATTGCCGCAGCCCTTCCAGCCTCTTCTAAAGCCGCCACATTATTCCCTATGCCGGAATTGGCAATGGCGCAAAGATAATGCCAACGGGCGTCCCTTTCTTTCATGCTGCCAAGCACATTCAAAGCCTCTCTGTAATGGCCGCTTCGGATATAATTGGAAGCTGCCTGCTGATAGGCGCTCCCCTCATCGCCCCCAGAAGCCCTTCCCTGCCCCTGAAAGCCTCCAAACCCGCCAAAAAAATCTCCAAAATCCCAATAATTCCCCTGGCCTCCAGAGCCGCCCTGACTATAATTTCCAGAAGCCCCCTGTTCCCTTTCCCGCATAATCTGCTGATACGCCTGCTGTATCTCTTTAAACTTCTCTTCTGCCTGTTCTTTATTGGGATTGTTCACATTAGCGTCGGGATGGTATTTCCTGCTCAGGGAACGGTATGCCTTCTTAATTTCTTCCTCAGTGGCATTCCGGTTCAGCCCAAGCGCCGCATATGGGTCATACATCTGTCACATTCCTCTCCCTGTTCTTCTTCACATATTCGTACCGGCACCAAACGCCAGAGTACAAAATATTCCTTAAAATTTCTGTGTTCTCTACAATGGGAAGCCGCTCAAACGCCCTGGAGCATTCCGCCATCATCATATTTAACGCCTGTTCCACTTTCTGCCCAAACCCTTCCCTGTTATAATCCTCCAAAAACAGATTATAGCTGCCGGCTTTTTTGTCCTTCTCCACATCTTCAAAAGCATCCATCAGGTAAATGAATTTCCCTAAGAAAAAACCCATCCGCCTAAGGCCTGCCTCCCACTCATCTTTACGCCAGGCAAACACTTCCTCCATAATATTGCCAAAATACCCTGACACTTCATCCAAATCCTTGCTGTTTTCCTTCTCGCAGCGGCGAAGCCGCCCTAGGTTTTCCTGAAAAATTCCCGCCTTCCCTGGATAAGCCGCCGCAATCCTATGAAAGCTTTTCTTAAGGGAGGACGCCATAATTTTCCTGGTCAGCTTATGTTCATCCTCCCAATCGTCCAAACATTTATAATAAGACAGCAAAAGGTTCATGTCTGCCCCATATGCTGTAAACTGGTTGACCCTGGCAGGATGCTTCTCAAATGGATGGGCAACGCACTTCTGGCAGCTTAGTTGGGTCTCAGGCTCATACAGGCTGCTCAGCAAAAGGATTAAAAATGCCATGTCATAGCTTAAGGTAAGCTGCCCCCTTCTGCCGGACTGGTCTTTTAATGCCTTGCACAGCCCGCAGTAATAGGACTGATACAAGTCAAATTCCTTAAATTTCATTTCTGGCTTATTTACAATAATATATCCAAACATAACGCCCTTTCTGTAACAATCAGCAATTAAAAGCCGCCAACAGATACTATACGTCTATTCTACCTGTTCCATTGGCAATTGCAATTAATAAAACAGAAAGATTCTATAAAAAGTTTATAAACATTGCCCGCCTCACCTTGGCAGCAAGGCCTCTAACCTGTCCAGTTCCGCAAGCCAGAGGGCGCTGCTGGCGTCGCTTGGCATCCTTAAATCCCCGCGGGGGGAAACCGCCACTGTCCCTACTTTTGGCCCATCCGGCAGGCAGGAACGTTTAAACTGTTGGGAGAAAAACCTCCTTACAAAAACTTTCAGCCATTTTAATACCACATCCTCCGGGTAGTTATCCCCAAAAGCATAAGTTGCCAGGCGGAAAATTTTCCCCGGCCCAAACCCGCAGCGGAGCATATAGTACAAAAAGAAGTCGTGAAGCTCATAGGGTCCTACAATATCCTCTGTTTTCTGGGAAATTTCCCCATCCTCCGGCGGCAGCAGTTCCGGGCTTACCGGAGTGTCCAGCACATCCAACAGGATTGTTTCTAATTCTTCGTCCCCACAGGCCTCCGCATAATACCGCACCAGATGGCGCACCAGTGTTTTTGGCACAGAGGCATTGACCCCGTACATAGACATATGGTCCCCATTATAGGTTGCCCATCCCAAAGCAAGCTCCGACATATCCCCAGTGCCAATCACCATGCCATTTTCCTTATTGGCAATATCCATTAAGATTTGGGTCCGCTCCCGTGCCTGCCCGTTTTCGTATGTCACGTCATGGACTGTTTCCTCATGGGAGATATCCTTAAAATGCACCCGCACCGCCTCTTTGATGTCCACTTCCCTAAAATCAACGCCTAAGCGCTGAATTAGGTTTACCGCATTGCGGTAAGTCCGGTCGGTAGTCCCAAACCCAGGCATGGTCACTGCATGGATGCCTTTCCGGCTAAGCCCCAGCATATCAAAAGCCTTTACTGTGACTAACAGCGCCAGCGTTGAATCCAGCCCGCCGGAAATACCGACCACCCCATGGCGGCATCCGGTATGGGCTAACCGCTTTTTCAGCCCCATAGACTGAATTAATAGAATTTCCTCACACCGTTTCTTACGTTCCTCTAATTTTCCTGGGACAAAGGGGGCAGGGTCAACAAAACGGGTAAGCTCTGTGTTTTCTTTTTTGAGGTGGAAGGTGATTTCCAAATAGCCTTCCTGCCGCCCCACAAAGGTAGACATCTTCCTGCGCTGCCCATTCAGCCTTTGGACGTCCACTTCCCCATACACCGACTGGTTGGCGAACCGCTTTGCCTCAGCCAGCATAATCCCATTTTCCGCTATCATATTATGCCCAGAATATACCACATCCTGGGTAGACTCCCCTTCCCCGGCGCTGGCATAGGCATACCCGCAAACCAGCCTTGCCGACTGCCCCTCAACCAGGTTTTTGCGGTAACGGTCTTTGCCAGTAACCTCATCGCTGGCAGACAGGTTCACAATCAGGCTTGCCCCTGCCAATGCATGGGAAATGCTAGGCGGCGCAGGCGCCCACAAATCCTCGCAGATTTCCACGCCGACTTTAAGCTCTGGGACGCTGTCCGCGCAGAACAGAAGGCGGCTGCCCATAGGGGCTTTCTTCCCCCCTGCCAACACCACTTCTTCTGCCTGCCCCATCCCAGGCGTAAAATACCGCCCCTCATAAAATTCATTGTAATTGGGGATGCAGGTTTTTGGCACCAGCCCCAGCACTTCCCCATTCCCAAGGGCTGCCGCAACATTGTACAGCCTTCCCTTCCAGGCGAAAGGAAGCCCCACAAACACTAACATATTTTTTCCATTTGTTTCTGCCGCAATGTCCAAAAGCGCCTGCTTTGCCTGTTGCAGCAACGGCTCCATCAGAAATAAATCCCCGCAGGTATACCCAGTAATGCAAAGTTCTGGGAATACTGCCACAACAGCTCTTTTTTGCTCTGCTTCTTCTATTTTTTGAATTATGGCCTGTTTGTTAAACGCGGGGTCTGCCACCTTAATTTCAGGCGTTGCCGCCGCTACTTTTATAAACCCGTCTTTCACTGCCTGCTCCTTTCGATTGCCGCCCAATCCCTATCGGTTGGAACGTTCCAATAATATCCCCAAATCGGTTGGGGTAAATCTATAATGTTTGCCGCAAAACTGGCAATTCACCTCAATTGGCTCCCCATCGTCTATCATTTCCTTAAGGTCCTTCCTTCCAATGCTCACAAGGGCTTTTTCCACACGTTCCTTAGAGCAATCGCATCGGTAGCAGGCAGGCATGCGCTGCGTAATTTCCAACCCAAGCCCGCCCAGCATTCGCCCCAGGATAGCTTCCGGGGCGGCTCCCTGCTCCAGCAAGTCAGTGACAGAATCCACTTTTGCCACCTGGCTTTCCAAAGCCGCCACCACAGATTCCTCTGCAAAAGGCATAAGCTGGATAATAAACCCGCCCGCCTGCCGCACGGTGTTATCCTTATTCATCAGCACCCCAAGCCCAACGGCAGAAGGCACCTGCTCGGAAGAGGCGAAATAATACGTGAGGTCCTCTGCAATTTCCGAAGTCTGCAGCTCCACCTGGCTTACATAAGGCTCTTTTAAGCCCATGTCCTTCACCACGCTTAAAATCCCAGGCCCAAGGGCGCCGCCCACATCCAGCTTCCCTTTTGCATTTGGCGCAAGCATTACATCCGGCACCTGGGGGTAGCCTTTGACATGCCCCTGGCTGTCTGCTGTGGCCGCCATCCCCTTTGCCTGCCCGCCGCACTTTATTTGGACTGTCAGCAAGTCCTGTTCCCCTTTCATCATAGCGCCCATCATGGCTGCCCCTGTCAAAAGCCTTCCAAGCGCCGCGGTAATAATGGGGCTTGTATTATGGTAAGCCCTTGCCTGCTCCACCAATTCCCTGGAAGTGATGGCAAACGCCCTGATTTGGTTATCTGCCGCTGTTGCCCTTACCATGTAATCTTTCATTTTCCTTTCTCCCTTGCAATCATATAAATCCGTTCACTTGTTTCTTTCACTGGCTCCCTGGTGAATGCGTCGAACATAGCCACAAATTCCATCCCTGCCTGTTCCAGCAAGGCTTTCACCTGCAGTTCCCCATACCCCCGCTGCAAATGGGTTTCCTCATACTTGCGGTAACGCTTGTCCTCCTCCTGGATAAACAACGTCAAGTCATACTGGTTAAGCCGCCTTTCTTCGTCATAAAAATTTTCCCAGATAAAGCTTCCCTCTTCCCGGTTCTCACAAAAAACCGCCTCTCCTAATACTTCCCGGTATTTATATTGGGTATTCAGGTCAAAAATAAAAATGCCGCCTGGGTCCAGATAATTATTGACCAGCCCAAACACCTTGCCCAATTCCTCTTCTTCTAAAATATAATTGATAGAATCACAGACGCTAACCACCGCCCGGACTGTCCCGTAGAGTTCAAACTCCCGCATATCCTGAAGCAAATACAGGATATCCGGCTGCCCCCCTGCCCCTAAACTTTCCGCTTCCTTCGCCACCTGCAGCATCTCTTCTGAATTGTCTATGCCAATCATGTCATAGCCGGCCGCCGCCAGCCGCCGCGCCATTTTCCCGGTCCCGCAGCCCAGCTCTAAGACTAAGCCGTCCTCCACGCCGTATTCCTTTAATAAACTGATTACGTACTCGCTCCACTGGCCATAAGGCACATTGTCCATAAATAAGTCGTACACCTGGGCAAAGCCTGTATATGCTTCCATAATATAATCCTTCCCATACCTTTTCAGCTTTCTTTTCCTTGATTATTTATTCCAAAAAATGTATACTGTTTTATTATAGTAAAAACAACCATGTTTTGCAAGGAGCCTTTATGACTGAAAATAATTACATTTCCAGGCACATTCAGCGGGTATACCTCCGCCGTCTGGTTTCCCCGGTTCTCTACCTGGCCTTTCTTGCCATTCTGTGGCTTGCTTTACCCTTGTATGATATCTTATTCCCACAAGCATTGGCGGCCTCTGATGATTTAACTGATTACAAAGACCAGCATTCCTCCTATGTGGAGGCGACATTATCCAATTTATACTTCACAGGCTACACGAACACTGCCCTGGGGGCTACTTCTGGGTACTATTATTATGGCATGAGGGGCGGCCAATGCACGATTTTCCTCTTGTCCCCCTCCACCTGCGAAGAAGGCCTTCCTTTTATAGAATCCGTCCATATCCGGGGAAGGGTATTAGAAGCAAACCCGGCCTTCGACGCTTTGTTAGAAAATCTGTCCAACGACTTAAACTGGACGAAAGAAGGGATAAGCCAAAAGGTAAGCCCCTGTTTTATTAGTGAGCCTGCCTTCCAGCTTATCCCAAGCATAGCCTTTTTGGCTGTGTATTTTACCACAGGGGCCTATGCGCTGCTTTGTATTGTCTTAGACGTCCTTTTTATTTGCTTCCCTGTGCTTGCCCCTGCATGCAGGAAGCTTGGGCGGTTTGGCAAACCGCGCGAACTGCTCGCCCAGGCGCAGACAGAGCTTGCCACTTTGCCGCAGCTTGCCACCGAGGACATGTTTATCACAGAGCATTACTTTATTGTCCTTGCCAACTATGGCGTTGCCATCATCCCAATTCAGGAAATGCTGTGGATATATAAGCATTCCACCCTTCATAAAATCTTGTGGTACCATTTCAGCATTTCCTATACGCTGCATGTCACCGCCAGGAAGCACTTGTATTTCCAATGCCCCAAAAACATGAAGTCAGACATTGACGGCATTATAGACTACCTGTCTGAGGCAAACCACGAAATACTTGTAGGCTTTAGTGAAGAAAACCGGCTGAAAGTCCATGGAAAGCGCAAGTACCCGCCCCAATTAGAAAAACTCATAGGTTTTTTACGGAAGCGGCTATAACATTTGCCGGCATAAAACACCACTCATTTTGCAGCGCCAAACGCAGCACGGAAAATGAGATTGGCAGCAAGGCAATCAACAGGCAGGTAACGCATTTAGGCGCCTTCCTTATGGAAAGCGCCTAACATAAGATTCTTTTTATGTACTTTTCAGGAAAACAGCCCCTTAAAAAAATCCAAAATCGACCGGAAGAAATCCGCTACTTTGTCAAAAATGCTTTTGGTGTCCAGGTTAGAAAGCTTATCATACAACGCTTCCGCCTGGTCTTTGATGGAATCAATATCCAAATCCAGCTCCCCGATTTTCTTTAAAAGCTCTGTAAGCTCTGTCACTTCCCCTTCTGCCAAAGAAATGTCAAATTGGCTGCATGCCTCCTCTATGGCGCCCTTAATCTCTTTTTCAGAACTCAGCCCCTTTTCTATCACTTCCTGCTTTAAGAATGCCACAAGCTCTTCCGCCTTCTGGGAATCGCCCACTACCTGCGCAATGTCCCCAGTCAGCACCAGCTCATTTAACGCAGTGTCCATGCTCCGCTCTGAAACCTCCGCGCCTGTCATATCAGAATACGCCTTCATAGCCCCAACCAACGCAGCCGTCCCCGATATCGGGAAGGGGCCGGCCACAATAATGTCGGCATCTGTAATTCCGGCGGTAATTAAGGCATTTTTATACATGCCGATGGTACAGTAAGAAATATTTTTCGTGGTAATATTAATGCCATTGCCTTTTTCCCTTTTAACAATCAATACCGACGACAGCGCACGCGTCCCAATCTTATTTGCGGCCACATATTCCCCAAGGTACTCATGCTCTTCTTCATTGGTGATGTAAATCACATCATAATCTGAAAGTTCCGCCGGGTCAACCCCCAGAAACCCCAACACTAGGGCTTGCTGCTCTGGCGTTAAGTTTGCGCCCAACGCCAAATATGGCTTGTCCTCTTTGGTAATAGGCTCTGTCACTTCCCCTGGCTGGTTCAAGGCGTCTAATACTTCCTTCTCTTCTTCCTCTGCTGGCACGTATCCGCCATCCTCCTTGGCATCCTCCTCAGAACTGCCAGCGCCCTCAGCCTCCAGCCCGCTTCCCATCTCTTTTTCATCATTCTGTGCTGCTGCCCATGCCTGCGCAGGCATCAGCAGCGCAATCAGGCATGCCAGCAAAAGGCTGGCCACCCGCACATTATGCTTTTTCATCGCTGCCTCCATTCTGTCTCTTCTATACTGTATGTTAGGCACTTATTACTGTTTACATTTTGGCCTTTATCCATTTAAAAATATCCTTGTACACTTTATCCCTGTCCAGCTCATTTAAAATCTCATGGCGGTCCCCAGGGTAGAGCCTGCAGGTAATGTCGCGGACGCCTGCCCGCCTGTAGCTTTCACAGGCAGATTTCACGCCTGCGCCATAATTCCCAACTGGGTCGTCCTCCCCTGCCACAAAAAGAAGGGGCAGGTCCTTTGGAACCCTTTTTATATTAGCTGGCTGGTTGATGTAATGGATTGTGTCAAATAATGTGTAATACCCATTTATTGTGAATTTAAAACAGCACCTTGGCTCAGAGTTATAAGCTGTTACAATTTCTTTGTCCTTCGTAAGCCAGGAATTCGCCGCCCCTTCTCCCCGGAACTTCTTATTATAGCTTCCCATGGCCACGCTTTCCACCAGTTTGCTTTTGTGCTTCCATCCCCGAACCAGCGCAAGGGAACGGCAGATAAGTTTCCCTATGGCCAGCGCTGCATTGGGCTGGCTGCCAGTCCCCATAATCACTGCCCCTTGAAGCCCGCTGCCATATTTGGATAAATATTTGCGCAACAGGAACGACCCCATGCTATGCCCCAGCATAAAATATGGCACGCCTGGGCATTCCTTCTGTATGATTTTGCGTAGGTGGTTCAAATCCTCCACCACAATGTCGCTGCCCCTCTTGGGTGCAAAATATCCCCAGCATTCTTCCGATTCCACAGATTTCCCATGCCCCAAATGGTCGTTCCCCACTACCATAAACCCTTTGCCAACCATATACTCTGCAAACTCAGCATACCGTTCCACATATTCCACCATCCCATGGCTGATTTGCAGAATCCCTTTTACCTCGCCTTGCCCTGGCTCCCATTTTACTGCATGGATTTGTGTCTGCTTGTCGGCAGACAAAAAATGGAATGTCCTTTTCTTCATATGCCACCTCCAGATTTGGCGGCCAGAAGGCAAATGCCTTACTGGCTGATTTCTGTCCCCACTGCCCTAAGCCAGTCTTCTACTTCCTTCGCCTTCCTCCGCAAGTTATTTAAGGTCTCCTGCTGACGGGCAAAGGTCTTGCCTGCCTGCCCCACCACTTCTGTTGCCTTGTCGTATTTATAAGTGACTTTCTCATGCTCGCCCACCGTATGGTCTAAGGCTTCTGTCACAGCGCGTATCTGGGCAACCATATTCCTGGTCTCCGTCTCCTCTAACCTAGTTGCGTAAGAGCTAAACCCTTCTGCCGCCTTCTCCAAACGGATATTATGCTCATTCCAAATCTGGGTCAGGTAAACCACCTGCGTCTCGGCGTCTTTCAGCCGCTCTTCCATCTTCTGCACCTTGTCCGCCATAAAAGACGCTGCCTGGTGGTATTTCCCGGAAAGCTCACGGACCTCCTCCGCCGCTTTTACAAACTGCTCGCCGCTTTCCCCCAGCCGCCCGGCTTCAATAGCCGCATTCAGCGAAAGGACTCCCATTTTCTTCTCCATTTCTTCCATATCTGTGATGCGCTGGCCCATCTCTTCCATTTCCTGGCGCATTCCCTCAGCCGCCAGGTCCAGCACCTCTTTGGGGGAAGTAAGCTTCCTGCCCTGCCCAATCATCTCCAACAAGTCTTTTTCACGCCGGCAGATGCCTTCGATCGACCTTTGGTATGTGCCTTCTGACTTTGCCGCCTGGTCTGCCAGGCGCACGATTTGCTTTTGCAGCTCCCGGTTCCTTGTAATCTGTTGCTTGGCTTCCCCGGCAGCCCCGCTTACTGCCTCTAACAGCTTTTCCATCTGGCCATTCAATTCACTCTGGCTCACTTCCATAGAGGCAATCCCTGTCTCTGTTTCTTTCTGCACTAACCGCATTTTATCCGTCACCTCTGATAATTTCTTTAAATATCTATCTGCCTCCGCCTGTTTGGAGAGCAGCTCATGTTCCAGTTCTTCTTGTTTCTTCCCTATTCCGAACATCTGGGTTCCCCTTTCTTCCAAAGTGTATGGTCTATATGATTTTAACACACTTTTCTGGTTTCTAACAGTAGTTCTTTATAATTATCTGCAAACTTTCCCTTCCATTATACACATTGATTTCAGGATAATAAATAAAGGAAGCTGCCATTTCGCCGCCTTTGCCAGACATTGCCTGCCTCAAAGCCTTGTCCCCATATTTTTGGCGCAGGAAATTCAAAAAACCTTCCACCTGCCCAAAATAAACCGCGTCCATAACAGCGCCTCCCTGGCCCTGCACCTGCATTTTACAAACATTCTGGTTCTTCCCCAGCACACGCAGGGACAGGATATGTATATTTTTATCTGCAAATACTGGCTTTTCATTCGATTTCCCAAAAGGCTCCAAAAGGTTCAATTCCTCAACCAGAGGCTTGGAAATATAATCCAGGGGCATGGGGACGTCTATCACAATTTTACCCCGTAGGTCTTCTTCGGTCAATGTTGTATTTTCATTTAACCTCTGCCGGAACAGCCCCACATGCTCCTTAGGCAGCGACAGGCCGGCAGCCATGGGATGCCCGCCAAATTTAGTGAACAGCTCCTTACATTTAGACATCTCTTCATACATAGAATACTGTTCAATGGAACGCCCGGAGCCTTTCACCCCTCCCTCGCTGTCCGTCAGCAAAAATACTGGGCGGTGGTACTGTTCCCGGATACGCCCCGCGATAATCCCCGCCAGGCTCTCATGGCATTCAGGCAGATAGATTACCAGCACTTTATCTTCTTTTAATGGGCTTTTCTCCACCAATTCTATGGCTTGCCGGACTCCTTTCTCTGTCATCTCCTTGCGGCTGGCGTTTAAGTCGTACAAATCCCCTGCATATTCCGCCGCTATGTATTGGTCTTCTGCCAGCAGCAATTTCAATGCGCGTTTTGCCGTATCCAGCCGCCCGCTTGCATTTAGGCATGGCCCTAACACAAAACCGATATGGTATGCCTTGATACTGCCAAGTGCAATCTGGTTGCGGGCCGCTAATGCGCGCATCCCATAGTTTGTTGTCTGGTTCAGCGCCTTCAGCCCTTCCTTCACCAAAATCCTGTTCTCACCCTTAAGCTCCATCACATCCCCTACGGTGGCAAACGCCGCATTTTCCAAAAATTGAAAGGCTTTACTGGAAGGAAACCCTAAGGCCTCATAAAGCGCCTGCACCAGCTTAAACGCCACTGCCGCCCCGCACAGTTCTTTGAAGGGATAGGGGCAATCTGGCTGCTTGGGGTTCACCACTGTGTCGGCGGGAGGGACGCGGAATATTTTTTCCCCATCCGCCCCTATCTCAAAAGGGACTTCATGGTGGTCTGTAACCACCACCGCCATGCCAAGCCCTTTTGCCAATTCCAGCTCTGCCTGCGCCGCAATCCCATTGTCACATGTTAAAATGGTGTCCACGCCATCTTGAGCCGCCTGGCGCACCAGCCGCTCATTGACCCCATACCCATCTGCAATCCGGTCTGGGATGGCATAATCCACAACCCCATTGCATTCCCGCAAGGCCGCGTACAAAATAAAAACTGACTGAACCCCATCAATATCATAATCCCCAATAATGCGGATTTTCTTCCCTTCTTGTAATTTTTCCTGCAAAATAGAAACGGCATGGTCCATATCCTTCATTTTATGTGGGTCATGAAGGTCCCCCAACGTCCCATGGAGGTATTCTTCCATCGCCTGCCCGCCAATAATGTCCCGGTTCCTTATAATCCGCGCCGTTACCTGGTCAATGCCAAACTGCGCAGCAATTTCCTTAAAATCTGCCTTTTTGGCAGACACTACCCATTTTTCCATATTTTTCTCCATCAGTATTCCACGCTTTGGAGCGTCAGCCCTTTTGCTGGCATGGTAATCCCGGCATTCGCCCGGACCCCTCCCTCCAAAAGCAATTTTATCTCTTCTGGTTCCCGTTTCCCCAGGCCTATTTCCACCAATGTCCCTGAGATAATGCGCACCATTTTGTGCAGGAACCCGTTCCCAGTTACCACAATGTCAATTTCTGTCCCCTTTGGGACCACTGCAAGCTGGTAAACCGTCCGCACCGAAGACTTGTTTTTTGGGCAATGGCTGCAAAAAGCCGCAAAATCATGGGTCCCTTCCAGCAGCCGCGCCCCGGCCTCCATAGCCGCCACATCCAATGGCTCTTTTATATGGAACATCCATTTGCGCCCAAACACATTTGGCGCGCTGCTGTTATGAATCCGGTAACAATAAGTCTTTTTCACTGCCGACAGCCTTGCATGGAACCGTTGGGAGGCTTCCTCTAATTTGACAACCCCAATATCCTCCGGCAGGTAATGGTTGGCATAATCCAGTATCTCTGGGATAGTGCAATCCACGGACAAATGGACGTTCGCGACCTGCCCCAAGGCATGCACCCCTGCGTCGGTGCGCCCAGACCCCTGCACCTCCACATCCTTTCCTTCTAAATTGGAAAAAACGCTGTTTAATTTCCCTTGGACTGTGGCGTCTGTATTTCTTTGGCTCTGCCAGCCTTTATAACGGGAACCATCATATTCTATTGTCATTTTATAATTCTTTTGCACAATGCACACCCTAACCTTAATTGAATTCACATTGCCGTTGGGACTTACGCCTCCTTTGGCAAATTATAAACGATTGGCAACGATTATTATGTCACAACTTGAACATAACAAGGGCAAAGCGGACAAGCCCATAACTTACATCATATTACTCCTGGTGCGAAATATCAACTGTTTTACTTATTTGAGTTTCCCCATTTTTTATAACAGCCTATATTATTGCGCCAAAAGGCCTTGCTGCCCTTGGCATCCCATGCCAGGGTAATAGCAAAATGTAATGACTTTTTCTAAAAAATATAGTACACTGTAGGAAGCTTGACGGACAAAATGCCAAATATCCGCGCAAGCGCGGCTGCTTGCCTCATTGCTCGCGGAAATAAAAAAGGAGTTTTCCATGAACCCATTTGATTTAACCGAAATTTTAAGAAACCATACTGTTTACATCCAAACCCATAATTTCCCGGACCCCGATGCCATTTCCAGCGCGTTCGGGCTTCAACAATTCCTAGCGTGCCACGGCATCCAGGCAATGCTGTGCTATGATGGGAAGATTGACCGCCTTAGCGCAAAGAAAATGCTTGACACATTTGGGATTTCTATGCACTCCATTGAGGAACTCCCTGATATGGCGGCAGAAGATTTCATTGTGTTAGTGGACGCCCAGAAACACAACAGCAATGTCACAGATTTCATTGGGGACGAGGTGGCATGTATCGACCACCACCCCATTTTCTTCCATACAGATTATTTATACCAGGACATCAGGAAAGTTGGGGCTTGCGCTTCAATCATTGCTTCCTATTACCATAGCACTGACACCCCAATTTCCCCAAGCTGCGCCGCTGCGCTGGCATACGGCATCAAAATGGATACGGCTGATTTCAACCGGGGAGCCACTGCCCTGGACATTGAAATGCTCTCCTTTTTGTTCTCCCAGGCTGACTGGGGGCTGGTCACCAGCATGTACACCAACACTATGGAATTTGACGACCTGCGCGCATATGGCGCCGCAATCCAAAACATACAGATTTTTGGCGGCACCGGCTTTGCCTATATCCCTTTTAACTGCGCTAATGCATTAGTCGCCATAATCTCAGACTTTATTTTATCCCTGGATGTAGTGGACATAGCCATAATTTACGCCATGCAGGCGGATGGGGTCCGTTTCTCTGTCCGGTGCGAGCAAGACCGTATCCACGCTGGGAACTTAATTTCCCATGTTATGCGGCCATGGGGCAGCGGCGGCGGGCATCCGTCCATGGCTGGGGGCTTTATCCCTTCTAGCCAAATCCCCTTGCTAGGAGAGGATATCCATACCTCCATCCAAGATTCTTTTTTAACTGCTATCTCAGAATTGGAAGGGCAAAGTCAAATACCCCGCAGCAAGCTACGGGGCATGACCTAGCTTGTTCTTTTGGCCCCAAGGGGCGGGGTATTTGGTCTGCACTCCGTTTCGGTCGGCGCTGTGTGCCGCCGGCACACAGCGCCCCTCGCGGCATTCGCCAAATATCCGCGCAAGCGCGGCTGCTTGGC
>CAJUDE010000041.1 GCA_910585295.1 uncultured Lachnospiraceae bacterium | reverse complement strand
TTCATGTCGGCAATCTCAGCCTTCATGCCAGTGATGTCAGCCTTCATGTCGGCAATCTCAGCCTTCATGCCAGTGATGTCAGCCTTCATGTCGGCAATCTCAGCCTTCATGCCAGTGATGTCAGCCTTCATGTCGGCAATTTCAGCTTTCATGTCAGTGATGTCAGCCTTTACAGTTATCATGTCGTCTTTCAGTTCCTGGATATCACTTTTCATGCCAAGCAATTCCAATAGGATCCGGTCGAGTTTTTCACTCTCTGTCATAGTGTCACCTCCTTACCTAATAAGTTGCAGTGTCGGCCCCCAGCACTTTGGCGTGCATGGCGCCTGCTGAAATTATATCATGCCCATCAAGGAATGTCCATTGGAATTTGCCTGGCATTCCATGTGCCGTTCAGGATAGGCTAAGGAAAAATGCGCTATTGACTTCCTTATATTGACATGGTAAGATAAAGGACAAAACACAAGATGTAGTATATGAAATGGGAAAAATAAGGACAAAACACAAGATATATCAGCGTTATGGTTGGGACAGGGCATGGCGCCGACAGGAGGGAAACAATGGATAGAACATTTAAAGTGGTGAAGAAAGATGGCACAAAAGAGGAGTTTAATGTACAAAAAGTAGTGGTTGCAGTGAATAAATCCGCCTACCGTGCGCTAATTACATTTACGGAAGAAGAGCTGCAATTTATTTGCCAGTTTGTAGAGGAAAAAGTAGAGTCCATGGGCATCGAAGAAGTGAAAATAGCCCAGATGCACAATATTGTGGAGGGGGCGCTGGAAAAAGTGAACCCAGTAGTGGCAAAGAGCTATCGGGACTACCGGAATTATAAACAGGATTTTGTGCAGATGCTGGATGAGGTTTATAAAAAGAGCCAGTCCATTATGTATATTGGGGATAAGGAAAATTCCAATACAGACAGCGCATTGGTGTCCACAAAGCGGAGCTTGATTTTTAACCAGCTAAATAAGGAGCTTTACCAGAAGTTTTTTATGACGACAGAGGAAATCCAGGCATGCCGGGACGGCTATCTCTATGTCCATGATATGTCTGCAAGGCGGGATACCATGAACTGCTGCCTGTTTGATGTGGAGAATGTGCTGCGGGGCGGTTTTGAGATGGGGAACCTTTGGTACAACGAGCCAAAAACATTAGACGTTGCCTTTGATGTGATTGGGGATATTGTCCTAAGCGCTGCAAGCCAGCAGTATGGCGGGTTTACCGTGCCTAGCGTGGAAAAAATCTTAGAGCCTTATGCTGAGAAATCCTATCTAAAATACAAAGCGAAATACTGCAGCTTAGGGCTTACAGAAGCGCGGGCAGAAGAAGAAACCATGAAGGACATTGCACGGGACTTAGAGCAGGGCGTCCAGGGGTGGGAGTATAAATTTAACTCCGTATCCTCCAGCCGGGGGGATTACCCGTTTATTACAATGACCTTTGGCACAGGGACGGGGAGGTTCGCGAAAATGGCCTCCATCGCTATGCTGGAAGTGCGCAGGAAAGGGCAGGGGAAAGCGGGCTGTAAGAAGCCAGTGCTGTTCCCTAAGCTGGTGTTCCTCTATGATGAAAACCTCCATGGCTCAGGGAAAAAGCTGGAGGATGTGTTTGAAGCCGGGATTGAGTGTTCCAGGAAAACCATGTACCCCGACTGGCTGAGCCTGACAGGGAAAGGCTATATTTCCAGCATGTACAAACAGTATGGGGAAATTATCAGCCCTATGGGCTGCCGGGCGTTTTTGTCGCCCTGGTATGTGAAAGGCGGCATGAACCCAGCGGACGAAACAGACCGCCCTGTGTTTGTAGGACGGTTTAACATTGGCGTGGTCAGCCTCCACCTTCCGATGATTTTGGCAAAATCCAAACAGGAAAACCGGGATTTTTATGAAGTTTTGGATTATTACCTGGAGTTAATCCGCCAGCTCCATATCCGCACCTATGCCTATTTGGGGGAAATGCGGGCAAGCACCAACCCCCTTGCCTATTGTGAAGGAGGGTTCTATGGAGGGCGTCTTGGCATACATGATAAAATCAAGCCATTGTTAAAGACGGCGACGGCCTCATTTGGCATCACTGCTTTTAATGAGCTGCAGCAGCTTTATAATGGGAAATCCCTGGTGGAGGACGGGCAGTTTGCCATTGAGGTGCTGGAACATATCAATGAGAAAATCAATGCATTTAAAAAAGAAGACGGGAACCTTTATGCCATCTATGCCACACCTGCAGAAAACCTCTGCGGGCTGCAAGTAAAACAGTTCCGCAAAAAATATGGCATTGTGGAAAATGTGTCTGACCGGGAATATGTCAGCAATGGATTCCACTGCCATGTGACCGAGGACATCACCCCAATCCAGAAACAAGATTTGGAGTACAGGTTCTGGGAATTGAGCAATGGCGGCAAGATCCAGTATGTGAAATACCCCATTGACTATAATAAAGAAGCGGTGAAAACACTGGTGAGGCGCGCCATGGACATGGGCTTTTATGAGGGGGTGAACCTTTCCCTTGCCTATTGCGACGACTGTGGGCATCAGGAGTTGGAGATGGATGTATGCCCAAAATGCGGCAGCCATAATTTAACCAAGATTGAACGGATGAACGGGTACCTGTCTTACTCTAGGGTAAAAGGCGATACCAGGCTGAACGATGCCAAAATGGCTGAGATAAAAGAACGCAGAAGTATGTAAGGAGAAATTATGAGATACCACAATATAACAAAAGACGATATGCTTAATGGTGACGGGCTTCGTGTAGTCTTATGGGTGTCCGGCTGTTCCCATTGTTGCAAAGAATGCCAAAATCCCATAACCTGGGACCCCAATGGGGGGCTGTTGTTTGATGAAGGGGCAAAACAAGAAATTTTCACAGAGCTTGCCAGGGATTATATTTCAGGCATTACATTTAGCGGTGGGGATCCCCTCCATTTTGGCAACCGTTTTGAGGTGCTGAAGCTGGCGCAGGAAATCAAAGGAAGGTTCCCCCAGAAGACGATTTGGATGTACACTGGTTTTGTATGGGAAACCATAGCGGCGCTGGAGGTTATGGAATATGTGGATGTATTGGTAGACGGGGAGTTCCAGGTGGAAAAGAAAGACACCAGGCTATATTGGCGGGGAAGCCTTAACCAGCGGGTGATTGACATACCTGCCACCAGGGCGAAAGGGGAAGTTGTGCTGCATTGTGAATGATATTACTCCAGAGGAGTAATATTTAACCACCAGAGCAATAACTTCTTGACAATTTCCCATGAAGCTATTATAGTATTTCTGAATTTGCAGATGTGATGCTAGGTTCGTGTACTGGCTGTACAAACAACCGGGCTGCCAAGCGGCCAGCGCACCAGAGGATAAGGAGATGCAGGAGATATGAAAAAAGAGCCATTTGTGACAAAGGGGCAGTTGGAGGAAATTGTGAAAGAATACCCCACCCCCTTCCATTTATATGATGAAAAAGGGATCCGTGCCAATGCAAGGGCGTTGAAAGAGGCGTTTTCCTGGAACCCAGGGTTTAAACAGTACTTTGCAGTAAAGGCAACGCCCAACCCTTTTTTAATCAATATATTAAAAGAGTACGGCTGCGGCTGCGACTGTTCTTCCATGACAGAGCTTATGCTGGCGGACGCACTGCATTTTGATGGGCAGGATATTATGTTTTCTTCCAACGCCACGCCAGCCAGTGAATTTCAGTTTGCCAACGATATTGGCGCAATCATCAACCTGGATGATTTTACCCATATTGATTTTTTGGAAAAAACAGTTGGCCAGATTCCAGAGACCATCAGCTGCCGTTACAATCCAGGCGGCGTATTCCAAATTAGCAACAGCATTATGGATAACCCTGGGGATGCAAAATACGGCTTTACCACAGAGCAGTTATTTGAAGGGTTTAAGGTATTGAAGGAAAAGGGCGCGAAGCGGTTTGGGATCCATGCATTCCTTGCCAGCAATACCGTCACAAACGAATATTACCCTACATTGGCAAAAACTTTATTTGAGACAGCAGTGAAATTAAAAGAAAAGACAGGGGCGGATATCCGTTTTATCAATTTGTCCGGCGGCATCGGCATCCCTTACCACCCAGGCCAGGAGCCAAACGATATTTATGTGATTGGGGAAGGGGTAAGGAAAGTATATGAGGAGGTGCTTGTCCCGGCAGGCATGGGCGATGTGGCGATTTACACGGAACTAGGGCGGTTTATGATGGGGCCGTACGGCTGCCTGGTGACCACTGCCATCCACGAGAAACATACCCATAAAGAGTATATCGGCTGTGATGCCTGTGCAGTGAATTTAATGCGCCCTGCCATGTATGGCGCATACCACCATATTACTGTTATGGGCAAGGAGGGGCAGCCATGCAGCCATAAATATGATATTACTGGCTCCCTTTGTGAGAATAATGATAAATTTGCCATTGACCGAATGCTCCCAAAGATTGATATCGGGGATTTGCTGGTCATCCATGATACTGGCGCCCATGGATTTTCTATGGGGTATAATTATAATGGGAAGCTAAAATCAGCGGAATTACTGTTAAAAGAAGACGGCAGCGTGCAGTTAATCCGCCGGGCAGAAACGCCAAAAGATTATTTTGCAACCTTTGACTGCTTTGACATATTGAAGGATATGAAGCAGGGGCCTTATGATAGAACGTAAAGATATCCTGACCATCCCCTACCTGAAAAAGACGGCATTCACTGGAAGCTATGAGGGCCTGCGTTTTCGGTTTTCTGCTGTGGAAAAAGAACTGCCGCCAGAGAATGGCGAAGGGTCAGGGAAAGAGGGGCAGGTGCTGGAAGTGGCGGCATGGGAAGCGCCCTATGGGTATGATGCGACGCCAGAGGAAGAAAAGCAAAGGATGGAGGCAGAGTTTTCTGAGGAAGGCATACAAAAAGGGATTGGCTGGCTCAATGGGCTTTGGGAACAAGAGCCAGAGCGGTGGCTGTCCGCGAAGGCCAACTGGCAGAAAGCACGCGTTTGATGCTGGCAGGCAAGGTCTTTTGGCGCTATAATATAAAAATGGGGGAATTCAAATTATGAAATTTCTTGCATTTAAAATTAGGCTATGGTATAATACAAATCTGTGAGACAAGATAACGATGGTCCTCTGTTACGGAGCGTATTAAGAACATCTAATGAAATAGGAGGTCACAAATGAACGCAACAGATATTATTAAGGGCATTGAGCAAGAGCAGTTAAAGGAAAAAGTTGACGAGTTCCGTGTAGGCGATACCGTTAAGGTTTATGGTAAGATCAAGGAAGGGAACCGTGAAAGGATCCAGGTTTTTGAAGGGATTGTATTAAAAAGGCAGGGTGGAAGCAACCGTGAGACATTTACGGTAAGGAAGTTCTCAAGCGGAATTGGCGTTGAGAAAACTTGGCCGCTGCATTCCCCAAATGTCGAGAAGATAGAAGTTATCCGCCGCGGTAAGGTTAGGCGTGCAAAGCTGAATTACCTGAGGGGGCGTGTCGGCAAGAGGGCAAAAGTAAAAGAATTAGTAAAATAATTTTACGAAGAAAGATGGAAGGGACAAATACAATTGTAGTTGTCCCTTTTTCTTAAAGTGTATTTTGGAAGGCTTATTGCGCAGTTAGAGGGAAAAATGAGAAGAGCGTCAGGATTAGATTTTAACCGGAAAAAGAGAAAAGTGAATACAGGGCTGGTGAAGGAGGTCACGGTGTGGGCAGGTGAAATATTGCTGACAATCTTCACTGCAGTGGTCTTAGTGCTGTTTGTAGGCTTCCGTGTCACGGTGGTTGGGCCGTCTATGTCTACCACGTTAGAAAGCGGGGAAAAAATTCTGGTGAACCGTATGAGCTATAAGCTGTTTGACCCAAAACAGAACGATTTGATTGTATTTTTGCCCAATGGGAATGAGAAGTCCCATTATTATGTAAAGCGTGTCATTGCATTGCCAGGGGATCGGGTACAGATTAAAGAGGGCGTTGTATATATCAATGGGGAGCCGTTTGAGGAAAAAGTGGAAGTCCCAGCCATTGAGAACCCATTGCTGGCAGAGGAGGAACTGCTGGTGGGCGATGATGAATATTTTGTGTTAGGGGACAACCGCAATAACAGTGAGGACAGCCGCTATGCCAGCATTGGCAATGTGAAGAAAGAATATATCATAGGGAAAGCATGGTGCATTGTCTCTCCCTGGGATAGGTTTCGATTGTTAAAGTAGGAGGTAAGCATGCATTTTCAATGGTATCCTGGGCATATGACAAAAGCAAAACGTCAAATGCAGGAAGATATGAAGTTAATAGACTTGGTAATTGAGCTGGTGGATGCCAGAATACCTTTAAGCAGCCGTAACCCGGATATTGATGAGCTGGGAAAACAAAAGGCAAGGCTGATATTGATGAATAAAGCCGACCTTGCAGACGAAAGCCAGACAAAGCTGTGGTCTGAATTTTTTCAGGGGAAAGGGTATTTTGTGGTCAGGCTGGATGCCAGGAGCAAGGCAGGGATGAAGGCAATCAACAATGTGGTTTTGGAGGCTTGCAAGGAGAAAATTGAGCGGGACAAGAGGAGAGGAATAAAAAACCGTCCAGTACGCGCTATGGTGGTAGGGATTCCCAATGTGGGAAAATCTACCTTTATTAATACATATGCAGGGAAAGCCTGCACCAAAACTGGGAATAAGCCTGGGGTGACCAAAGGCAAACAGTGGATTAGGCTCAATAAAAATGTGGAATTGCTGGATACGCCAGGTATTTTATGGCCCAAGTTTGAGGACCAGCAAGTGGGCCTGTACCTTGCGCTGATTGGCTCAATCAAAGATGAAATTTTAAATATTGATGAACTTTCGCTGGAATTGGTCCGCATTTTAAAGGAAAAATATCCAGGGACTTTGGCAGGGCGCTATGAAGTGGAGGAAGGGCAGGATGGGCCAGGAATCCTAGGGCAGGTGGCCCAAAACCGCAATTGCGTGAAAAAAGGCGGCGAACTGGATTACAGCAAGGCGGCATCCCTTATGGTAGATGAGTTCCGCAGCGGCCGTTTAGGGAAAATTACCCTTGAATTTCCGCAGCGGCAGGAATAAAGCCAAATGGCCCTCGCGGCAGTCGCCAAAAATCCACACAAGCGTGGCTATTTGGCTCGTTGCTCGCGGAAGCCAAAAACCCTGAAACGTATCTGATGGGGCGTGGAATTCGCGGCAAAGCTTTTTGTATTTGGCCCTCGCGGCAGTC
>CAJUDE010000040.1 GCA_910585295.1 uncultured Lachnospiraceae bacterium | reverse complement strand
TGCTTTGCAGGATTCTCCGCCTGCGGCGGGTCGCTTTGCGACAGATTTCATGCCCGCCGCAGTGCGATAAAAGCTATTTTATTCTATAGGAAAGATACTTTCACGCTTTAGCGTGACAAGGTCTTTCCTATAGAATAAAAAACATTGGGAATCCCCCTGGGATCCCCAATGCCTTTTCCTCCATTAAAACTTCCGGTATTCATTGATGTCGTTCACCAATTCCCGTATACAGCGGATTTGGTTGTCAAATACCCCTGCCTGATACAGGTTAATCAAAATCATCCCGACTGGCACCGCAATAATCATCCCCGTTATGCCGCTGATTTTGTACCCAATATACATAAAAATCAACGTTGCCAACGGGTTCATGCCAATTGTGTCCCCCACAATTTTGGGCTGGATCACCTGCCGGACAATTTGTGTCACAGCATAGAGTATAATCAGCCCAATTGCCATCTGATAATCGCCTGACAAAATTTTTATCACTGCCCAGGGCGCCAGCACCGTCCCTGTCCCAAAAAAGGGGAGCATATCCAAAAATGCAATTAAGAATGCCACCAACAGCACATAATCCACTTTCAAAATCAGCAGCCCAACCACCAGCATGGCATAGACTACGCCCATAATCTTGAACTGAGCCTTGAAATACCCTCCTACTGCATATTTTAAGTCATGGACCACGCCCGCCACCCGGTCCCAGACGCCGGAAGGAACCGTCTTTCTTAAGACAGCCAGAATTGCATCCCGCTCTGCAGTAAAAAAATAAGCGGAAAGGATACTCATAATAATGGCTATCAATGTCCCTGGCACATTTTTGGCAAAATTGCCCGCTGCCGCAAAGGTAGGCTCCCCGATGGCCTGGACCAAATCACCTACATACCCTGTAAATTCAGAAGTCACTTCCTGTATATTTTCCTGTGTGTCTTTGGGCAGGCGTTGGTAAAACACTTCTAAGTTCTGCCCAATTTCCTCAAAGTCCTCCTGAAGGTTGGCGTACATCTGCGGAAGGTTCGTAATCAAATTCCCTGCTTCCACAACCAGCCGGGAGGCCCCAAGGTACCCCAACCCAATCACTGCCGCCAGCACCCCAATAATAATCATCATGGAGCCGTGCTTCCTTACGATTTTTACTTTTTTTTCCAAAAAGCGCACCAATGGGTTGGCAATCGAGGAAATTACCCACCCAACCACAAACGGCATAAAAAATACCAGCAGTTTTGGCAAAATAAAACAAAAGCAAATAACCGTAAATAGCCCCACCAGCAGGTTCATCAGTATTTTCAAGTACTTTGCAGACTGCTTCATGTCACCACTCCCTGTCTTTTATGCCTCCTTACGTTCTACGCCATAAGCCGCTTCCAGCTCTTTGACCTTCGTGTCGTAGGCCTCCTGCTGCCTTCCTTGAATTAATTGTTGATGTATCTTCGCCTGCACCTGGCCAAACGGCTGTACAGACGCCTCTTTCTTATCTTCCACCAAAATTAAATGGCTGCCAAACTGCGTCTCCACTGGGCCAATAACTTTCCCAATTTCACCTTCAAAGGCTGCTTTTTCAAATTCTGGCACCATCTGCCCCTTTGTGAACCAGCCCAAATCCCCTCCTTTGTCTTTGGAAGGGCAGGTAGAATAGTTCTTTGCAGCTTCTTCAAAATTAAGCCCTTGCGCCACTTCTTTTGCTATGGACTCCGCCTGCTCTTTTGTCTCCACTAAAATATGTTTCGCGCTGACCTGGGCTTTTTCCTGGAACATATCTGGATTCTCTTGGTAAAATTTCCGTTCCTCTTCCTCGCTGACCTGAATCCCTTCAATTACGCTGGTTGCCGCCATATGGCTGGCAAGCTCCACTTTCACCTTTTCCACCATCTCTTCATATTCCTGGGACTTTGTAATCCCATCCTCCACTGCCATCTTGTGGAACAAGTGGAATGCGATTAATTGCTCTAACACCTGCTGTTTCGCTTGAGGGCTTGACATATAAATCTGCTGCTCCGGCGGATAATTGCTGATAAGCTTATTCAACTCCCCTTCTGTAATTTCATGCCCCGCTGCTACTGCTAAAATTTTTTCACTCATGTCCTTTTCGTCTGTTGACGTTCCTTTCTCTATTTTTTATGGGCCAAACTGCCTTCTCCTATAACTGCTAACGCTGCAAAATACCACTGCTATTTTAGCATAAAACCCCGCCTTCGTAAAGGCAGGCTTGCTTTGAGTTTCCCCATTTTGCAATTCATAGAGCCAAAAGGTTTCCATCACTTTGTGATGGAAGCACTTTGCACATAAAAGCGCTATGGAAAGCTAGCTTTCCAGACACTTTTTGTGCAAGATGCCTATGCTGCCAAGGGCAGCAAGGCCTTTTGGCGCAATAATATAGGCTATTATAAAAATGGGGAAACTCAAAAGGCTTGCACAAACTGCTGTGCTGCCTCCCCATCTGAAGTCCTCGCAGCCCGCTTTTTGAAAGGGAGGCTTACACAAACCGCTGTGTCACATATTATATTTCCTGCCCCAGGCATAAGTGCTGAAATATATCATGGCAGCGACAATCACAATGGTAGGCCCTGTGGCGATATTGACATAATAGGAGACCGCCAACCCCAATATGCCAGAAAACATAGAGAATAAAATAGAAAAAAAATGGTATTCCCTCATATTTTCAGAAATATTCTTAGCAGACGCAGCTGGAAGGATTAAAAGGGCATTGATAATTAAAATCCCCACCCATTTAATGGACACCATAACAATTAATGCCGTCAGCACGGCAAAGAGGTTCTCCATCCATGCCGCAGAAATATGCCGGCTTCCCGCCAAAGTCCGGTTCAAACTCACCGCCAGAAGCTTATTAAACCCAAACACCCAAAACACAAGGGTAACCCCAAAAATCAAAATAAGATATAATATTTCCCTAGGCGTAATGCTTAGGATATCCCCTACTAGGATACTGGAATATTTGCTGAAGTTCCCACCTTTGGATAAGATAGCCAGGCCCAATGCCACGCTAAAAGAAGAAAAGACAGAAATAACCGTGTCGGTAGACGAGGCTACCCGGCTGCTGATTTGGTTTAAAAGCAATGCAAACACAATGGCGAACACCACCATGGAAAGATTTGTATCCTCCACTCCAAGCACAACCCCCACTGCAATCCCGGTCAATGCCGAATGCCCCAACGCATCTGAAAAAAACGCCATTTTCCGGTTGACAATCATCGTCCCCATCAGCCCGAACAACGGCGTAATCACTAACACTGCCAAAAAGGCATATTTCATAAAGTCATATTGCATCCAGGAGAAAACCCCCATCTATTTTTCCCCCTTTCTCATTTTGGGCAGCCCTGCCCCCATCTGGAACATCTCCAGAAATTCTTTGCTCTGGAACACTTCTTTTACGCTTCCCTGTTTCAGCACGGCCTTATCCAGCAATATCACTTTATCGGCATATTGCTGCACATAGTCCAGGTCATGGGAAATCAAAATAACTGCCAGGTCATAATGTTCCTTTAAATGGTAAATTGTCTGATAGAACAGCTCCATCCCATTGTGGTCAATTCCAGACACTGGCTCGTCCAGCAAAAGAAGGTTGGGCGAATCCATAATAGCCATAGACAGCAGCACCCTCTGCAGTTCCCCGCCGGACAAGTTGCACACTTGCTGCCCCAGCAGGTAATCCGCTTCAAAAATTTTCAGATGTTCCAGTATTTTTTCTTTCATCTTCCTGCTTTTTCTCAAAAATACAGGGACATTACACTGGTAAGAGGCAATCATGTCATAAACACTGACAGGGGTCTGCTTCTCAATATTCAAAGACTGCGGCACATAGCCTACTTTTAACTTCTGGATTTTCCCATTTTCCCTATCTTTAAATTCAATCACGCCAGTATGGGGCATTTCCCCCAATATTGCCCGAATCAATGTGGACTTCCCAGCGCCGTTAGGGCCGATTACCGCATTCAGGCTGCCACAATGGATATGCAGGTTGACATCCTCCAATATCACCTGTTGCCCCAGCGACACCCCTAAATGTTTTACACGGATGCAGTGCAGCCCGCAAGGCTTAATCATTTTACGCATATGCCAAACTCCTGTTCCAATATCTGCTTCATGCTGTCAATATTTTTCTGCATGGACGCCAAATAGCTGTCCGCTTTGCCATCCCCCCGCACCAAGGTGTCCAAGTAATAAGGCTTGCAGCCTGTTTCCCGTTCCACTGCCTCCCCCATGTCCTTCCCATACAATTCCTCTGCAAGGGTAAAAGGCACCTGGAACTCTTCCACCTTCCCCATTACTTGCGCTACTTCCCCAGCGCTGACTTGGCGTTCCTCGTCTAAGTTCAGGCAATATACAGAATGCATCCCATACTGCCTTATGGTATATTCAAATGCTTCATGGAACACTACCACATTTGCGCCGCTTGGTACCGCTTCTTTAATTTGCTCTATCTGGCTGGTTAGGCTCTCTATCCCCTCGCAATATGCCTTTGCATTTTCCTGGTAGGTTTCTGCATGTTCTGGGTCAGCTTCACAGATATAATCTGCAATATTTTGCACCATCTTTGCATAAAGCCTGGTATCCATCCAGCTATGGGCATTGCCGTCCCCATGGACTTCCCCATCCGCATGGACATGCCCTTCCTCTGTTTCCCCTAACAGGGAAAGGCCTTCTGTTGCTGAACGGATTGCAAGCCTTGGATATGCCCTCCCAACTTCTGCCAGGAAATTCTCAATTCCGCCCCCGTTTACCAAAAATAAATCTGCCTTTGACAACTGTATCATGTCCTGAGGCGTCAATTGGTAATCATGCATACATCCTGTCTGAGGTTCGCTTAGGTTTTCCAACGCCACACGATCGCTGCTGCCTACCACATTGCTGGCGGCAATATACACCGGGTAAAAAGACGTGGCTATCCGAATTTTCCCATTATGCCCGCCATTTTCCCCTATATGCAAATAAATTTCCGTAAAAATACCGCCTGCCAAAGTTATGGCAAGCAGCATGCAGCATACAAACAAATATTTATTTTTTCCCATGTTTCTTTTTTGATTTCTTCCCACTTTTTTTATCTGGCTTCTTTTCTGGCTTTTTTTCATGCTTTTTTCTTATTTTTACCTTTGCAGGCTTTTGCTCCCCCTTTTTGCTTAGGCTCCCGGCCTGCCCTTGCCCCCCGCTTTCCGGAATGCCCTGCCCTGCGTTATGTTCTGAAACCTCCTGCGCAAACCCAAGAAGCCCGTCTATAAAGTCCCAAATTTCATCCCTGCCTTGCTTTGTCAGGGCTGAATAAGGGAATACTTTTGTCCCTGGCTTTACATGCAGCCCATCCCGAATCATCTTTATATGTTTCGATACCTGGCTCCTATTGATTTTATCCAGCTTTGTGGCAATGATAATTGGGTCAAAGCCCTGATAAACCACCCACTCATACATCTGCTTATCGTTTGCAGAAGGTTCATGGCGGATATCAATTAGCAAAAACACTGCCTGAAGCTGCCTGGATGTATGGAGGTAATTCTCAATCATCCGCCCCCATTTTTCTTTCTCTTTCACTGGCACCTTGGCAAACCCATACCCTGGCAGGTCCACAAAATACATCATCTTATTGATATTATAATAATTGATTGTCTGTGTCTTGCCTGGCTGGGCAGAAGTCCGAGCCAGGGCTTTCCGATTCATCAGGCCATTGATAAGGGAAGATTTCCCCACATTAGATTTCCCGGCAAAAGCCACTTCTGGATACTCTGTGTCTGGCAGCTTGCTTGTAATTCCACATACTGTCTCCAATTCCACCGATTTGATTACCATATGGCAGCCTCCTTTCCCCTATTCCTTTCCATAGATAATTGTGAAACAAGTAAATCATCAAAATTATTGAGTTTCACAATTACCCAATTCCTTTCCAGGAAATGGCGTCCTTATGCCAATGCCGCGTCCAGCACTTGCTCCATAGTCTCTACAAACTTAATTTCCAGCCCTTTCTTTATCTCCTGGGCGATTTCTGCAACGTCCGGCTCATTCTTTTTTGGCACGCATATTGTTTTAATCCCAGCATTCTTCGCCGCAAGGATCTTTTCTTTCAGCCCCCCGATTGGAAGCACCCTGCCCCGCAGGGTAATTTCCCCCGTCATAGCCACATCTTTGCGCACTTTGCGTTTCGTAATGGCAGAAAGCATCGCTGTTGCCATTGTAATCCCCGCCGAAGGGCCGTCTTTTGGCACCGCGCCTTCTGGAATATGGATATGGATGTCCCATTCCTGGAAAAATTCTTTCTCAATTTGATACTTTTCGCTGACAGAACGTATATAGCTGATTCCCGCCTTCGCAGATTCCTTCATCACATCCCCAAGCTGCCCAGTAAGCTGGAACTCCCCTTTTCCTGGCATAATATTCACTTCAATCTGCAAAGTATCCCCGCCTACGCTGGTCCATGCCAATCCACGCACAATCCCAATTTCATCCGTTTCATTTATTAAATCATAATTGTATTTTTCTTTTCCCAGTAACCTTTCTAGGCTATTTTCTGTTATTTTAACAGTATTTTTATTTTTTTGGTATATCTCCCTGGCAGCCTTCCTACAGATTTCACCGATTTTACGTTCTAGGTTGCGGACCCCAGCTTCCCTTGTATAACCCCGAATCAGCCTTTCCAATGCCCGGTCGCTGATAGATAACTGCCCTTCCTTCAGGCCATTTTTCTCCATTTGCTTGGCAATTAAGTGTTCCCTGGCAATATGGGCTTTTTCATTCTCTGTATAACTGCTGACCTCAATAATCTCCATACGGTCCAGCAATGGTTTGGGTATGGTTTGGAGTGAGTTCGCCGTAGCGATAAACAACACCTCGGACAAATCCAGGGGAAGCTCCACATAGTGGTCACGGAATTTGCTGTTTTGCTCGCTGTCTAACACTTCCAGCAAAGCTGAAGCAGTATCCCCCTTGTAGTCACTGCTGATTTTATCAATTTCATCTAACAGCATCAACGGGTTTTTCACCCCGGCATTTTTCAAGCCATTTGCAATCCGTCCCGGCATAGCCCCTACATAAGTTTTCCGATGTCCTCTGATTTCGGCTTCATCCCGCACGCCGCCTAAACTAATGCGTACATATTTCTTATCCAATGCCCGGGCAACCGACCTTGCAATACTGGTCTTTCCTGTTCCAGGCGGCCCCACCAGGCAAATAATTGGGCTGTCGCCTTTCTTTGTCAGGTTCCGTACCGCCAGAAATTCCAGCATACGCTCCTTTACCTTTTCCATCCCATAATGGTCTTCGTCCAGGATACGCTCTGCATCTTCCAGATTTTTATTGTCTTTGGAAGCATTATCCCAAGGCAATTCCAATATTGTCTCGATATACCCCCGAATCACTGCGCTCTCCGAAGAATTGACGGAAACATTTTTAAAACGCTCAATTTCTTTTTCCAGCTTTTCCTTCACTTCCTTGCTGGCCTTTAGCTTCTTTGTCTCCTCTAGAAAATGTTCTGCCTCAGAGGTGGTATTGTCCTCGCCTAGCTCTTCCCGAATTAGTTTCATCTGCTCCCGGAGGATATACTCTTTTTGGTTTTTATCTACCTTTTCCTTGACTTTTGTCTGAAACTCTGTCTTGATTTGGATAATATTAATCTCATTCAGCAGAATAATCATTAGCGTTTCATAACGCCCTTGCAAAGAACCCGCTTCCAAAATCCTCTGCTTTTGCTCATACCCCACCGGAAGGTTATTTCCAATATGGTCTAACAGTTTTTCCAAATCTACGATTTCAACCATTTGCCTTGCCAGTTCTTTTCCAGGTTTGGGGTTGAGCAGGCAATACCGGGTAAAAGTCTCCCGGATCCCCCGCATCATTGCTTCCTGAACTTCCACAGGGAGCAGCTCTTCCTCTTTGTTCATGGGCTGCACCCCCGCCAGAAGGAACTCTTCTTGCTCCATTGACTCCAAATAGGCCCGCGTTTCCCCTTCTACCAGTACACGGACCACATTATTTTGCAGTTTGATGACTTGCTTAATCACCGCAATGATTCCAATATGGTATAAATCCTCTAACTCTGGCTCCTCTTTCTCAACATTCCTCTGAGTCACCAGGAATATCATTTGATCCCCCATCATGGCAGTTTCCAACGCCCGGACAGACTTGCTTCTGCTCACGTCAAAATGTGCCACCATACCGGGGAGTATGGTCATTCCCCGTAGTGCCACAGTAGGAATTTTTCTGTACTCTTCCTTCATTTTATCTCTCCTCAGGCAGATTTGCTCTCACTGCCAAATGCAATCTCCACTTCCTCTTCATTCTCCACTGCTGCCCTTGTAATATTGCAGTGGGTAATGGATTCGTCAGATGGGACACAGTACATAAGGTCCATCAGCACTTTTTCCACAATTGCGCGAAGCCCCCTAGCCCCTGTCTTGCGTTTTAAGGATTTCTCAGCGATTGCCTCAATGGCGTCTTCCTCAAATGTGAGCAGTACGCCGTCCAATTCAAACAGCGCTTCATACTGCCTGATTAAGGAATTCCTTGGCTCTTTCAAAATCCTTACCAAGGCATCTTTATCCAAGGCCTCCAAAGACACGGTAACTGGCACACGCCCTACAAACTCTGGGATCAGCCCAAATTTCACAAAGTCCTGAGGCAAAGCCTGTTTCAGGATTATGCCCAAATTCTTTTCCCGTTTATCTGCAATTTCAGCGTTAAATCCCATAGATTTCTGGTCCATCCGGTTTTCTACAATCTTATCCAGCCCCTCAAAAGCGCCGCCGCAGATAAATAGGATATTGGTCGTATCTATCTGAAGCAATTCCTGTTGGGGATGCTTCCTTCCGCCTTGGGGCGGCACGCTTGCCACTGTCCCTTCTAAAATCTTTAACAGCGCCTGCTGAACGCCTTCGCCGGACACATCCCTGGTAATGGAAGGGTTCTCGGACTTCCTGGTTATTTTGTCAATTTCATCAATATAAATAATCCCTCTCTGTGCCCTCTCAATATCATATTCTGCCGCCTGGATAATTTTAAGCAAAATGTTCTCCACATCCTCGCCTACATACCCGGCCTCCGTCAATGCTGTCGCATCCGCAATCGCGAAAGGCACATTTAAGATCCTTGCCAATGTCTGTGCCAACAACGTTTTCCCACATCCTGTGGGGCCTAACATCAAAATATTGCTTTTCTGCAGCTCCACACCCAGGTTTGGAGGCGCCAAAATCCTTTTATAATGATTGTATACTGCAACAGACAGCACTTTTTTGGCCTCTTCCTGCCCAATCACATATTCATCCAGGAACGCTTTTAGCTCCACTGGCTTTAAAAGGTTGATCTCCTCTACTTCGGGCTGCTGCACTGCTTCCTCTTCTTCTAATTCCTCTTCAATAATCTCCGCACAAATGTCCACGCATTCATCACATATATACGCGCCATTTGGGCCTGCAATCAGTTTTCGGACCTGCCCGTCTGTCTTTCCACAAAAAGAGCAGCGAATTCTGTCATCCATTCTTCCAGCCATTTCTTCACCCCATCAATTCCTTTATTCTTCGCGCAAACGCCAAACAGCCGCATCCTTGCAGATATTTAGCGCCAAACAGCAGGGCCACTCCCCGCTGCCGTCTGCGCGATACATTTCCCTACCCCGCCCGGGGTATTTGATTTCAGTACTCAATAGGGACAGTGGCATAAGCTCGCTGTCCCCTTATCCTTACTTTCTGTTTGTAATTACACCATCAATAAGGCCATACTCTTTTGCTTCCTCTGCAGACATATAATTATCGCGTTCTGTATCGGCCGCAATCACTTCATATGGCTTCCCAGTATTCTCAGCCAGGATCGTATTCAACCTTTTCTTTGTCTTTTGGATATTATCTGCAACAATCTGGATATCTGTTGCCTGGCCTTTTGCCCCACCGGAAGGCTGATGGATCATAATTTCAGCGTTAGGAAGTGCAAAGCGTTTCCCTTTTGTGCCTCCTGCAAGCAGGAAAGCCCCCATACTTGCGGCAAGGCCAATGCAAATTGTCTCCACATCGCATTTGATATAATTCATAGTATCATAAATTGCAAGCCCTGCGCTAACTACTCCTCCAGGAGAATTGATATACAAATGGATATCCTTCCCCGGGTCTTCCGATTCCAGAAACAGAAGTTGTGCGACCACAAGCCCCGCCGTAGTCTCGTTCACTTCCTCTCCCAGAAAGATAATCCTGTCCTTTAACAGTCTGGAATATATATCATATGACCGTTCTCCTCTGCTGGTTTGTTCAACGACATAAGGTACTAAACTCATCTTCCTTCCCTCCTTATTCCCATTCCCCGAAGCTCTCTATCTGCTAGGGCAAGCCCCTATTCCACCTGCTCCTGCGCTTTCTCCACAATCAGCTCAACAGCTTTTTGGATGGCAAGGTCTTTCTTAACGGAGTCTTTCTCACTGTCCCCCATTATTTCCTGCAGCTTGTCAGCCTCCATACCGTACATCTCTGCCATAGTGGTAATTTCGGCATCCACATCCTCTTGCGCCACCTCAATATTTTCAGCCTTTGCAATTGCTTCCAATACCAGCCCAGACTGGATACGTTTCAAGGCATCCGGCTTCATCTGCTCCATCAATTTATCCTGTGTCATTCCAGTAAACTGCATATATTGCTCCATGGAAAGCCCCTGCTGGGCAATCCTGCTGGAAAATTCATCCACCATTGTCTCCGCCTGAGTCTGTACCATTGCATCTGGGATTTCCATCTGGGAACCCTCAATAATTTTCTCAATCACTTCATTTTCTTTCAGGCGCCTTGCTTCATTTTCCTTACGCTCTATAAGCTTCTTGTGTACGCTTTCCCGGTACTCTGCTAAGGTGTCAAACTCGGACACATCCTGCGCAAATTCATCATCCAGTTCTGGAAGCTCCTTCGCCTTAACTTCATTAATCCTAACCTGGAACATTGCCGGCTTCCCTGCCAATTCCGGCGCATGGTACTCTTCCGGGAATGTAACGTTCACTGTCACAGCATCACCGGCATTTTTGCCAATCAACTGCTCTTCAAATGTATCAATAAAGGCATGGGAACCAATCACCAACGGGTGGTTCTCGCCTTTTCCGCCTTCAAATGCCACGCCGTCTGCAAAACCTTCATAGTCAATGACAACGGTGTCGCCTTCTTCCACTGCACGGCCTTCCACAGTGACCATCCTTGCATTGCTTTCCCTTTCCTTCTCTATCTCAGCGGAAACCTCTTCCTCTGTCACAGAGATATCTGCTTTTTTCACAGGAACGCCCAGGTAATCCCCAAGGGTAACTTCTGGCTTCACAGCAACCTCAGCCGTGAAAATAAGGTCTTTCCCCTTCTCTATCTGCACTACGTCAATGGACGGGCGGGAAACAATCTCAAGGCCAGATTCTTGCGCTGCCTTCGGGTATTCTTTGGAAAGGATATCGTTCACTGCATCGTCATAAAAAATCTCCACGCCGTACATTTTTTCAATCATGGCCCTTGGCACTTTGCCTTTGCGGAAGCCTGGAACGCTGATTTTGCTTTTCTGCTTCATATATGCGGCCTGAATTGCCTTATCCAATTCTTCAGCCGGAACCTCAACGGTGAGTTTTGCCATATTCTTTTCCAAATTTTCTACCTGTACGCTCATTGCTACTATTTCCTCCTTAAATATATGTGGTAATCCTTATATCTCTCAATCATTCTAAAGCCTAATGCCCTAACTTACAATCATTATGGAATTATATCACACTTCTTTTAAAAATACCAGCACTTTTTTTATTCAAGGTCTAATAGCTCCTGCATAAAATTACAATAGTCCGTCCTTTGCCCTTTGATGAATTTTATGGCTGCGGAAGGATGGCTGTTTAAAATCCCTGTCACAAGATATGGGATGTCGTACCCCCATACCGCCCCTTCCGCCTTTAATTTCAGCATATGGTTTTCCACAAACCGTATGATTGGCATCTCGTCATATTTTGGGTTTTTCAGGAAACTAAGCAATGATTCCATAAAACAGTTCCCGGCGCCCCTGCCCATGCCGTTTACCGTGGCATCCAACAAACTAACCCCCATACGGCATGCCTCAATGGTATTGGCAAAGGCAAGCTGCTGGTTGTTGTGGGCATGGATCCCGACATTTTTCCCAGAGGATTCTGCAATTTCCACATACTTCTGGGACAGCTTTGTAATTTGCTCCGGGTAAAAGAACCCAAAGCTGTCCACCAAATAAATGGTGTCTACGGGGCTTCTGCTCAGAAGCATAAGGCCGGCGTCCAAATCATCTGTGTTGACTTTGGACACTGCCATAATGTTTACAGTCACCTCATAGCCTTTTTTCTTCAAATGCCCAATCATTTCAACGGCTGCTGGAATCTGGTGGATATAGGTCGCCACCCGCACCATGTCGACCACACTGTCTTTTTTGGGCAGGATGTCTTTTTTATAGTCACAACGCCCCACATCCGCCATAACGGAAATTTTTAATGGGGATTTGTTCTCCCCCACAATAGCGCGAATATCCTTTTCCTCGCAGAACTTCCACTTCCCATACCCTTTTGGGTCAAACAATTCTTTGGAAGCCTTATAGCCAAACTCCATATAATCCACGCCTGCCTTCACATTCGCCTGGTATAAATCCCTGGCAAATTCATCTGTAAACGCAAAATTATTTACAAGCCCGCCATCCCTCAGTGTGCAGTCCACAACTTTGATATCTGGGCAATAATCCATTAACGTCCTTTGATTGCATTGTTCTATGCTCATGCTTTATCCCTCCAGAGTATTATTTTCGTACTTTAAACTGCTAAAGTCCCTTTATCATACAAGATATTCCTTTGATTGTCAATAACTTTTCTGTTATGCATAGCCGCCATATGCCGCCCCAAAAAAAGAACTAGTGCGCAAACCATCTGCAAACCTGGGTAATAGCTTGCTAAAATTTCCATCTACGCTATTAGCCCAAGTTACAAATGGCCGGCACACTAGCTTTGCCAAACATATTCCCTATTAAAAATGCCCATTTTTCCCTAAACAGGAATCCCCATGCCCCTGCAGGCCGCAGAAACCAGTGGGATGGTCGCCACCGAAAGTAACGTTGTCAAGGCCACGCCCTTAGAGGCAAGCTCACTGTCACAGTTATACTGCTGGGCAAGCATGGCTGTCATGCTGCCTACCGGGGTTGCCAGCATCACCATACAGACTCCCAGAAGCATGCTGTTATCAACAAACTTGGAAAGTATCCACATCCCGCCTATCGGGATTAAGAGCAGCTTAATCCCTGAAAACACCAATAACCGTAAGTCTGTTGCCATTTCCCGGACAGACATTTGCCCAAAAGACGCCCCAATCACCATCATGCTCAAAGGCGCCGTCATATCCGCAAGCATATCAAACACTTGGGAACACATGCCTGGCAGCGGAATATCCCCAAAGTACAAGGCCAATGCCCCAAGGCTTGCCAAAACCCCCACGTTCCCTATTTTTTTCAGGCATTCCAGAACTATGCCGCCGCTTGCCTTTGCTTTATGTCCCTTTGGCTCCAGGCACAACACCCCATATGTATAAACCAATACATTATAAGCCAATACAAACATCGCCGCATACAACAGGGACTTTTTTCCATATAACGCCGTCAGGATCGGGAAGCCCATAAACCCAATATTGGAAAATACCGTCATCACACGGTATACCCCATATTGCTCCCTGGCCACATGCAGTATTTTGGGCAGAACAAGCGCCAGCCCAATCAAACTCAGGAACACGCCTATGGATATCATACCCATAACCGCCATCTCCCCTGACCGTATCCGGCCTTCCCCGGAAACGCTTGAGAGAACCATTGCAGGGTTAGCGATATTCACCACAATCCAGGATACTTTTTTGCAGGCGCTTTCATCCAAAATCCCCTTCTGCTGGGCAAAAAAACCTGCTATCATAACCAAAAACAATGCCATCATTTGCTGTAAAACCAACATACTGCCTAAACTCCTTTTACTGCTTTAAGCTTTTGGGGCGTCATGGCCCCCAATGCCGGCTGCATTCCCTGCCAAATAGCCAGGACGCCCGCCATAATAGTAAGCATATCCACCCATTTTTAAAATATACTCCCGTGCAAACACATCCGCTTGGGCAAAAACTGTCACAATGCCCTCAAAAAATGCACCAATGCTTCGTACTGGGCTTCATCCAGCTTAGAGGCGGCGTCAATTAATTCCAATTGGGGTTTACTCAATAAGGCTACTTCATTGGTATCATCTAAGAAAAACTGGGAAAGCGTGATTCCAAATGCGTCGCAGATTTTTGTGAGGGACGGGATAGACGGTACCATATCTTTCCGGTACCAGGAAGAAATTGTCGATTGCGTAAGCCCAGATTTTTCCGCAAGCTGGTACTCGCTCCAATGGCGGGCTACGCGCATCTCTGTTATTTTTTCCAAAATGCTCATATTTTTTCACCTACCATCATAAAAAATTACGTTTATTATACTAATTTTTTTCGTTGCATAATAATACTTTATATCGTATAATATTAACGTTATTTCGTTATATTATCACAAAAGATGGAGGGTACCTATGCTGTTTAACTCGTATATTTTTGTCCTGTTATTTTTGCCAATTGTCCTGGCTGGGTGGTTTCAGCTAAACAAATACGGCCGATACAAGCTGGCAGAAGCCTTTTTGCTTGGAATGTCCTTGTGGTTCTATGGCTATTTTAATTTCAATTACTTGCTTATTATAATTACAAGCATTTTCGCAAACTATGGCGCCTACAAGGCCCTTTCACGCTGCAGGCTTTGTACCCAGCGCAAGTTTATCTTCTTTTCTGGGCTGTCATTTAACCTTGGCATCCTATTTTATTTTAAGTATTTTGATTTTTTCCTAGAAAATATCAATGCTGCTTTTCAGGCATCCTTCCCCTTAAGGCACATACTGCTGCCCTTAGGCATAAGCTTTTACACATTCCAGCAGCTTTCTTTCCTGATAGATTGCTATAAGCAAGAAGTGCCTGAATATTCTTTCCTGCAATATGCTGTGTATGTCACATACTTTCCACAACTTATTGCCGGCCCAATCGTAACCCACGATGAATTTATCCCACAGCTAAATAATATGGCAAACAGGCGGCTGAACTGGGAGGGACTTGCAAAAGGGCTGTATTTGTTCACTCTTGGGTTGGCAAAAAAAGTGTTAATTGCAGATACTTTTGGAAACGCAGTGAACTGGGGATATGCAACGGTCGCTTCGCTTGACAGTATAAACGCATTCCTTCTTATGTTGTCCTATACCATACAAATTTATTTTGATTTCAGCGGATATTGCGACATGGCTTTAGGGATTGGGCAGATGACGAATTTCAAACTTCCTGTAAATTTTTCCTCCCCTTACCAATCCCTTACGGTTACAGAATTTTGGGACAGATGGCATATGACATTGACACGGTTTTTCACCCGTTATATATATATCCCGCTTGGGGGCAGCAAAAAAGGGGCATGCCGCACTTACCTCAATACAATGGCAGTTTTTTTGCTCAGTGGGTTATGGCACGGCGCCAACTGGACATTTATCCTATGGGGCGCCTGTAACGGAATTTTCATTGTAGCCTCTAAACATTGGAAAAACTTCTTTTGCAAGCTGCACCCTGCCTTAAATTGGCTGGTTACCTTTGGGTTTGTAAATGTAATGTGGGTTTTGTTCCGTGCAAGCTCTATCCAGGAGGCATTACAGGTAATTAAAAAAATTGCTATGCTACAATTCAGCGGCATCCGCCCAGAATTTACCAATACCTTTAACCTTACCGAATTCCGCATGGTATTGTCGCTCCTGCATCTAGATATTTTAAACCGTTACCCATATTTTTTTATGGTTGGCTTCTTCTTAGTTGCTTTCCTCCTTCTATTTTCAAACAAAAATGCCCCAGAACATGCAGCGGCGTTCCAACCTACAGCCGGCAAGTGCTTTTTTACTGTTGCTTTATTAGTTTGGTGTATTTTCTCCTTTTCTGGATTAAGCACATTTTTATATTTTAATTTTTAGGAGGTTTATTATGGCAATGACATGTAAAAAATGGGCAATCACAGCTATACTTTCCACCTGTATGCTCTTGGTGGGGCTTGGCAGCGTCACAATCTGCATAGACCCCTATTTCCATTACCATGCCCCGCTTCAAGGCCTAGAATACCCCATTTCCAATGAACGCTACCAAAACGATGGCATTATCCGCCACTTTCCTTATAATGCCATTATTACAGGCACCTCTATGACAGAAAATTTCAAGGCATCTGAACTGGATAGCCTGTTCCATGTGAATTCCATAAAAGTGCCATTTTCTGGCGGAGGGCATAAAGAGATAAATGCCGCCCTAAAACGCGCCGTTTTTGAAAATCCAGACATCACATACATTGTCAGGGGGTTAGATGATGGCATGCTGCTCCAAGATAAAGATTGGGTGCGGTATGACTCCTACCCAGACTATCTATATGACGATTTCTTGCCAAATGATGTAAATTACATCTTAAACAAAGAAATCTTCCATGCATCCCTCTATGTGTTAACTTACACAAAATCTGGCGGCAAAACTACAAATTTTGACGAATATGCAAATTGGATGCATTTGGTGGATTTTGGGAAAGAAGCGATAGAATCCCTTTATAAACGGCCAGGGAAAGGAAATCTTCTGGAATTTACAAAAGAAGATAAACAGATGGTAACAGAAAACATTCGGCAAAATGTCACGGAACTGATTGCCAGCCATCCAAACATCACATTCTATCTATTTTTCCCGCCTTACAGCATTTATACTTGGGATTCTTGGAACCAGTCAGGGAATATAGAACGCCAGTTAGCAGCACAAAAATTAGAAATTGAACTATTATTAGAATATGAAAACGTAAAGCTCTTTTCTTTCTTTCAGAATTATGAAATGATCTGTAACCCTGACAATTACAAAGACCATTCCCACTACAGCGAAACCATTAATTCACAAATCCTGCAGTGGATGAAGCAGGGGGACTATCAATTGACAAAAGAGAATTATCTGGACTATTATAATGAAATCCATGATTTTTACCGTAATTACGACTATGAATCCCTATTCCTTCCATGAAAAAGAATCCTGCTTTGCAGGATTCTCCGCCTGCGGCGGGTCGCTTTGCGACAGATTTCATACCCGCCGCAGTGCGATAAAAGCCCTATCCCTGTCCCTTGACAAATGGGCATGCCAATGCGATACTACCCTTAACAACACCATAGCGCAGCCTGCCTCAGGGAATCGTGCGGCAGCTGCATAGGCGCCCCTAGTAAGGGCTGTTTCATAGAAAGGCAACATATGAGAACGAAAAAAATTACATGGATTTTGCTGTCATTTTTGGTATTATCTTCCGTTTTATCCCCTCCTTCAGCCGCCCAAAGCTTTGCCAAAGAGCCTGACGGCCAGAAGGCCCAGCTGTTTCTGCATCCTGTTTTGGCCTGCTTATCTGTGACCCCATCGGAGCCTGTTATTTCACCGCCTGCCACGGAAAAGAAAACCCAGACAATCCAAGCCGCTGATTTGTCCACAGAAATGGGCGCTTCCCCTTTCTTTTTACAAGCCACAACAAACGGCGGCACGTTAAGCTTCCGCAGCAAAAACACGAAAGTGGCAAACATACATACATCCACTGGCAAAGTGACGCTTGTGGGGGCAGGAACCACTAAAATTACCATCCAGGCTTCAGCAACAGACGAATATAAGAAAGCCTCCAAAACCATTACACTTACGGTAAAAAAAGGAAACGCCAAGCTGAAAGCGGCAAAAAACTCCTATACCAAACCTTATAAAAGCAAAGCATTTTCCCTTGGGGCTTCTGCCAGATGCCCTATGAAATTCAAAAGCAGCAACACAAACGTGGCGAAAGTCAACAGCAAAGGCAAAGTGACCGTCCTAAAATGCGGGGAAGCAGCCATTACCATCACTGCCGGGAGCAAGGATTATAAGACTGCCAAGAAAAAAGTGTCCATACGGGTCGTGCCAAAAACAGCGGCGGTCATTTCCGCCAAAAGCGCCTCTCCTGGCCAACTTACGGTATCCTGGAAAAGGCAGGGTGAAGCAGACGGCTATGTGATAGAATACACCACAGACCCCAATTTCAAAAAAAATGTAGAAAAACAAGCCGTCTCGAAAAACAAAACAGTTTCCATTACTTTGGAACACCTGCAGGAAGGGAAGAAATATTATGTCAGGGTAAAGGCTTATAAAACCATCAATAAGAAAAAAGCTTATGGAAAGGCCAGCAGCGTGAGCAGCAAAAAGATAAAAAAGACATTGCCGCAAACCACAGCCCAGCCAGGAAAACGCTCCTTACTAAATCTTTTGCTTACTGCAAAAATCCCTCTGGGGCATACCATGTATGTTTGGGGCGGCGGATGGAACGAAGCGGATACTGGCGCCGGCATAGAAGCTGTAAGCATCGGGGAAAGCCCACGCTGGAGAGCCTTTTATGAAATGCAGGACAGCTCTTACAATTATCAAAACACAAGATACCAAATCCACGATGGGCTGGACTGTTCCGGCTATGTAGGCTTTGTGGTATATAATGTGTTAGAAAGCGTAAGCGGGAATGCAGGCTATGTGGAAAAAGCTGGCGGCATGGCAGAAAGCTTTTCTAAGAAAGGCTTTGGAAGCTACACGCCTTTTTATTCCGTAACAGATTGGAAGCCTGGGGATATTATGAGCATGAAAGGCCATGTGTGGATTTCCTTGGGAATGTGTGGGGATGGAAGCGTTGTGCTGCTGCATGCAAGCCCTCCAGGCGTATTGCTGTGCGGAACCAGCCTGCCGGATGGAAGCAGAAGCCAGGCTGTAGCGTTAGCGGAATCTTATATGGACACATATTACCCAGACTGGTACCGCAAATTTCCAGACTGCACCAGGGGCGCCTCCTATCTGGCAAGTTCCAGCCAGATGCGTTGGAGCCCACAAATGCTTTCCGATGAAGAAGGCATCCGAAATATGGACGCAGAGGAAGTCCTAAAGAGGCTCTTCCAGGAGCAATAAGGACTCCGCAACAAGAAAAACATTGTGCCTTCAAACATCCGGCAGGATACTTCCTATCCCCAACGATTTTACAGATTTTTGAACTGAGCCATATAAAGCCCATAATAATGGCCTTTTTTCTCCATTAGCTCCGCTGGGCTTCCCTGCTCTAAAATGCCCCCCTTGTCAATCACAAAAATCCGGTCGGCGCGCTGGATTGTGGACAAGCGGTGGGCAATCACAAAGCTGGTGCGCCCTTTCAGCAGCGCCTCAATGCCTTTTTGCACCAAAAGTTCCGTATAGGTGTCAATGCTGGAAGTCGCCTCGTCCAGAATTAAAATTTTCGGCATGCTCACCATTGTCCTGGCAAAAGCAATTAACTGCCGCTGGCCAATCGACAGCCCCGCGCCCCGCTCTTTTAAGGCCGTGTCATATCCATTTTCCATTTTCATAATAAACTCATGGGCATTGACTGCCTTTGCCGCCGCAATCACCTCATCGTCTGTAGCATCTATCCTGCCATAACGGATATTATCCTTAACAGTTCCCTGAAAAATAAAATTCTCCTGCGCCATCACGCCCATCTGCCTGCGGAGGCTTTCCATTGATACCTTCTGGATATCATGCCCATCAATCAGGATACGCCCATTTTGGATATCATAAAACCGGCTGATTAGATTTACAATTGTAGTTTTCCCAGCCCCGGTAGGCCCCACCAATGCAATGGTTTCCCCTGGCTGAATGCAAAAACTCACTTTCTCCAACACCTTGGTTTCTGCTGGGGTGCCTTCGTCATAAGTAAAGGAAACCTGGTCAAATTCCACCTTCCCTTCAATTTCCGGCAGCTCCCGCACCTCTGCGCCGTCAAAGATATCTGGCTCTGTATCCATAATTTCAAAAATACGTTCCGCCGCGGTCAGGTTCGTGATTACCTGGTTATAAAAGTTGCTCAGGTTCATTACCGGGTTCCAAAACATGTTGATATACGTCCCAAATGCCACCAGCATTCCAATGCTCACATACTCCCCGCCAATCATCTTAATCCCTACCAAATATAAAATCATTGCGCCAATGCCCCAGCAGAAGTCGATGGACGGCCCAAACAAATCTGCCACCCGCGCCGACCGGATAAACGCCTGCTCATGCTCCTTTACCAGCCCTGCAAAAACTTCCTGCGTCTCCTGTTCTGCATGGAAGCCCTGAACCACATGCATGCCCGCAATTCCCTCATGGACATAGGCATTCAGGTTTGACCCTTTCTTTCGGAACACTTGCCAACTGGAGTGGGAATATTTCTGAATAAACCAAATGGACACTGCCATCAGAGGTATGCTGCTTAGCGAAGCAAGGGCAAGCCGCCAGTCTTTCACTACCATAATCACTGCCACGCCGCAAATTGTAATAAAATCGGGTATCAATGTAGTGACTGCATTGACCAGCACATTTTTTAGGGAATTCACATCCCCTATGACCCGTGCCAGGATTTTCCCAGTCGGGCGGCTGTCAAAAAAGGAAAAGGATAATGTCTGGATATGCTCATACAATTCCTGCCGAATTTCCAAAAGGATCTGGTTAGAAACCCGCGCCATCACATACATCCGCACTTTTACCATAAGGATAAACACCACATTAATTGCCACTGTAATAGCGGCAAGCCGAAAAAGGCCTTGCATGTCTTTGTTTGCAATATACACGTCAATTGCTTTTTCTATAATCAAGGGGTTTGCTAAGGAGACCACAACCGTGATTGCCATGCATCCCATAACCCCTAACACCTGGAGCTTATATTGGGACAAATAGGAAAACAGCCGCCTTAACGTTTCTTTTTTCCCAATCCCTTCTAGTTGCTCATCTTCTTTATAAGAATTAACTGCCAAAATTACACCTGCTTTCTTTTCTCTGGGGCTGTCCCCATCTGCGCCACATAAGTGCCATAATAAAGCCCTTTCTGCGCCAGCAGTTCCTCATGCGTCCCCCGTTCCTTTACCTTCCCATCCTCTAGGAAAATAATTTCATCCGCCCGGCGCACAGCGGAAATCCGGTGGGCAATAATAATTTTCGTGGCATCCAGGGTATCCAAAGATTTCTGAATTTCATACTCTGTCTCCATGTCAAGGGCAGAAGTGGAGTCATCCAATATCAGCACAGGGTTTTGCTTCGCGATAGCCCTTGCAATGCTGATGCGCTGCTTCTGCCCTCCAGATAACCCAACGCCCCGCTCCCCAATAACCGTCTCATATGCCTCCGGCATCCCTTCGATAAACCCTTTCGCTTGGGCAAGCCCAGCGGCATGCACCATGGCAGGCCTATCCAAAGCCGCCCGTCGGCCCATGCGTATATTTTCAGAAATCGTGTCAGAAAACAAGAACACATCCTGCATTACTGTGCCAATGCTGCTGCGTAGCTGCTGCAACGACAATTCCCGCACATCTACCCCATCTAGTTTAACGCTGCCTGACCCCACGTCAAAAAAGCGCATTAGCAAATTTACCAGGGACGTTTTCCCGGCTCCCGTCGCCCCCATCACCCCAAGGGTTTTCCCAGGCTCCAATGTGAAAGAAATATCTTCCAGGATTTTCTGGTTCCCCCTGAAAAAGGACACGCCCTCAAAAGAAACCCTTCCCTCCACCTGTTCCAACACCACAGGGTTTTCCTGCTCCAAAATCCCTGGCTTTTGCCTGTAGATTTTGTTTATTTTTTTGCAGGACGCCACTGCGGAAGACAAATCATTGGTAAGCCAACCCAACGTTTCCATAGGCCACACAATATTGCGGCAGTACTCAGAAAAAGCCACCAGGCTCCCTAAGGTCATTTCCCCCTGGATAACCTGAAAACCTCCGATAATAACCATCACCACTGGGAGAAGCTTCCCTGTAAATTGGAAAACTGGATAAAAACGGGCCAGCGTTTTTGCCTGCTGCATATTTAAGGTATAATACTGTTGATTGTGGGAAAGGAATTTTTGAACCTCGAATTTTTCCCGTGCAAACGCTTTTACTGTACGCACCCCGGCAAGGTTTTCCTCTGCAATGGTGGTAAGCCTGGCGTTTTCCTCACTGATCGCCTCAAAAATTTTATCCAGCTTTTGCTCCATAATAATGGCAACCGCCCCCATTAATACCATAACCCCAAGGGGCAGAAACGCCAGCTTCCAGTTCAAGGAAAACATACAGTAAAGCACCATGGAAATGTGGACCACTACTTCAATCATCAGCATACCCACATACCCCAGCGCATTCCACACTGCATCCACATCATCTTTTACCCGCGCCATCAACTCCCCTGTATTGGTGTCGTCAAAGTATTCCATAGACAGCCCCTCGATATGGGCAAATAAGTCTTTCCTAAGCTTTGCCCCAATCTTAGCGCTCACCACATCAAAGGTAAATTCTTTTAAGTAGCCGCCCAGGCTCCTGCCCGCCCCAATCACTACAATCATGGTAAGCAGCCCGCCCAAAAGCTCGATTTTGCCCTTTATAATAACATCGTCTATAATGCTTTTGGTAATCACCGGATACATCATATCCAGCACGATGGCTGTCACCATACAGGCGATGGCGAACAGGTAAGCATACCAGTAGTGGGCGATATATGTTACAATCTTTTTCATAATCCTTCCTTTCTATCATGTTCCCTACCCGCGGCAGTGCGATAAAAAAGAATGCGTACAGCGCATTCTCCGCGCGCGAGCAGATTGCGTAGCAATAAATTCCCTCTCCGCGAGCTGCGCATAATTTTTTTATCTTATAGGAAATTTATACACTTTAGCGCTCCACAGTAACACAGTATTTCCTATAAGATAAAAAAGCCCCGTGGTTTACCCACGAGGCCATTCTTCTAGTCAGACAAACATGCGCATACCCTGCGCATATGCCGCATCCCTATTCCATCCCATCCTTTTGCAAAGCACGCGTAAACCGGCCTGCCTTCTGGAATCAAGGGGGAGCCAGAACCACCGAGGTAAATCTATCAGCTACTATTATGAAATTATTTCCGTTGCCATTCGCTGCCTTAATCATGATATTACCTCTCTTTCTTTTAGATTTTCTGCAGGGATGTATTGAAAACTCCATCCCTGCTATGGATCTATTAAAACATAGCCGTCCTTATTTGTCAATCAAATACTATCCCCTCTGCGCTTACTTCTTAATTTTGCCGCTTAATTTCACTTTACTCCACGCGCCGCTCAAATTCCCTTTGTAGCTGCGTACCCTTACATAATATTTCTTTCCTGTTTTGAGCTTGGTAAACGTGTAGGATGTCTTTGCCAATTTCTTTGATTTCACATTTTTCTTAAATTTCTTATCTGTGCTTATTTGTACCTGATACCCCGAGGCCATGTTATCCTTTGCCCATTTCACAGTCAGCTTTTTGCCCTTTACTGCTTTTACTCCTTTTACAGACTGTTTCTTTGGGCTTACCTTGATGGTCACTTTCTTAGATACGTTCCCTGCCTTAATGGTTATGGTGGCAGTCCCAGTGCCTTTGATTGTTACTTTTCCAGTATCCTTATTCACAGCGGCTATCTTCGGTTTCGAACTTGTAAAGGACATCTTGCTATTGGATGATGCATTGATTTTGAATGGTTTTGCACCATATGCCACTTTATATAACGTTTTGTTACAGGTAATGGATACTGCTGGATTCGGATTGGCTGCTTTTACAATGCGAAAGGCCTCTGTCTTGCTTCCCGTATATTTTCCCTTGCCTGTAACCGTTACCTTAGCTGTCCCCACATTAATATTGTCACTATAAGAAACAGTATAATCTGTATTTAAAACCAATGTTTTCCCATCTAGTTTCACAGTCACAGATGGGGTTTTGGCTTTTCCATCATATGTGTAGGTTCCCTGAGATAATCCGACAGTTGCTTTTGAAATGTCAATCTTACTATCTGTACTGCCGCCACTTCCTGAGCCATCTCCTGGGGTGTTGCCGTCCCCTGGGTTATCGCTCCCTCCTGGGTTATCGCTTCCTCCTGGGTTATCCCCTCCTCCTGGGGTGTTGCCGTCCCCTGGGTTATCGCTTCCTCCTGGGTTATCCCCTCCTCCTGGGGTGTTGCCGGCCCCTGGGTTATCGCTTCCTCCTGGGTTATCCCCTCCTCCTGGGTTATCGCTCCCTCCTGGGTTATCGCTTCCTCCTGGGTTATCACTCCCTCCTGGATTGTCTCCATCATCACTTCCCCCAGGGGAGGGAGTTGGGGTTGGACTCGGGGTTGGAGTAAGGGTCGGTGTTGGGGTTGGACTCGGGGTCGGTGTTGGTGCAGGTGTAGGAACATAGTTATAATGCATCGTCGCCTTTGCCACTGCCGCCGCCGTATCCCCGATTTTACTTACACCGTTCCACTGCCCTTCCGTGCCAGTATAATATATATCCTTAAGGGGGCAAGCCGAAAACGCAGATATCCCTATTGATGTTACGCTATCTGGAATTATAACAACGCTCACTCCAGAAGAAGCGAATGCCGAACCCCCGATACTCTCCGCTCCATTTGGAATGTCTACCCCAGCAAGCGTCAGGCAATTCTGGAACATCCCATCACTAATACGGTCTATGCTGTTAGGCAGTGTCACTTTCATTAAATAATAGCACCGCGAAAACATATTGTCGCCCATCTTTACCTGCTTGCTGCCAGGGGCAAAGGTCGCAATCCCCAATTCCTGGCAGTCAAAAAATACACCTGCGCCTACTTCACCAATGCTGGCAGGCAAAGCGACAGAATTAAGTTTTGTAGCGCGGAAAGCGTTTTGCTCAATGGTTTCTAACCCTTCTGAAAAAGTCACGGCGCTTAGGTTTTCACATCCCCGGAAAGCGCTGTCGCCAATCGTTTTCACACTAGAAGGGATAGACACTGAAATAAGGGATGAACTGTGGAAAGCACAGTTGCCAATTGTTGTAACGCTAGGGGAAATGTCTATGCTCAGAACCCCGCAAGTCCAAAAAGCGCTGGCGCCAATACTAGTCACGCCATCCTCAATCACAACATGGCGTATTTTGTCACTTTTATCATTCCATGGCTGTTCCCCAGCGCTGCTATAATCTGGCATAGCCCCTTTGCCGGAAATAGTCAATGTCCCGGCTTTCGTCAGGTTCCAGGCAAGCCCTCCTTCAAGCGTCCCGTTTCCAATGGATGTGCCTGCTTCCGGGTCATCTGGTGGAGTATAATTTTCTGGATAGCGGGTAATATAATGGCTGGTATCCCGCATGACCTCTTCCTTTGACATTGCCCTTCCCCAATGGATCTTGCCTGTGTGGTCTCCGGTACTGATATTTCCCTCGGCAAGAACCACGCCTGCATCGCTCACTTCAAGCACTATCACCGTATGGGTATCATTATTCACCCGCAGGATATCCCCAACTTTTATATCTTCATATTTAAATTCACCTGCTGGATACATCCTGTTTGGAAGGCTGCCAAATGCTGCATCGCTAAGTATAAAAGCAAAGGCTACACACCCCACTGCGCTAATCCTCTTTCCATCAATAAGCCCGCCATTCCAATGGTAATATCCCTTTTCATCCGAATAAGGCTCGTAATCCGTCCAGGTTGTTCCCTCTTTATAAGCTTCCTGCTCTTTTAGCGCAATCATGGCTTGATAAGCCTCTGTTGGGCTAGGAACCAAACCCTCGCGGGCATCTAGCTTAGGTGTTGGTTCCGCGGTAAGGACGTCCCCTTGCTGCAAAGGGCCTTCTTGCCATGACGCCTGTGCCACTGACTGGGAAGAAAGGCATAAGCACAGCGTCAAAGCGGCTGAAATAAATCGTTTTTTCAATTTTGCTACCTCCTAATTTTATTACGCTATAGGTAATTACGCTAGTTATGGAACCACGCAAAGAACCCTTATGGCATCCCATTGCTGGAGCAATCATTTTAGAAAACTTTTACTTGACAATATCTTCTATATAATAAATATATTGATATTTTTCTGTTTTGTCAATAGAAATGGCGCTATGACTTTCCTCATTTTGTAAATTCATAGCGCCAAAAGGTTTCCATCAGGGCTTGCCCAGAAACAATACAAGAACCCTTCCCCCATAAATGGTTCGGAAGGGTCCCGTATTATTTTTCTTATAGTTATGGGCGCAGGATAACTTACCCATACTTATCAAAGGGTTTCACCGGATATCATACACGCTCCTCAGCTTTATCCCCTTCGCTTCCCCAGAATTGATTTTCACGCGCTTTTCGTCCCCGTTCAAGTCAAAATAATTATCAGAAAGGAGGAAGTCCTCTGCTTCATTCTGGATTTCTACACTTTTCGCGTAGGCGTCTGCCGACACAACAATCTCATCCCCTTCCAGGCGGTAAGAAAGGTGCGGGTCCTCATACCGGAAATATTTGGGATAGGAAAAAATCACTGTCCCTTCCGACGCCACTTCCCCATTCTGGCGAATCCCATAGCTGACATACTCAGAGAAAATATCAACTTGCGGCAGCATTATTTTCCCAAGCCACACGCTGGTAAGGGCTGGGACAACCACCTGCTCTGCCCCTCCATCCCGCAAAACTTCCGCTTTTGCATTGCGCACTGCCCAAAATACTTCTACCGTCTGTTCCTCCATCGTTTCATTCGCCACATTTAGCTGGATGGATTTCTCAAACTCAAAATGCTCCCGGTTCATGTCGGCTTCCTGAGTCATCATGCCTTCTTCCTGGCAGGAAACCATCAAGGGCGCAAAAAACTGTTTTTCCGCATAATGCAGCGCCTTCCACCGCCCGCAATAATCAATGGAGGACCAGGAAATCACTGGCCAGCAGTCGTTTAGCTGCCAGACAATCGCGCCCATGCACCTCCCACGGTTCCGGCGGAAATGCTCCACCCCGTACCGGATAGCGTCCGCTTGAAGCAGTTGGGAAGCATAAATCAATGTCTCAAAATCCGTGGGGTACAGATAGATCTGCTGCAGATAATTCATAATTTTCCCATTTGCCCCATATTGCCTTTGATGCTTTTCCATCACATAGGAAAATAAATTCATGTCCCTTGGGTCATCTGTAAAAGTTTCCAAAGTCCTCTTAGAAGGCAGGGATTGGAACCCAAATTCAGAGGCATAGCGGAAGTAATACTTCCGGTATTCGCTAAATGGCTTGTTCCCATGCCATACGCTCCAGTAATGCACATCCCCCCTATCCGGGCTGTTTGGCTCATCAAATGAGCCTCCAGAAGATGGGCTTGCCGGCCAGTAAAAGGTTTGCGGGCTATACTGCCCCAGCACTTCTGGGATTAACTGCTCATACATCAGGGTATAATCCCGTACTTCTGTTTTCTTTGTAACCCAATGATGCCCCTCTTCCACAAACATTTCCATTTCATTGTTGCCGCACCACAGCCCCAAAGACGCATGGTGGCGCAAACGCTTTATATTGTCAATGAATTCCTGGCGGATATTTTCCTTGAATTCCGTTGTCAGTTCATAAACTGCGCAGGCAAACATAAAATCCTGCCAGACAATCAGCCCAAGTTCATCACAGATATCATAAAACCAGTCCTCTGGGTAATAGCCGCCGCCCCAGACACGGATGGCATTGTAATTTGCCGCCACGCACTGCTGCAGCAGCCTCCTTGTAGTTTCTGGCGTTACCCGCCCAAGCAGATGGTCTTCTGGAATGTAATCCGCCCCCATGGCAAAGATTTTAACGCCGTTTACTACATGAGCGAAACAGGAACCCCATTGGTCTTTTCCGGCGTCCACCGTCAATGTCCGAAGCCCCACCCTTTTTTCCCAGGCATCCACTTCTTCCCCATCCGCATACAAGGTAACTTTTACCTGGTAAAGGGGCTGCCCGCCATACCCATTTGGCCACCACAGCTTTGGCTGGCTGATATGTATTTCTTTGGGGGAGCCAGCGTATACGAAAGCTTCTCCGTCTGGCGCCGTAAGCTCTGCCTCATAACAAAGGTTTTGCCCGCCCGCCCACTCTGGCTCCACCTCAAGCTTAAGGGTAACTTCCCCGTCCCTATGCTCCTGATGGATAGAAACATCATTAATCCTTGCGCCCTGTATGCCTAACAGCGTTACCTCACGGAATATGCCTGCATCTGGCAGATGGGCGCCCCAATCCCATCCAAACATGCAATGGGCTTTGCGAATATGCACAAAACCGTCCATCGCGTCTTCCGACCCCAATGTCCGGCACTTTGCAAACTCCTCCCGGATAAAACGCAGGGGGGAATGCAGCGTTACTTTCAGCACATTCCCTTTTTCTTTCAGCGCATGGGACACATCATATTCCCATACCCGGTGCATATTGTATGCCTCCCCAATCCACTCCTGGTTAAGGGAAATGCCTGCGATAGTGTCTAACCCATCAAAATGGAGCAATACCTTATCCGCTGCCAAAAGCCCGTCCGCTGCGTCAAAGCATACCTCATATTCATAATCTTTTTCCATCAAAGGCAGGGCGCGTATTTCATTGTCTTTCCAAAAAGGGTCTTCCATCGCCCCATTGCGCAGCAAATCCGTATAAACTGTGCCTGGGACAACTGCGGGCTGCCAGCCCTCTCCTTTTGGCCGCATCCGCCAGCCCTGATTCAATGCCTGCTGTACCATTTTATCCTCCTGTCCCCTCTTGCCCTTTTACTCTGCCTTTGGGTATTCATTGCACAACAGGCGGTAAGGTTTTTCATCCTCCTCAATTTCCGGGAAACGCCCAATCGGCTCATAGAAACGGTTGTCGTGTTCATCGTCATTGCACATGGACACTTCCCCAAGAAGCACGTCTCCGCTGCCTTCCTCCACATGGAAATCATGGTACATATAAGGATAGATTGTAATGCTTTCCCCTGGGGTCAGCTTCACCTGCGTCCCTGCTGGGACTGTAAACTCCCGCCCATCACAGTTCACGGTCACATCGGTGTTGGCAAATTCCCCGTCTTCTGTGGAATTGTAAACCGTAATCAGCACATTGCCGCCGCCCCTGTTAATAATATCCTCCATTTTATTCCAATGGAAATGCATGGGCGCCATCTGCCCTTCTTTTACCAGAAGGAGCTTTTCTGCATATGTCTTAGTATATTGGTCCATTTACAGGTTTCCATTGCGCATGGTAATCAGGGAGAAGCCCACCTCGTCAAACTTCCCAAGCCCATAATCCGTAATATCCCAGCCCAGCATATTGTCCCTAATCTCATTGTATTCTGCCCCTTTGGTTTGCCACTCTTCTGCCCCCCATTTACAAAAAGGCGGGATTTCAAACCCATGCGCCTGTATCATTTCTTCCATATGTTTGATTTCTGCATTTATTTTTGACCGTTTCATCTTTATTCTCCTTTACATAAGTTTTCTGCCTCTTGTTCTATTTGCCCCAACTGCCCGCCAGACAAGAATGACAATGTAATATGTTTTGTTTCCACAGCAAGCGGCTCCATTTTGTGCAAGGTCCCCTCTTTTATATGGTAAGGCTTGCCATAAACGCTGGAATTGGCTGGCTCTAACCCAACCACATAATCTCCTGAGGCAATAGATTTCCATTGCATAAAATAGGGCAACTCTTGTATGTTATATTCTACTTTCAGCCCAATTCCAAGTTCTCCATTCAACACCGCCGCAAATGTGTTCCCTTCCTGGTCGGCTGCCATCTCATGGAGGAACACAGATTCCGGCTCATTATCTTTTGGCGCATCCATGCTGCCCCAACGCCCAACATGGGGCGCAGAAGCCCCATCCCTTGGAGTCACTTTTTTTGTGGGCAGGACTATCTTGGACTTTTCACCCAGCAGCGGGTAGCCCGCATTAATATGGTACAAAAGCATCATTGGCTCTGTAGAAAACCCTTCGTTGGCAATCGTGTCCTCTAAGTAAATTTTATTTTCCCCATACACGGTTGTAATCTTCCTTTGCAGTGTCAGGTTTTCCCCAAACAGCTCGGCTTCCCGCATCTTTCCAGTAATTGTGGCGACATATTTTTCCCCCTGCCAGCAGGCGTTGGCGCAGACATGCTCTGCCGGGGTTGTTCGTATCCTGCCATGCATGGGATAGTCTTTCCCGTCCACGCTGCAAGGGGCGCAGATATTTTCAAGCCCGCAGGTAAAGACCAGGCCCCCCATAATGCTGCGCTGGGCTTCCAGGCCATTGGTGTCATAATGGTTTCGCCCCATAAGCCCAGGCTTTGCCAAAAAACTGATGTTATGCCCGCAAAAAGAGGCTTCTGCAATATCCAGGCATTTATCCGCCATCACGGTAAACCCCAGCAAGCCATTTTTCACTTGAAAGGCTTTCATCCCCCTTGCCCTTCCCTCTTCATAGGCAACTGGCCGCACATGCATAAGCTGCTGCATGCTGCCTACCTGGCGGAGCAACTCTTTTTTCTCCATACTGTCCCTCCTCTACTGCAGCGCGTCCATTGCGCTCCTTGCTTTTTGGACCTCTTCTTTATCTGTGCGAAGGATGGTAAACTCACTAAGCCCAGGAAGCCCCATATTTACCCGCCTATTCCGGTAAACCATGCCGCTGTCCAACTCACATTTCCCTGACATATGGAAGCTGGATGCATGGATGCTCTCTGCCAGCCGCCGGATTGCCTCTGCATTTACCCCGCTGCCCACCAGCACCTCAATCCTTTCCCTTGCCTGTGCAATCAGCTTTTTGAGGGTATCTTCCCCTTCGGTGCAGACAGGCGCCTGCCCAGAAGTAAGTATGGCGTCAATGCCCAAAGAAACCGCCTCTTCCAAGGCTTGGTATGGGTCCCGGCATACGTCAAACGCCCGGTGCAGGGTCAAATGCATTGGGCCTGCGCATTCCCTAAGCCGCTCCATCCGCCCCAAATCCAATCCACCATCCGGCGTTAAGCACCCAGCCACAACGCCGTCTGCGCCCAAGTCCCCAAACATCTGGATATCTTCTTCCATCATTTGGAACTCTGCATCCGTATACAGAAAGTCGCCAAATCTTGGACGGACCAGCACATGCAGCCCTATCCCACAGGCTTTTCGGATTTGCCGAAACTGGCTGACCCCAGGCGTAGTCCCCCCAATCACCAGGTTTGCACAGACCTCTAGGCGGTCTGCCCCCGCTTCTTTCGCAATCACGGCAGATTCCACAGAATCCACACACACTTCCAGCTTCCCTTCCATACTTACACCTCATTCTTTTGGAAAAAGGCAGCCTTTTTCAGACCATGCCACATGTCCTTTTCTCCAGGCTGCCTTCCCACAATTATTGTTATTTTGTACCCTTCCATTCATCAATCTGTTTCTGCATTTCCGCAATTACTTTATCAATTCCGGTTGCCTCAAGCTTTTCCTGAAGCTTTGGCAGGTATTCCTCTGGGTCAACGCTTCCGGTAAACAGTGATTTCCCAAACTCATCCATCACGTTCCCAAACCCTGCCACTTCTGTGCTGACTGGGTTCAAATCAAAGTCAAACCCAAAAGAAGGCGCTTCCACAGAAGAATCGTTAAATTCTTTAAATGTCGCCCATTTATCTACAGGCTCATTTTCCAATACATAGGTGTTGAACAGGCCGCCCTGCACCCAGTAAGATACGGAGTAGTTCTTCCTTGTCTCTTCATTCAGCTTAATTTTATTGCTGTATACATAAGGTTTGCCTTCGGCTGCTTTGGCTTCTTCTGCAGGAACCTCAACTTTGTCCCAATGCTCCCCTTCAATCCCATAGTTCAGCAAGTTCCTAAGATACTCGTCGGTGTTAATCAAATTCAAAAGCTCCACTGCCTTTTCTGGATGCTTTGTCTGGGCATTGACTGCAGTCAGCGCGCCGCGGGCAGAGATATTTGTCACATAAGTGTCCATAATCGGGGTTACCACCACTTCATAGCCTAAGTCTTTCCCCCATACCAGCTCTGCATAAGGCTGGCCGTCCCCTTTTGTCACAAACCGCTTGATGGATTTGTCGTCGGAGGCTGTTGCCGCGTCTTTATTGATATAACCCGCAAGGTAATACTCGCGCATGGTTTTCAAGGTTGACTTCATTTTTTCTGTTTCAAATACATTTTTCACAGTCAGGGTGCCATCCCCATACTCAATGCCCACTGGGTCTTGGATTAAATCCATATAAATCGGCGCGGAATAGCTGCTGGTCAGGTACATAGGGACCACATCCGGCTCATTTTCTTTAATTACTTTCAGCCATGGCTCTAAATCCTCCAAGCTGTGGATTTCATCTACAGGCACATTGTATTTATCCACATATTCCTTGGTAAACACCCACATAGGCATGCTCCCAATTTCCTTCTCGCTTGGCACCCCATATGTCTTGCCCTGTACTTTGGCAGCTTCCCAGAACCGCTCGTCAATATTTTTGTACATATCTGTGTCTTTGATATAGTCATCCAAGGCAAGGAAGGCCCCCTTGTCAGCATTTTGGAAATAATTGTTTGCCCAGGAGCAAGTAAAGCACAAATCCCAGTCATCCCCAGTGTTGACCACTACCTGCATTTTCTGGTTGTAGTCGCCCCATCCTGCTGTATTGACCTTTAGCTTCACGCCAATTTTCTCTGTCGTATATTCGTTGACTTTCTCCAACACCTTATCCTGGTCTTTTTGGGCGTCGCCAATCTGCCACCAGGTAAGCTCTACAACTTCTTCCCCATTTGCGTTCGTTTCCTTTTTGCCGCCGCATCCTGTAAGAAGCCCTGCCGCAAGAACCGCCGCAAGCCCGGTTGCCGCAAATTTTTTCCATGTCCTGAATTTCATATTTATTTATATCCATTCCTTTCGCTTCGCTCAGGCACAAAACGTTATGAAAATGTTTTCCTGAGCTTATTTTTTCTTTATAATTCTTCTTGTAGGGAACTCGGTATACTACAAATCACGGGGAGATGAGTGGGCTGTCCGGCTTGCCGGATGACCGTATTTTTATATGTGTAGTACGCCTTTTCAAGCACAAATAAGTGTGACTTCGAGCACGTAATCTTATCTTTGTATAAACAATCTTCGTTTATGGCTTAGGCGTTCAGTCAATGCCGTCTCTCCCTATAATCTTTAGTGAACCTGTCGGTTCTGAAAGGAGTCCCTATGGCTTTAAAAATCGTGTACAAAATCTGCTGTGGCATTGATGTCCACAAAACTTTTGTAGTCGCCTGCATTGCCTCTACTGACAAGCACGGCGTTACCGCTTACGAGAGCCACCGTTTTTCTACCTACACGAAGGGTCTGAAAAATTTGTTACACTGGCTACTCGAACATAACTGCAACGACGTTTGTATGGAATCTACTGGTAAATACTGGACCCCTGTTTATAACATTCTGGAAAAAGAATGCTTTATTGTCCTTGCACATCCTAAATACGTTAAGGCTATCCGTGGAAAGAAAACTGACAAGAAAGATGCCAAATGGATTGCTGACCTGTTCAAGCATGATCTTGTTGCCGGAAGCTTTATGCCACCCGCTGACATCCGCCAGCTCCGTGACCTTATGCGTTACCGTTTCAAACTGACCTGCTTTCAATCAAGCGAAAAGAATCGTTTGCAGAACTGTCTCACGGTTTCCAATATCCAGTTGGGAAACGTTGTTTCGGACACCTTCGGCAAATCTGCTCAGGCGATACTGGATAAACTCTTGAAAAATCCCGCAGATACTTCCTTTGACCTTGAACCTCTCGTTTACAAAAGTTTGAAAAAGAAGCTCCCCGAACTTCGCGATGCCATCGATGGCTGTATCACTCCAGAACAGGCTGGTAAACTTAAGGTAATTAAAGATCATTATGAAAACCTGGAATCCCGCAAAGCAGAGCTTGAAGAACTCATTCTTGCGCTCGCCGCTCCCTATCAGCAGGAACTTACCATTCTTCAAACCGCTCCTGGTATCCGCAGTGATTTCACCGCAATCGGAATCCTTTCCGAAATCGGTACCAATATGGAGGCTTTTCCTTCGGCGAAACACTTATGCTCATGGGCTGGGCTTACCCCAACCAACAATGAAAGTGCAGGGAAGAAAAAATCTGTCCGGGTTTCCAAGGCTGGATGCTATATCAAACCACTTTTAGTACAGTGCGCGAATGCTGTCGTTAAAAGTAATAAGCATCCTGAGATTCGTAACCGTTATCTCCGTCTCAAAAAGCGTCGCGGTCACAAGAAAGCAATCATTGCCATAGCAAGAATGCTTCTGACTGCATTATACCACATGCTTAAGAACGGTGAAAACTAT
>CAJUDE010000039.1 GCA_910585295.1 uncultured Lachnospiraceae bacterium | reverse complement strand
AATTAGGTTATATTGAGCGTACTTATCTCGTTTAATTATTTTTCCAACTCGCAAATCTAAGTCCTCATCAAGCAGCCTGCAATTTTCTATAAAATCTTTGTTATTTCCATCGCATCTTAAAAATATAATTTCGCTCATCTTTATTTTACCTCCAAAAAATTTTGATTTGTCTGTCTGTGCTAATAGAAATTATACCACATTCATTGACGAAGTAAAGAATTTTCATACCGACCTTATCAATCTTCTTGTAATAGAACGATTAAAAAATCCGCCAAAAGAACGCTTAATAAAACTGAACAAGATTGCCATACCTCAGATATCTCTCTGCCACTTTTGCCTTTTTCATTTGCCGTTCATTTGCCTTTCTGTTCAAAAAATATTTCTTGACATAATAATAGAATTGTGGTAGGTTAATAAAAAAGTTTAGGAGAACATGGAAATGCAGAACTTACATTTTACAATGAACGATATGTACATGTATTACAGACGTACTTAGAAGTAATTGTGTTTCGATTCGATGCACGGTTACGCAGGTAGGTCTGATATGTCTGTGCATGTAAATCGGTAGATGTAAGTTGTAATGATGATAGAATGCTTGTAATAGCCGATCGTTTTAGAAGTGCACTGGACATATTGTATGTTTGGTGCTTTTTTGTTTGGAAAGGAGATTTTTATGAAATTATCAAATGGAACAGAGGTTATTATTCAGCCTTATCGTGAAGAAGATGCGGAAGAAATTGTAAATCTAATTCTAAGAAATTTTAGAGAAGTCAATGTAAAAGATTACGGGGAAAAAGCTATAGATGCACTCTCTGCCACACATGATGTAAATTGGTTCAAAGGTGTAGCAGAATACGCACATGTATATGTGTTTTGGCATGAAAATAGAATTGTGGGTGTTGGTTCGATATCAAGTTTTTGGGGAAGTCTTGCAGAAAGTATATTGCTCACCATTTTTGTGCTGCCGGAATTTCATGGGCAGGGGATTGGCAGCAATATCATTGATACCCTTGAATCCGATGAATTATTTTTAAGAGCAGAAAGAATAGAAATTCCCGCATCAATTACTGCGGTAGAATTTTACCGGAAAAAGGGATATGAATATAAAAACGGAATAAAAGCGCTGGATGATGAGCAGCATTACCGGCTGGAGAAATTCAGAAAGATTCGTTAGGAGGAATGGTGATAATGACAATTAGGACAATGAATATCGAAGAGGGCATACACAAAGTGGCATTGGTGGCATTTGAGAAAAATGTATCAGGCAATGCTTTTTGGGAAAAGGTCGGATTTACGGTAAGGGATGACTTGGTTTATAGAAATAAAAATTTACATCAACTGAAAAGGATTGATTTCATCTAATACGGAGGTTTTATATGGAAATAACATTATCAAGGGCAACTATAGACGACGCACAAGAACTACATGCTATGCAGGTTGAATCTTTCAAAGAATTGTTGGAAAAATATCAGGATTTTGACACCAATCCCGGAAATGAGAGCATGGAAAAAGTAGCAGCACGCTTGAAACAGGACTTTACGTTTTACTATTTTATCTGTATCGGTCAGAAGAAAGCAGGAGCGATTCGTATTGTTGACTTAAAGGAAAACGGAAAAAACAAAAGAATTTCCCCCATATTTATCTTGCCGGAATTTCAAGGGAAAGGCATCGCACAGAAAGCAATCCGGCTGTGTGAAGAGATACATGGAAATGAAAATTGGGAGCTGGACACAATTTTGCAGGAATCTAAAAACTGTTATCTGTATGAGAAAATGGGATATCGCCGGACGGGCAAAACAGAAGTCATTAATGAAAGACTTACATTAGTATTTTATGAAAAGTAACTGCCGTGTATGTACAGAAGCGCGGCAGAAAGGTTTCAAAGTGTCTGCATTCACAGACTGCTTTGAAGATATTGTCCCAATGCCATATGATATCTCAGGATTTCATGGTTTCTTAGATACCCATGAAATCCTGAACTCTCAAGCGTGTTCTTTTCCGTAAATTCTGATCAGTGGCTTTTGGCGTCAGTGGGAACCGCCTGTTTCTTCTGGTGCAGGTGCCGTGCCAGATACACGAAGGGCGTGTCCGCAATGCTTGTGGCCACAAAAATAATATAGCTGGCGATAGCAATGGAAATCAGTGTCTTTGTATCATAGGTGCCCAAAAATGCGCCCCATGTGAACAGGACTGTATTAAGAAGCTGGGATACCAGCGTGGAGCCATTGTTCCGAAGCCACAGAAATTTCTTGGAGTCCCCGAACCTGCTTTTGGTGAACGCCCACCATTTATGGTATGCCCACACGTCGAAAAGCTGGACAATGACGTATACAATAATGCCTACCGCCATTAAGCGGGGGGTATTGGAGAAGACTGTGCGGATGGCAGGGGATGCAAAATCATTTTCATTTGGCACATACAGCATCCAAGACTGGCTTAAGAAAATGAAGATGGCTGAAGTGGCAATCCCAAGGTAAACCGCAGTCTGGGCGGCTTTTTTCCCATAAAGCTCGCTCAAAATGTCCGTTACCAGAAAAGTTGAGGCAAACAGGATATTGCCCAGCGTCATTTCCATTCCGAAAGCAGTTACCATAATCAAAACTTCAATATTTGCCGCAATGGTAGCCAGCACAGTCCACAAATACAGCCCCTGATCCTGAAACAGCCAGAATAGGAACAGGACTGTGGAAAAAGTAAGGAATAAGGATACTAATAAAAGAATTTCATTCTGCATGTTCTACAACGCCTCCTACGCCGAAAGCAGTATTTTCCATTAAAATATCTACCCGGCTATTTTCTATGTATTTTGGATAAAGTTCCTTGGTGAAACTTGCAATGACACGGGAGTCTGGCTTGATGGGCTTTTTGTTTTCCTGCATAATATTGACGCAGACCCGCTCAAAATAGGCAAGGCCAGTTTGGATGTCCCTGTCCATGCTTTCCACAGTCTGGCCGGGGATGCCTTGCAGCAGGCAGACCTCGTCAAAATATTCCGCTAGTTCCTCTGGGGAACGGGCGTTAATGCCTTTATCCAGATAGCTTTCCCGGAATAGGGAGTCGAAGGTTTCTACGCCAGTTTTCACCTTCAGTTCAATCCCATGGGCTGCAAAACGCTTGCGGAATGGGGGAATTGCCTCCCGGTGCCTCCAGTGGCACTCAAAATGTACTTGGGTGATATGGCAGTCTTTGCAGACTGTTTCAATCAGTGCAAGGGTTTCCTCATCCAAGTCCACAAAGCTGCCGGAATTAATCACCTCAAGCTTATGGTGGATGCCAGTGACTTTTTCAAGCTGTTCCCGGTTCAGGGCAAAATTTGCGCTGCTGTCTGGGGAAAAATCAAGATGGTAGTCGCAGAAGCGGCACCGCCTCCAAGAACAGCCAAGGCCCCGCAGCATTACGATTTCACGGGGATTTTTTTCATTGATGACCGCATAGCGGTTTGGGTTAAAATCTTCCATGGCACTTCCTTTCTGTGCAGCTAAAAATATGCACAATGAATTTCATTGTTTATCGATTCTGGATGCAAGGACAAAATGGGCAAGCCCACATCATTTCCTAGTAACACGGTCTTTCCTATGAAATAAAAAAAGCACGCAGAACGTGCCCATACAGAAAAACGGTTTTTTCCGGCACAGGGAGCCTGTGCAGAATCCTTCCGTTTTCAAATCCCTAGTTTTGTTTAAAGACAGGATGGTCACGAACTGTCTTATGCGATTTTGTCTTGCCATACCATGCAGGCAAATTGCCTGTCTGCGAGGTATTCTACCACATTGGGAATGCATTTGCAAGGGGAAAATTAATTTCCATCACGACAAACGCTGAATGTCTGCTCTCACCCCAATCCTGAATTGCGGATTTTCTGCAAAAAAGCTACACGTTGTTTACGCATGGGCCAGTGGTCAGCTAAGCAAAGAAAATTTTGACAGGCTGACGTACGGGAAGAGTTGTGCGGCAGCCTGTGCCTGTCTGTTGCCTTGGTATTTTATGCAATTAATCCATGCTGATTTCAACTCCTCCAGTTCGTTCTGAAGGTTGTATGATAACGGTAACCTCAGCGTTTCCATGCCATTCAAATTGATAGGATTCACCAGAAGTTTGTCCGATAAAGGTCTTCCAGGAGACGTCTATGGTTACCTGGGGGTCGCAGTGCCCATTGCTTATCCAGCAGATTACTGCATCAGGGTCTACGGAGATAGAAGTGTGGGACATGACATTGCTTATAACAATTGGATTGCCGTCGGATAAGACTGCAACATATGCGTTTCTGCCATGTCCGGTCAGGGTGGAGGTTGCAAGGCCTTTTTGGGAGAGGACCCCAACGCCGATAAAGCGTACGCTGTAATGGCAGTCTTGAGTAAAGGCAAGGATATTTTCTGATTCGACGGAGATGGTTTCTCCCTCTGCTAATTGGTAAATAACGACATGCTGCCCATTATTTGCATAATATGTAACGGAATCTCCATTTAAGTTTACCTTCATCAATGGAATATTTTCTTTGGTGACACGCCTCATCAAAGAGCCGATTACAGCCTGGCCAATATTACTTTGAGGCCCTAACAGAACCTTTTCAAATTTATAATTTTTACCCTGGGGGCATTCTCCTGCAATAAAAGCCCCGGCTTTTGTATATAATACGTCATTTCCGGTGCAGGTTACTTTCAGTGTTAATTCATTAATTGTTTCAAATGTCAGCATAATGGATTCCTCCTATTTGTATTAAATTACTGAAACGCCGTAAAGCCCGCACAGGCCGGCAAGGTCCCTGGCAACGCCGTTTCCAATTGCATGGAATTTCCAAATATTATTGTGTTTATATAATTCCCCTATCATCATGGAGGTGACATTGGAATAGTATTCGTCCATCTGGAAACTTGCCAGTTCCTGATTGGAATCCTGGTCGATTATGCGGATATAGGCATCTTTTACCATACTAAAATTTAGATGTTTTTCAAGCGCTTCGTTAATAGTTAAAACAAATACAATTTTTTGGACTTGGGTATTTAGTTTTTGTAAGTCAACCGAGATTATTTCCCGGCCCGCGCCTGAATCAATGAAAAAAAACGTGCTTTTATCAGGGCTTTGTTCCTGCCCATAGAAAACAAACCATGAATCCCCAAGGACTTTGCCGTTTGCATTTAATAAAAAAGCGGATACATCCACATCGCAGGAGGTGTTTGTGACATTCCATCCCAGACAGGCTTTGATTTTTAAAAGCGGGGCTTTCGATTCTAAAGATATTTTCTGTCCCTTTTGCATAGGGTGGGCCAGTTGTGGGATAGGTTTTTGCGGGATAGGCGCTTTTATCACGGGGCCGGGCTGTACAGTAGTTTGCGTATGGGGCTGACTGGCAGTGCCATACTGGTATTTGTTCGTGTTGAGTGCAAGGACCGTTTCTGATGTTGCCGGCTTTTGAATACGTTTTTGGTTGATGGATAAAATAGTCTGGCGATTAAGCAGGCCTGAAGTTTTCATAAGAATCTGAACCATAAACGTCTCCTTTCTTTTTTTAAAATTATACCAGATTAGAAGCGTAAACACAAATTTTGAACCTTTTTCCTTTGCAGTATCACAAGAAAGCATTTTTCTGCAAACGGCGCAACCACACTGACTGCAAAAATCCGGCCGGCGTTTGCGGATACCGATACTGGCATTGCTGCTTATGGTGCCAGTTTATGAAAATGATACGGAAACAGAAAATTTTAATGTTTTTTCGGTTGTTTGGCGGTAACTATACAGAGAAAGAGAAGATACGCTTGTATGGCCTGTTTATGGGGCAGAACAAGCTAGGCCAGCCCCGTAGCTTGCTGCAGGGTATTTGACTAGGGAATAAGGGCTATACAGTAGCACTCTGGAAAAAAAGTAACGAAGAAAATGGTTTCGGGTGGGCGCGGGGTACGAATGGCAGGCCGCAAATTGATAAAACAAGATCCCCCGTATATATGGGAGACCTTGTTCCACAAAAGTTACTTTTTCAGTTTCAGGCCATCTTTGAAGGCTTCGCCAACCCGTTCCGTTACCTTGTAATAGCCGTGCGTGTAAGGGTCGAAAGCAATGGCATTTACAAGGGAAATATCAAGCTTGCCATCGGGCATGACGCTTTCATCTGCCGTGGCGTTTACAACCCTGCCGATAACGCCGCACCCATATTTATTGTCTTGGTATTCGATAAATTCACATTCTAAACAGAGTGGGAATTCATTGATGACAGGTGCGTCCACCGTCTCGGCTTTGCTGGCAGTGAGGCCGCTGTTCTTGAATTTATCTGCAGTTTTGTTGCCAGACGCAACACCAAAATAGTCTGCCTCAGTTATATGGGCGGCATCAGCAATGCTTACCGTAAAAGCTCCCCTTGCTTTGATATTTTTCACTGTTTTGTGTGTTTCGGTCAAGTTGAGGGCGACATTGCCCCTTTCCTGCATGGTACCCCATGCGGCGTTCATGACATTAACGCTGCCGTCTTCATTGTAAGTTGCCACCATTAAGACAGGCATTGGGAAAATGCCTTCTGTGATATTGAGTTTTTTTCTCATTTCATTTACCTCGTTTCTTTTATGGGATTGACAGAACTTATGTCCATAAATGTAATTATAGACGGTAACGGGGAAAATACAAGTACTGTTTTTGATGAAAGGTACTATTGTAAAGGAAAGTGTAAAATGATAAAGAATTATATTGAGAAGGCAAATTTTGGAGATACAGGTTTCAGTTATACACTGTCACTGATATCCGGCAAACACAAGATGGTTATCTTATATTGCCTGTGGGAAGACCTGGAGGTACAGGCCTCACGTTCTGGATTCAATGAAGTATTCATCCATACTAACATGATTTTTGCAAAAGCGAAAGCAAAACAGAATATTTTGGAGGAATTTCGGGAAGCTGTACTGACAAAAGTCGCTCCCAAAGAATTGATTGACGATATCCTGGAACCATACGCAGAGGCATATACAATACTGACCAAGAAGAAATATGTCGCTGCAAAAAATGTGGAGCAGGTAAACCAATACTTGTTTTGGCTGAATAAAGTCGGCAATTCAGATTGGACCCTTCGGCTATTAGGTTTATGGCCGAATATAAAAATGACCCAGATTATGTGCTTTGGTTTATGGAGAGGCTTGAAAGGCTGGCGTCGTTCCTTCACGTCACGGCGAAAGATATAAACCGCCGTATTGAAAGATACTTATATTAAGGCTGAATGCGTTTGTGGGCGACGGGGCCGCTAAATTTGACCTTGAGCCGAATATACTTACGGTTGAGCATGTCCTTCCGCAAACGGTCAGGCCAGGGCCTGAATGGGAAAAACTGTGGCCGGACACGGCAGTGCGTGAGCAGCGGCTTAATCGGATTGCCAGCCTTGTACCTTTGACCGGGAAGAAAAATTCAGAGGCACAAAATTATGATTTTGAGAAAATAATCGTGGAAAAAGCAATGTCATCCGATACAGGAAAGAGCCGATCCATTACAAAGGGAAGAATATCTATTTTACCACACAGTGGTATGCAGGCAACAGGAACGGCATGATTGCCTGGTGCCATAAGCATTTGTGATGTCTGAGCTGACCAGTCAAAAATTGCCTTCCATCGTTCAGTAGGATCGGCCATAGACGCCCTCTTAAGGGTTTGGGCTTATAATTTGCCAATTGATCGGCTTGCAGGCAGCCCTTGTTTATCCATACGCAGTTTTATGGCAAGGGCGAAAAATGCGGTTAAAAGCTTTGCAAAAACGGTACTCCACCAAATCATCGCCTGCCCTCCGAACAAAGGGGGCAAAATGCCCATAAAGGCCAGCATAAACAGAGGTTCACAAAAAGTTAAAAGGTAGGAACAGGTGCTTTTGTCCGTAGCATAAAAACTGGAGGTGGTGACGCGGTTGAAAGCGTCTAAGGGGGCGGAAAGCAAAAAGATGGGTAAGGTTGCAGCCACTTCTTGGCTCACGTCATTGGATGCGCCAAATAAAAGCCCCAGGCTCCCTTTTGCAGTATACAAAACGATGCATCCCAGAACAGACAGCAGCATAGAAACAACATATGCCAGGTTCCGTACTTTTCCCTGCTGTATGAAATTCCCTTCCCCATAATACCGGCTCATTAAAGGCTGGCTTCCATCCCCCACACCTTGTAAAATCAGGTACAGGATACAAATCATATATGCGATACAGGCATAGACGGCAATTGCCTTTTCCCCGCCGTATAAGATAGAGAAGCGGTTGACTAGGGTTAAAGTAATATTTGGAGCCATGGCAAGCCCGAAAGGGGCGATTCCAGTTTTAAAAATGGATGCCGATACCGAACCCATGCACGAGTATGGAATGCGCAGCGTAAGCTGCTTTTTATACAATAAGTAAGCCAATGCGGCCAGCATGGTAATCCCTTGCCCAATAACAGTAGCCAAAGCCGCTCCAGCAACGCCTTGTTGGAATACCCATACAAATAGGTAATCCAGAAGGATGTTTGCGGCGAACCCTGCAATCATGGAGGCCATAGCATAGAAGGAGCCGCCATGGTTGCGGATAAATGGAACCAGCCCGGTACCCAGGATTTGCAGCCCTGCCCCCAATGCAATAATGGAAATATATTCTTCCCCAAGGGAAAGGAGTACCCCCTTTGCCCCAAGGACTCTTAAAAGGGGACGGTTTAGTAGGAGGATTCCCACAGTCAAAAGGAAACCAGACAGAAGTAGTATCCATAGTGCGCCGGCAGAAAATTCCCTAGCCTTGCCCTCTTTTTTCTCCGCCTTACGGATTGCATAGCAGATGGCTCCGCCCATGCCAATCCCCGTGCCGAAAGATTGGATCAGGGCTACGATGGGGTATGCGATATTAATAGTGGAAAGCCCCAAGTCCCCTACGCTGTTTCCCACAAAAAAACCATCCACAATAGAGTAAACGCCGGATAATGCAAAGGATAAAACGGAAGGTATTACATAATGGAAAAACAGTTTGATATCATATCTTTGGTTCATTTTTATCCTCCTTACCTGCTTGAATGAAAAATTCTACAAATAATGCCGTATTGTCATTTAACTGTCCCATCCCCTTTGCCCCTACTTTTTCTACCGCATATAATTCTGCCTTCCGAAGCTTTGTAATAATAGTGTTTGCATAGTCAGCCCCCGCCTGTGTAAAACAGATTTGTTTGTTCCGTTTATCCTTTTGCAGGGGCAGCAGCTCAACCAGCCCCTTTTTTTGAAAATCTTTTAAAATCATGTTGACGGTCTGCTTAGGGATCATCCATCTTTGGCTGATCTTTTTTTGTGTACAGCCTTCCCCTCCTTCGTGGATGGCAGATAACACAAACAGGCTATTGATGGATAAGCCATGGGCTTTTGCCCATTCCCCATACACGTAATTGCATTCCTGCCATACGGCATAGTAGTTGTGGAGCAATTCTAAAAATACTGAGTTGTCTAACATATGCCTCCTCCTTTCTATTAGTCCAGTTATGTACTAATAGAATTATAGTACATAACTGGACTAATTGTCAAGAAAGATCAAGCATTTTTGTGATAAAACATTGATTCAAATTTGCTGTGCGTCCACAAACACCTTCTTAAAGAGCCAATCGTTTATGCAGGGCAGGCAGAACCTTGTGGTGTTCGGCATTTTATGATAGAATTTTAGATATACGGTACGTGGAAAGGGGACAGGTTATGGGTGATTTAAAGAAGATACCTGGAGTGGGTGAAAATATGGAACGCCATTTGCAGAATATTGGAATTCAGTGCGTGGCGGATTTAGTAGGGAAAGACCCAGAAGAATTATACCATCTGGACTGCCTGAAAAAAGGGTTCCAGGACGACAGGTGCGTCTTATATGTGTACCGCTGTGCAGTGTACTATGCAGAGCATGAACAGCGGGACCCAGAAAAATTAAAGTGGTGGTATTGGAAAGACAAAGCTTATCCAGAACAGGAGGTGGAATAATGAAAAAAAATGGTCGGAAATGGGCGGCAGCGGCATGTTTTTTACTGGCGGCCTTATTTGCCTTTGCGCTGGAATGCACGCCTGTGCATGCAGCAAAGCTTCCCAGGTTAAAAGTGAAGGGGACGCATTTGGTAAATTCCAAGGGGAAAACTGTCCAATTGAAAGGGGTCAGCACCCATGGGCTTTCCTGGTATCCAGAATATGTGAACCAGAAAGCATTTTCCCATATGAAGAAGAAATGGAAGGCAAATGCGGTGCGCCTGGCGCTCTATACCAGTGACTACAATGGCTACTGCGTTGGGGATGCCGCTAACCGTAAGGCATTGGAGAAACGGATTGACAATGGGGTGAAATATGCCACAAAGGCAGGGATGTATGTCATTATTGACTGGCATATTTTAAGCGATGGCAACCCCAAAACTTATGAAAAAGAAGCGGTTGCATTTTTCAAGAAGATGGCGTCTAAGTACAAAAAGCATACGAATGTGATTTATGAAATCTGCAACGAGCCAAATGGCGGGACTTCCTGGCAGGATATCAGGGGCTATGCCAAAAAGGCAGTAAAGGCAATCCGTTCTAAGGATAAAAACGCGGTGATTTTAATTGGCACGCCAAACTGGTCCCAGGACGTGGACATTGCAGCGGAAAACCCTGTCAAAGGTTATAAGAACCTAATGTATGTCCTGCATTTTTATGCTGGGACACATGGGGAATACCTTCGGCAGAAAGCACAGGCTGCCCTAGATGCAGGGCTGCCGTTGTTTGTGTCAGAATTTGGGATATCCGAGGCCTCCGGCAACGGCGCATTGAACCAGGAAGAGGGGGACAGGTGGATGGAGTTTTTAAAAGCAAACAAAATCAGCTACATAGGATGGAACCTGTCCAACAAATCAGAAAGCTCCGCATTGATTAAGCCTTCCTGCAGCAAAACCTCCAATTGGAAAAGCAGCGACCTTACCCCATGGGGGGAATGGCTGTTAAAACAGTTAAAAAGAAAATAAACGGAACTTTTTGCCCCTTGTTATGCCTGGATAACCAGGCATAACAAGGGGCAGTTAAATGGCTGGCGGAAAGTCTTCCGTTCCATCGTCAAGCAGCATTTGTGATTTCATGTCAAGGATCATAAAAGAGAGCTGCAGTTGGAAAATGGTTTGAGAATCATTAAAATCCAGGTCCGTGATTTCCATGATACGGTTGATACGGTATTTTAAGGTATTATAATTCAAATACATTTTTTTGGCGGCAGCGGATATTTCAGCGCCGTTGGCAATATATCCACGGATGGTATCTAAGAACAGTTTTTGCTTATCTGCCTCAAGCTTTAAGATTTGCAAAAGTCCAGGGTGGATTAGATAATCCAGGGAACCCCTATCGGCATAATTTAAAAAGATATGGGGCAGCAGGTAGTCCTGGTATTGGACGACTCGTTTTTTATGGTGCAGTTTCCGGGAGGTGTTAAGCGCCGCAACAGCCTGGGAAAACTGTTCTGGCAGGGAATACAGGTTTTTGCAGGAATAACTGATCCCCGCCCGGCAGTTCTGCCGTTCCATCAATGCGCCAAATTGCAAGGAATCTGATTCTGAGAAAAGAGTATTTGTCCGGGTGTCAAAGATAGCCACAAGGAACCCTTCGTAATAGACGATGGTATTCCGGTTGAGGAAGTTCTGCAATACTCGTTTTAGCACATAGATTTTATTAATGTCCTGCATATATTCTTTCGTCAGTTCGACGACAATCACAAAAATATAATCATACAATTTAATATTGAATTGATGCACCCGTTCCTCAATGGCGTTCTTATCATACAGCTTTTCATTCAGAAGGGCGATAAAGAAGGACTCAGCCAGGGGGGAACTAGGGGTGTAAGTGTTGGTGGATTCCAACAAAAAATAGAGGATGCTGTTTCCCAAAGCTTCTATAAAATCCAGGTCTTCATTGGAAATAGGCTTGTTAAGGGCCAAAATTTTTAGGTATGCAATGGATTTTCCATCGTCTGTAATTTTGTATACGAGCTGGTCATGGTTCAAAAGGCCTATTTCCCATATGAAATTCGTTTTGGAATATCCATTCAGGTCGTCCATCATATCCATCTGGATTTGCTCAATATACTGGTCAGTCACATACCCTTTGCTCAGCGTCCATTCCCACAAAGGCTCCTGGGTGGGTGTGTTGCCCCCGGCATGGGCGATAAAGCAAAGGGAGACGTCCACTAATAAAATAGGGTTTTTAAGGATTTCATAGCCCAGGTCTAACAGTTCCTGCAAGGAAGATTTGCTTTTCCTGACTTTTAGAAGCCGTAAAATATTTGTCGACATCTGCAGTTTTTCTTCCAATAATCCCCAAATAATATTGGCGACGGCAAACAGGTCGGTACTCTCAGGGACGGTTGCCAAAGTGCATCCTGTTTCTGGATGCCTGTAAGGGCCAGGGACTTTCGTTCCAGTTACGAGGAAGGAAATCTGGCCTATGGGAGGGATTGGGGGAAGGTTTGCAGAATGCCCAATCAGGAGGACGCCCGGCTCGGGCGCTATAGGCCCTTTATTGAAAAAGCGGACTGCCGTAATTGGATAGCCTGCATTGCGGATGATTTCCGGTGAGAATGGTTCCAATTGGTGCATGATTTCCGATAGTGATAATGCCATGGGTTCGCCCTTCTTCCTTTCCTAATTGGTTATTATGTTACATTATAAGTATTTGTTAAGTATAAGGCAATAGTGAAAATACGAATTTCAAATAATTGCAAAATTTGGATAGGAATTTTGTGGAATAGTGAAAAATTATGTTGTAATTTTTCCTGAAAATTAGATTTATTTTCAAATTGCCTGGTAATGATTTCATAAATAAATTGTTGTAGTATATATCCATAGCGATATCGCAAAAAAATAGAAAGGAGAGACGTAAGTCATGGGTAATATGAAAAGCCGTATTAAACTGAGCGTTTATGCGATTGCGTTGATGATGATGGGGGTTATCGGGATTACAAGCGCGCTGGCTACTATAGGGGCGAATTTTCCAGAAGCGTCTCAGACGATGGTGCAGAACTTGATAGCAATTCCCTGCTTTGCAATTATCCCAACTACAATTATTGTCGGCAAGCTTATGGAAACAGTCCCCAAAAAAGTGATTGCGGCAATTGGGGCCGTTTGTTTCCTAACAGGGGGCATTGTCCCGGCATTCGCCACTTCATCCTTTGCATTTATCCTTGTGATGAGGGCTGTGCTGGGGGTAGGCGTAGGAATTGCCCAAGTGGTCAGCACTGCCTTGGTGGCAGACAATTTTACAGGGGAGGAACAGCAAAAAGTGCAGGGGACCCTTCAAGCGTCCCAAATGGGGGGCATTGCAGTGATGGTGTTTGTTGGGGGATGGCTGGCAGATATCCAATGGAATTATGTATTTTATGTTCATATCCTTGCAGTTGTGACATTACTGGCAATATTGTTTGTGCTTCCAATGCAGAATGTTGGGGCTGGGAAAGGGGAAGCTGGCGAAAAGCATTCGGTACGCCTGACAAAAGCCACATGGCTGTGGGTGCTTTTTATGTTTTGCATTTTTATATCGGTTCAGGTGTATTCCATTTTCCTTTCATTCCTTGTGCAGGAAAGGGGGCTTGGGACGGCTGCAGATTCCGGGCTGGGCCTGGCTTTCTTCGCCATTGGCGGGGTTGTTATGGGCTTATTGTACAGCAGCCTTGTAAAAGTATCTGGCAAATGCTCTGTCGCGATTGGGTGCTTTATGCTGTCGGCTTCCTATTTTATTATGGCGTATGCGCCTAATATGGCATTGTGCCATGTTGGGAGCCTGCTTCTGGGTATGGCGGTCTCTACGATTGTGCCAGGGATTATGATTTATACAGGGCAGACTGTGGACGCATTTTCTGTCGGCATGGCAATTTCACTGGTCACTTGCGCGCAGAATTTTGGGCAATGCGTCTGCGCTTATATTGTCAATCCGCTGGCAGCTTTGTTTAGCGATGGGGCCAATATGAACTTTGTGGCATTTATGATAGCCGGCCTGCTGGCTGGAGCGCTGGCGGCAATCATATTAGTATGGGGGATCCGAGGGAATCGGGCGGATAGTATAAAATAAGAAAAGGAGATGTAGGACATGTATAACCAATTATTTTCAAGTAAGGCAATCGGCACAATGGAGGTGCCAAACCGGATAGTCATGACCGCTATGGGGAACCACCTTGCCAATGAAGATGGCACCGTGTCGAAAGAGGATATTGCCTTTTATGGCGCAAGGGCGAGAGGCGGCATAGGGCTGGTAATTACAGAATGCGCTTGTGTGGATTTTGCCACAGGGAAAGGGAACCTGCGCCAGATAGCCGTAGATGATGATAAGCATATCCCAGGGCTTAGGGCATTGGCGGAGGAAGTACATAAATATGGCTCACGTTTGGCTGTTCAGATTTACCATCCTGGCCGCCAGGGGATTGCTGCGGTAAATGGGGTGGACAGCATGATGGCGCCAAGCCAGACTGAGTGCCAGTGCGTGCATCAGCCTACCCATGAGATGACATTAGAGGAGATTAAACGGGTGCAGGGGCAGTTTATATCCGGGGCAAAGCGGCTGCAGGAGGCAGGTGTGGACGCAGTGGAGCTTCATGGGGCCCACGGCTATTTGATTGGCCAATTTTTAAGCCCATATACCAATCATAGGACAGACTGCTACGGCGGCAGTTTTGAAAACAGGATGCGTTTTCTAGATGAAATTATTGACGGCGTCCGTCAGGAATGCGGTGAGGGTTATCCTGTGCTGGTACGGTTTTCTGTGGATGAACATATGGAGTACGCCGGACGCCCGGAATGTGGGCTTCACCTTGCAGATGGCGTGGAGATTGCAAAGCATTTGGAGCAAAAAGGGGTGGATGCATTAGATATAAGCGCAGGCATTTATGAGACAATGAATGTTGCCTGGGAGCCGGTAAGCTTTGCGCAGGGTTGGAAAATGGAAGGCCCAGAAGCAGTGAAAAAGGCAGTGGGCATTCCAGTGATCGCAGCTTCCGTTATCCGGGACCCAGCTTATGCAGAGCAAGCCCTTGCGCAAGGGAAATGTGATTTCGTTGGCTCTGCCCGTGCATTTTTTGCGGATGCAGAATGGGCATGTAAGGCAAAAGAGGGAAGGGAAAAGGAGATCCGCCATTGCATTTCCTGCCTGTATTGTATGGAAACATTGATGGCGGCGGATACCACGCCCATCCCCATGGCATGCGCCATAAATTTTGAAGGCTGCCGTGAAGCGCAGTATAGCGAAGGGAAGCTGAAAAAGAATGGGAATGGGCGCGTTGTGGCTGTCATTGGGGCAGGGCCAGCGGGGATGGAAGCGGCAAGGGTTCTGGCAATGCGCGGATTTAAGCCGGTGGTTTTTGAAAAACAGAGCCAGGTTGGCGGGCAGGTTCTACTGGCCTCGAAACCGCCGAAAAAAGAAAAAACAGCAACCCTTATAGAGTACCAAAAGCATCAATTGGAAAAATATGGGGTAGAAATCCGCTTGGATACCACGCCTGGGATAGAGGACATCAAAGCGTTAGGGCCATGCGCCGTATTTGTATCTTATGGCTCAAACCCGATTATGCCAAGCTCCATCAAAGGGCTGGATGGCGATAAGGTATATACGCCAGTGGAAATTTTAAATGGCGGCATTGTGTTGGAAGGCAAAAATGTTTGCGTGGTTGGGTCAGGGATGACAGGGATTGAGACAGCAGAACTCTTATGTGAGCAGGGGAACAAAGTGTCTGTATTTGAGATGGCAGATGAAATAGGGCCGGGCATCTTTTTCCAGAACCTGATTGATGTAATGGGGCGGGTGGACAGCTATGGGGCAAAATTATATCCAAAACGCCGGTTGGTAGAAATTGATGGGACAACAGCCATCTTTGAAACTACAGATACCAAGCAGAGGGAAAGCCATAGCTTTGACGCTGTAGTTGTGTCTTTGGGGACAGCCCCTAACATGGAGTTAAGGGAAGAGCTGGAAAAAGAATTCGGGCAGTTAAAGTACCTTGGAGATGCTAAGAAGGCAGGAAGGATTGAAAATGCAATCCGTACAGGGTATCTTGCAGCAGTTCAGTTAGATTAAAAGAGGAGGGAACATTATGCTGAAATCAGGAATTTACACACAATTGGCGCCAGTTTTATTTGGAAGTGGGACTGCAGGCCAAACAGGGGAGAAAGTAAAAGCATTGGGTTGCCAGAAAGTAATGCTGGTCAGTGATGCAGGCGTCCAGGAAGCCGGCGCAGTGGATATCGTGAAGAAGTCCTTGGAAATGGCTGGTGTAGAAGCGGTGGTTTGGGCGGAGGCTGAGACAGACTGCCCGGAGGGGACGGTAAAAGCTGCCGCTGCCATTGGAAGGGCAGAAGGGATTGACGGCGTGGTAGGCGTAGGCGGCGGGAGCGTGCTGGACACAGCCAAGGCAATAGCTGCCGTAACGCCCAATGACGACCAGGTGCTGGACGACGTTTTATTGTATCTGACAGGGCAGAAAAATTATGCCAACCCGCCAATCCCTATCATTGAAGTGCCTACAACCGCAGGGACAGGGTCAGAGAGTACTTTTGTGGCAGTGGTTTCCTCCGATAAGCTGGATTGTAAAATTGGGCTTCCAGTACCGCCCTCCTATGGGATTGTGGATTCAGAACTTACCAAAACTGTGCCGCCCTATATTACGGCATTTACGGGGATGGACGCCTTTTCCCATGCAAATGAGGCATTGACAGAGCAGAAGAACACGCCCCATTCGGACTTGCTTGCATTTGAAGCAATCCGATTGATAAAAGAAAACCTGCCTGTGGCTGTCCAGGATGGGAATAACAGCCAGGCCAGGGACTGCATGGCGTTTGCAAGTAATATTGCCGGCATTTCCTTTAATGAAGCCGGCGTGCATATTGGGCATTCTGCAGCGCATGCCCTGGGGCATCTGTACCATCTCCCGCATGGCGTATGTTGTGCGAATATGACGCCTGCTGTGATTTGGTTTGCAGCAAAATCTTATCCTGAAAAGATGAAGCGGTTAGGTAACTTGATGGGGGCGGAGATTGCTTCTGATGACCCAGATGAGATCGGAAGGCAGGCTGCAAAGGCCGTGCGTGAATTTGCGGCGTCCGTAGGGGTTAAGGCATTCAAAGAACTGGGGCTTACAAAAGAGCAGGTGCTGAAAGTAAAGGGAATGGTTTATGGAGATGCCCTATGCATGTCTTTTGGCGGGGAAGTGACAGAACAGGATGTGGAAGAGATATTGGCCTATGCATATGATTGTTAGGAGATGAGGACATGGCAATGCTTCGAGCAGGTGAATATAAACAAATTGCCCCAGTCTTGTTTGGCAGCGGCATGGCAGGGCAGGCAGGGGAAAAAGCAAAGGGGTTAGGGATTTCACATATTTTGTTAATCCACGATGAAGGGGTGAAGGATGCAGGTATCCTCATGCAAATCAAGAAAACTCTGTTGGATGCAGGCATACAGGTTACAGAGTGGGATGGCGTCCAGACAGATTGCCCAGACCAGACGGTGGAGGAAGCCGTACATGTTGTGGAAACAAACCAGGCAGACGGAATCCTGGGCATAGGGGGAGGCAGCGTATTGGACACAGCCAAAGCAGTGGCGGCTACAGCGGCCAATGGGATAGAGATTTTAGATGATATCCCCGCGTATTTATCTGGTGAAAAGCAATATAAGAACCACCCCCTGCCATTGATCCTTATTCCGACGACAGCAGGGACAGGCTCAGAAAGCACGTTTGTGGCAGTGGTGACTTCTAGCAGGCTGGATGCAAAGATTGGTTTTCCGTGTTCTGCGGATTATGCTATTGTAGATCCGGAGCTGACCAGGACAGTGCCGCCCTATATCACTGCATTTACGGGGATGGACGCGTTATCCCATGCCAACGAAGCCCTTACAGAACGGAAAAATACGCCGCATTCAGACCTTTTGGCCTATGAAGTGATACGGTTGGTAAAAAATTACCTTCCGCAAGCAGTGGAAGATGGGAATAACCTAAAAGCAAGGGAATGCCTTGCGTTTGCAAGCAACTTAGCAGGGATTTCCTTTAATGAGGCTGGCGTGCATATGGGCCATGCAGCGGCGCATGCCCTGGGGCATTTATACCATATTCCCCATGGCGTGTGCTGCGCCAACCTGACCCCGGCTGTCATCCGTATTCAGGCGTATGGGCATCCAGAGAAAATGAAACGCCTTGGCAACCTTATGGGGGCAAATATTCAATCTGACTGTCCAGAAGAAATTGGCAGGAGTGCGGCGCAGGCAGTGGGCAGCTTTGTGGCGAAGCTAGGGATCCCTTCTTTCAAAGGGCAGGGGCTTACCTGGGAACAAGTGAAAAAGGCAGTTCCAATTGTGGTAGGAGACCCGCTTGCCTATGCTTACGACGGGCCAGTCACGGAAGAAAAGATACTTGAACTTTTAAAATATGCGTATGAAGAAACGTATTGAGTGCATTTTTCGCTTGCGCTTAGATATGGTTAACCGCCCTGTCCCCTTCTATCTAGGGGATGGGGCGGTTCTGTATGCCCTGGTTTTGCCACGCTTCTGTGGCTTTTTCCATGCATGCCAAAGAGTTTGGCTGATTTGCCATAGTTGCATTTTGGGGGCATGTACAATATAATAGTAAAAAAGCACCAGGTTTTTCAAGGCGTTGCTGTAAAAATATTCAGGAGGTAGGGTGTATGGAGAAATTGAAAGTTGCGGCATTTAGCTTGTTGTGCCTGTTTTTGGCGGCATGCGGCAATGAATTTGCCAGGCAGGAGTATGGTTCCAATGAAAAGATTGCGCAAATGGCGGACCACTATGCGAAGGAAGGCTCGGTTGGCCGGTCTATTGACGGAGGGTATGCCCTTACCATTTCTAAGTTTAATGGCCGCGAGACCTTGTGGGATGAAACAATACAGGAAAACCAAGATATGGAATTGGACGTTTCACTTTACATTTCAAAAGGGCAGGCGAAAGTAGTGCATATTGACAGTGACGGAAATGTCACAACAGTGGTTGAGTGTTCGCCAAAAGATTCGGAAGATGGGGTTGTTACAAAAACAGTTTCATTGAAAAGCGGGCAGAACAGATTGAAAATTGTTGGGTATGATTGTGAAGAGGTTGATTTAAAGGTGCTTGTTGCGGAGCCGCAAGCATAGCAAGGAGCGGGTTTTAAGCCATAGAAGGCATGCTTGAAATGGGAAAAGTAAAGGTGCAAAAGGGGAAAACCCTTTTTGCACCTTTGTTTTGCCAGATTATTTTGCCCGCTGTTCCTCACGGATTTTATTCAGCCGTTTCATTACATCGTTTGCGCCCTTTCCAAAGTATTCATGGAGGGTCACATATTCTTCATAGAGTTTGTCGTAAACTGCCGTATTCTCTGGGTTTGGCGTATAGACTTTTTCATGTACTTTCCCAAGCGCCTGCGCAACTTCATTGGCATCCTTGTAGCCAGTCACTTCTTCTTTTGCCGCTGCAATCCCGAGGACTGCTGCGCCCAAAGCGCTTGCCTGGGTGCTTGCGGAAACCTTGATATTGCGTTTGCAGATATCAGAGTACACCTGGACTAACATGCTGTTCTTTACTGGGATACCGCCGCTAAGCACAACTGAATCCACTTTTACCCCTGCTTTTTCAAAGGATTCAATAATCATCCTAGTGCCATAAGCAGTAGCTTCAATTAAGGAAAGGTAGATTTCTTCTGGTTTGGTCAAAAGGTTCATGCCCATAATCAACCCGTTTAAGTTGAAGTCCATCAACGGGGAACGCACGCCGTTAAACCAGTCAAGGGCTACCAGCCCGCTTTGCCCAGCCTTATAGCCTTCCAGCTTCTGGGTTAAGAGCTGATGCACGGAAATCCCTTTATCCCTTGCTTCGATGCAATAGCTTTCTGGCACGCAGTTGTCCACAAACCATGCGAAGTGGTCGCCAACGCAGCATTGCCCAGCTTCGTACCCAAAGTACCCAGGCATAATCCCGTCTTTAACCAGGCCGCCAACGCCTTCAATGCCAGCTTCAATTTCGGAAAGCATCATATGGCAGGAGGAGGTGCCGACAATAATCATCATTTCGCCTGGTTTTCCGATCCCACATCCAGGCAGGGAAGAGTGGGCGTCAATAATGCCTGTCCCGATAGGGGTCCCTTCCAGCAGGCCCATTTGTGCTGCCATGGACTCGCAAAGGTATCCTGCCGCTTCTCCGATGGATTTAATTGGCGCGTCCATTTTTTCTTCGATAAAGTTCTCCATGGCAGGGTCTAACGCTTTGAAGAATTCTTTGGTTGGGTACCCTGTGTCATGGCGGTAAAACGCCTTATACCCAGCCCCGCAGGCGCTCCTGGTTTCTACCCCTGTCATTTTCCAGATAATCCAGTCCAAAGCCTCCATCATGCGGTCAGCCTGTTTGTATACTTCCGGTGCATGGCGCAGTGTTTCTAACACTTTTGGGATCATCCATTCACTGGACACCTTGCCGCCGTATAAGTCGATCCATTTTTCCCCACGCTCTTTGATCACTTTGTCGATAAGAAGCGCTTCTTCTTCCGCGCCATGGTGCTTCCACAATTTTACATAGGCATGAGGCTCGTTCTCAAATTCTTTTAATTGGCAAAGTGGGGTTGTATCACTTTTCACGGACATTACTGTGGAAGAGGTGAAGTCAACGCCAATGCCTACAACTTCTTCAGGAAAAATTTCTTTCTGTGAAATCACAGATTTTACAGTTGTAATTAAGCCGTCCAGGTAATCCTGGGGATCCTGCAGCGCCCAGCCTGGCGCCAATGTGGCTCCAGAAGGGATCCTCTCTTCCATAACCCCGTGAGGATATTCATATACGCTGCTGGCAATTTCTTCCCCCGTTTTGATATCCACCAGCAAAGACCTGACTGACAACGTTCCATAATCCACTCCAATCGCATATTTACCCATAATTCTTCTCCTTTTATATGTATTTCGTTAAATCCCAACTTATCTTTGATGCGGTTAATTCCCGCAGGCAATGAGCCAAGCAGCCGCGTTCGCGCGGGTAAGCGCCCTGTGGGCGCGAATACCCAGCCCTTTAGGGTCAAAAGAATAAGCCATGCCATGCCCCGCAGCTTGCAGCAGGGCATTGGATTTGGGGTGCAGCGTCGCAAAGGCATACTTCCTACCCCATTTGGAAGTATTCCACCATGTCGTCTGCATACTGTTCCAGTAATCCTAAATCCCACAAAATCTGAAGGATTGTGAAACGGTTCCGCACTTCTTTTGCAAGGACAATCCCATCTTTTACCTGTTTCATGGAAATGCCTAATTGCTGTGGGCTGACAGGCTCGCCTAAATCAACCATCATCTGCTTTAATTCTTCCAAGGCAGGAAGCTCTGTAGAGATCATGGATACCATCTCAGGCCATACTTCTGCCAAACGCTCCAGGCGTGTTTGGCGTTTTTCAGCGCTGTTTTTCCCACACTGCTCTTCTAAGGCAAGGATGCCGTCCGCCGCGTCTTTATAGCAGTCGCGTACGTTTGCTTCCCATGCAGCCTTGTCAAACTTCATTTCTTTTAAAGCAGAAAAGTCAACCTTTTCCTGTGCCAGTTTGCCGTACATATTTAATACCGTCAATAGGCCGACCCCAACTTTGATGCCATGGAGGATAGGTTTTTTCCCTTCCATCTGGAACTGCATTTCCCAATAGTGGGAGAGGTGGTGTTCACTGCCGGATGCCGGGCGGGAGTTGCCAACAAAGCTCATTGCAACCCCGGTAAGCGCTAATGCTTCTGTAATTGCCTTTACCGCTTCCAAATCCCTGTCTTTGATTTTGCTGCTCTGTTCCACTACAATGGTGACAGCCTGTTTTACCATGCCTGCGATTTTCTCACAGTAATATTCCCCTTCAATCAGATGGGCCATCCTCCAGTCCATCAGGCAGGTATATTTTCCAAGGATGTCCCCAAGCCCAGCCACAATCATTTCCATGGGCGCCTGGGCAAGCACTTCGGTATCCCCGATAATTGCCACTGGAACATGGGTGTCATAAGTTGTCTTGACATGGTTTGTAATCAACGCCGCCCCAATAGACGCGAACCCGTCCATGGATGGGGCGGTGGCGCAGACAATATAGTCCAGCCCCATTTGGTAACTGACAAATTTGCAAAGGTCGTTTAATGTCCCTGAGCCAACGGCAAGGATTAAATCTGCTTCCTTAGGGAAAGCAGTTACGACTGTCCCCACGGCATGTTCGTCTGGAACCAATTCCGGATCCTGGATAACCAGGCATTTGTGGGCAATATTGTTTTCGCTAAGCAATTTTGCCACAGTTTCCCCCGCTGCCTTCCAGGTATTCACATCACATACCATAAAAATGTGGTGGTAGCCCAGTTCTGTAATATGGCCAGGGAGCCGGTTTAAAGCGCCTTTGTCAATGTCAATCCGTTTCAGCAGCGTTTTGTGTTCATGCCCGCAGCTGCATTCCATTGGCTTTCCAAGATATTGGCTTAATTGAATTGATTGTGCCATCTTTTCTTTCCTCCTGTTTTTTGATACGTCAAACTGCCTTGTCTGTTGATATGTTTTATTATATACAAAAATAGGCAATCGTCAATATGCACAAAGCTACTTGATTGTTAATCTTTTTTATTATATAATTAAACAAAAAAATGATTAGCTGGAACATGCAATTATTTGACTTGAAATCATGAGATTTGATTAGTAATCAAAGAAATCCGCGTGCCTGTGGAAACTCTTGATTAAATTTTACCATTTTACATTTAAAGAGGCTGTGATATGTCTGAGAAGAAGAAACCAACGACAAGGGATATTGCGAAAGCATGTTTTGTATCCCAATCTGCTGTCTCCATGATATTAAGCGGGCGGACAGATGTGCATTTTTCTGAGGGGACCATCCAATTAGTCAAACAGACTGCGGATGCTATGGGGTATATCTATAAACCGAGGAGGAAGAGGAGCCTGGTTAATTCCAGTAATGTAGTCCTGGTGGCCTGCCCATCCCTTTCCACCCAATATTACACAACGTTAGTCCAGTCAATTACTGCGGCGGCGGAGAAGAAAGGGCTGTATGTCCTTACCGCCTGCACAAACCGGGTCAAGGAGCAGGAGGAGCATTACCTGCATATGGCGGTGGACTGCGGGTATTTTGGGGTAATTTATACGTATCCGCCAAGGGCGGTCTCTTTGCTGAACAAAATTTATAAAGAAATCCCAATGGTTTTAGTCAGCGATTATAATCCAGAGCTTAAGCTGGAGCTTTTGGAACTTGACAGCATGAAATCTGGACAATTGATTGCCAGCCATCTCCATGGGCTTGGGCATACACATATTGCTTATGTTTCTACCCCGCTCAATGAATTGGAGATCCCCCGCCTGCGCCGGTTAGAAGGGATTAAAAGCGTATGGCGTAAGGAGGGGCTTGACACGTCGCTAATCCAAGTGCTGGCTGCAAAGAAGGAAGGGCAGGCTCCTGGTGAGAACAAGCATTACCATACAGGTTACCATTTAACATTGGAATACATAGAGTCCCACCCGCCAGAGCCAGCCACCGTGTTTGTTGGCACCAATGATTTTGTGGCGGTAGGGATTATGGACGCCTTGACTGGGCTTGGGTACCGCGTCCCGAAGGATTTTTCAGTGTGTGGGTTTGACAATATGCTGGTTTCCTCTTTTTCTGGGATTTCTTTGACTACGATTGAACATTCTATTGTGAAAAAAGGGGAATATGCAATGACTATGCTGCAGAACCAGAAAGACCTTATGAAAGAGGGGCAGCATAAATCTGCGCCCAAGCTGCGTGTGGAATATGAGCCGCAATTGATTGTGCGCGGCTCTACCGGGAAGGCGCCCCAGCGGTGAAGGGGCTTATGGCCTTTTTGGGCGGCTGTACCTTTCCTATCATAGATTAGGGTGCCAAAACCCGTCCCATATATTGTTATTGCAAATCAATTTGCCCATCAATCTATGGGATAGGGCAGGTGCAGCGCACCCTTAAGGATACCTATCGCACTATTTGAAAATCTGCCCAAGATACAATTCGCGGTAATAATCAAGTTCATCTGCAATGATCTCGTCCAATACTTTCATCCCTAACACTTCTACTGGGGCTTTGTCGTCAGTCAATATTAAATTTCCAGATTCCCTTAACTCCATTTGGCCAGAAACAATTTCCATCATTTCAGAAAGGGCAGGGTCGGTGAGGGATTGCTGCCCGGCTGCAAAGGTTTCCAGGGCAGTTGAGTCCTGAAAGGCAAAAACCTCACAATTTGTCCCGCCGCTGACAGGAGCGGTGTAGACATAATCGAATACAGACCCTATCGTGTCGCAGAGATAATCATTGATAGACCCTTCGGTTTGGGATTTCATATTCATATTCACCACCATAACGCCAGTTTGGGTAAGGTGGTTTTTGACTTCTGTAAAAAATTCCACAGAGGACATTTGGAATGGGATAGTGATGTCCTGATAGGCGTCTACCATAATCACATCGTATTTTTTGTCGGAAGCGGCAAGATACGAACGCCCATCATAGACGGACACCTGGACAGATTCAGGAAGCGCAAAATATTCGGTGGCAAGGCCTGCGATTTTCTTATCAATTTCCACGCCTTCAATATGGCAGCCCGGGAAGTATTCACTGCAATATTTGGCAAAGGTGCCAGTGCCAAGCCCAAGGATTAGGATATCGCCTGGATGGTCCACAGTGATCCCTGCTAAAAGCGGCGCGGCAAGGGCGTAGTCGTAATACATCCCAGTCAGCCGGGCGTCTTTCATTAAGATGGACTGCACCCCAAAAAGTACGTTGGTGGACAGGATAACAGAAGAGTCCGTCTCTTTTACCTGTAAATAATTGTAAATGGATTCATCCTCCAGCGTAATGCCATGTTCCCAGAAAGCAAAGCTATAGGAGGGGGAAGCAAAGCCAAGCGCCAAAATCAGCAGAATGGCAAGCGTGCATTTTACCATTTTTTTGCGCATCGACAAGAAATAAATAATGCTGATTAAGGCAAGCACGCCGGAAAAGATTAGGAATGTCACTGCCGTCCCTACCGAGGGGATTGTCACAAAAGTAGGTAAGAAAGTGCCGATAATGCTCCCTATGGTGTTCAGGGCGTTCAGTTCCCCTACGGTTTTCCCATTGCTGTCAAGGCTGCTGACAGAGTATTTTACCAGGGAAGGGGTGACTGTCCCAAGCAGCACGCAGGGGAAGGCGAATACAGCAAGGCAGGCAAAAAGGGCGGCCCACACCAGAAAATTTTTCGTGATAAATGCCGCGAGCAGCAATGAGATGCCCCCAATTAAGTATCTGCCTGCAAATGGGATTAGGGCAATCCAGACGGCGGCAAGCAAAAGCCGCCCATAGAGCCTGTCTGGGGAAGGGGATTTGTCTGCAAGCCGACCGCCCCAAACGTTCCCAAGAGCCATGGCAATCATGATCACGCCGATAATGACAGTCCATACAATCTGAGAGGAACTGAAATAAGGGGCCATCAGCCGGCTTGCGCCAAGTTCCACAGCCATAACCGACATGCCAGAAAAAAACTCTGTGACATAGAGGAAATATTTGTTGTTTAAAATGTTTTTCTCATTCATAAGTTACCACCTTTAATTCCTATTTTGATTTTCAAATACATGCTAACTTATTCTAACATAGGCTTTGGGAAAATAGTAAGTTTTTTTATTTTTTTAAAAAATAATTGTATAAATGGTTGGAAACCGTGCATACTACTATCATCCGAAAAGGACAAATCCCCCATTTGTCCGGCTCGGGGAAAGCAGCAATGCTTGAAACGAAAGATAAGGTTAAATACTTATCCTCCCCTTTTTAAAACCCCCATGGCGCCAGGGCGCGCCGTGGGGGTCTTTTTCATCTTATAGGAAATACCGTGTCACTGTGAAATGTTAAAGTGTATAAATTTCCTATAAGGATTAGGGTGTCAAAAGGTGGTTTTTAAAATTTCTATCGTCAATTTGCACAATCATGCAGAAAGATTATTCCCATTGTTCCCTGCTATAAGAATTTCTAAGTGTTCTGGGCTGCTTATTGGAAATTGACGCAACCGGCTTATATTCGCCCTCCATGGCTCAGCATAAGCCTTCCCCAAACATCGTGTTTGGGAATTGCTGAGAGCCGTCAGGACATTAAGAAATATCTAATAGCGGAACAAGTCACAATCCCTTCTACATAATTGTGCAAATTGCCAGTTTAAATTTTTTATCCCACCTTTTGACACCCTAATCCTATAAGATAAAAAATTATGCGCAGCTCGCAGGGAGAGAATTTATTGCTACGCAATCTGCTCGCGCGCGAAGAATGCGCTGTGCGCATTCTTTCTTGTAGGGAATTCATTCGGATTTTCCTATAAAAGAAAAAACAATTATCACACTAATGTACCTGATAGTTGTTGCCCCAACAGAAGTAATATTCAAACAAACATTCGGAATATTCTGGATATCTGCAGATGCTTATGGTATAATGTGAACACTTAGCGAGGTGTTTCACGAGCTTAGTGAGAACACATAGCTATATCGCAGGGTGATTATGGCATAATGCCGCCAGCGGGAAATCGTACAAGAAGGAGATGTAGATTATGGCAATTGAACAATATACGGAAAGCTTGACACTAAAAGAAATGAAATGCGTGGTCGGGAAGAATCCGTTTGGCTATGTCTTTCCACAAGGTGATGTTTCGGATATAGATAAAATTGAAAAGATTTTGAAACAAGCAGGCGGAAAACCAAAAGAATGTAAGCTGGAAGATTATAATCAGGGTGGAAAAGGAAAGGCAAAGCCGGAATATATTATAACCTTCCATGACGATATTCACACCTTAATCGTGATAGAGTGTAAAAATAGCAGCAAAAAGCATTGTAGCGAAAAATTCAATCGGCCAAATTCCTTCGCAGTAGATGGTGTTTTATATTATGCCAAATTTTTAAAAAATGAATATAATGTCATTGCAATTGCCGTGAGTGGGACAACAATTCAAAATATGAAAGTAGATACTTTTTACTGGATGCGGGGGCAAGATAAATATTCAATATTAGATAAAGCAAAAGATATTATTTTAGAACCTCAAAATTATTTAGAATTGATTAAAGGGAACAAACTTAGGAAGGCATATTCTTTAGATGAAATAAGGAACACTGCTATTGACATGCATAATGCATTGAGGGAAATTAAGGTGACAGAAGCACATAAACCGATTTTTATTGCAGGGATATTGATTGCATTAAACGATGAAGATTTCTCAAAAAGTTATTCTTTGCTTATATCCTATAAATTAGTAATGCAAAATATACAAAATGCAATAGAAAACGTCCTTAAATATAGTGATATTAAGAGCAATAGGATAAGTTACATCAAACAAGTTTTCAATACTCTGCAGGATAATACGAAATTTGCAGAAATCCCATTGGGGCATTCCAAGTCCATTACCTGGTATATTGAACAGTTAGAAATGAAAATTAAGCCGATGATGGATTATGCAGATAGCACAGTTGATGCTTTGGGAGTATTTTATCATGAATTTATTAAATACTCGGGCGGTGACGGCAGCGGATTAGGCATTATTCTGACCCCTCAACATTTGACAGAATTTATGTGTGACCTGGCTGGTGTGAATAAGAACAGCCGGGTCGTTGATATCTGTTGTGGTTCTGGCTCTTTCCTGGTGACTGCTATGAGCAAAATGTTTAGAAATGCAAATTCGGCCGAAATTGAAAGCATCCGAAAAAATGGATTATATGGCGTTGAATTTGATGACGGGCTTTATACATTGGCAATTGCAAATATGATTATCCGCAAAGATGGCAAATCAAATATTTATAAAGGCGATTGTTTCAATAAAGAGATTACAGATGAACTTAAAAGCAAAAATATAAACATAGGATTAATTAACCCGCCGTATTCACAAAAAGACGTTGTTGAACTGGAATTTGTTGAACATTTGTTAGATATCCTTACAGTGGGAGGGACAGGGGTTGTCGTTGTTCCGATGAGCTGTGCAATCGGAACAAAGTTCAAGGATATAAGGGAACGATTAATGAAAAAGAATGCATTGAAAGCTGTTTTTTCCATGCCAGATGATATCTTCTATCCAACTGGGACAAATGTGTGCGTTATGGTTTGGACGGCGCATACGCCTCATGACTGCACGCAGGAAACTTTTTTTGGATATTGCAAAAATGATGGTTTTGTAAAACGAAAAAAGTTAGGGAGGATAGATGCTTTTGGAAAATGGGAAAACATTGAAAAAGAGTGGTTGAAGCTATACAGGAATAAAGATGTTGTTGACGGCTTGTCTGCGAGGCGCTGTGTTGGATATGAGGACGAATGGTTGTGCGAAGCATATATGCAGACTGACTATTCTAAATTGACACAAGACGACTTTCAATCTACCCTTAATGATTACCTTGCTTATTTAATTCAGGAGGGTGAGGTCTATGAACCTTAATATGGAACAGTGGGAAAAGTTTAAAATTTCTGATATTTTTTATCCGTTCATAAACGGGAAAGGGATAACGGAACAGGAAATAAAAGATAACCCAGGCAGGCTTGCAGCGGTACAAAGCAGTTCAGCGAATAATGCTTGTATGGGATTTATAGATGAAAAATATTGTAAAGAAATGAATTATAAGATTGTTTCACAGCCTTGCCTTACAGTTGCGCGCTCAGGCAGCGCAGGATATGTTTCATTTCAGCCAAAAGGATGTGTGGTTGGAGATTCTGCAAAAGCATTGATTGGGAAGGAAAGAGATTTAAATACATATCACTATTTGTTCTTAAGGACAATTCTTATGGCAAATATGTATAAATTTAATTATGGACGGAAAGTAAAGGGTACGCAATACATGAATATGGCAATTGCCCTTCCAGTAAATAGTAAGGGACGCCCAGATTGGGAATTTATGGACAGATATATGAAATCCCTGCACCATAAAGCAATCAAGACTTCTGTACATAAGGAAGCTGCGTTAGCTTTGGATATTTCTGAATGGGAAGAATATGACTTAGATACGCTGTTTAAGATTGAAAAAGGCAAACGCCTAACAAAAGCAGATATGATAGATGGGGAAGATAATTATCTTGGCGCAATTTCTAATAATAATGGGGTTCGGCAGAAAATTTCAGCGAGTAAATTGTGGGAGGGGAACTGTATTACGGTCAATTATAATGGAAGTGTGGGAGAGGCTTTTTATCAAGCAAAGCCATTCTGGGCATCCGATGATATAAATATTTTATATGCAAAAGATTTTTGGAAAATGAACAGATATATTGCAATGTTCTTAATAACTGTGATTAAAGCAAACAAATATCGGTTTGGCTATGGAAGAAAATGGACTATGGAGAAAATGAAGGAAACAGTAATAAAGCTGCCGTGCCAAGATAATGGAACACCAGATTTTCTCTATATGGAAAAGTATATAAAATCTTTACCTTATAGCGACAGAATATAAAATTTTCCGTCAAATGCCCCGTTAGGCTGCTGTGTGGTATTTGCCCATCATAGGTTGGGCAGAAGAGGATATAAATTAGCCTACTTTGCACCTAGCGGCCTACGTACATTTATTGCCAATTTAGGCAGCCATCCATATTATCCCCATAGGGCATAATATGGATGGCTGCCTCTTTTCTGTCCTATTTGATGGCTGGGATGTGCGGGGCAAACAGCCATGTCATGAAACAAATGTTTTGATTGTTATGTTAATATAGGGTATAACCATGACGAGACATTTAGTTATGAAATGACAGGAAGGAGGGGGCAGATGGGTAATGATATGGAGAAACTGCTCAAAGAGGCATTTGATGAAATTGCGAAGGAAGACTATGCAAACCGTCCAACAGATCTCCCGGAACATAAATTCTCATTAAAGTTCCGTTTGAAAATGCGCCGTATAATGAAAGGGCCTGCGACGGTTGGCGGGGAAGGGAACCATATTTTGGGATTGCACCGTTCGTTTTGCACCAGGAAGCGGGTGGCAGTGGTCACCTTGTTTGTATTTATAATGGCGGGCGGAACAGTATTTGGCGCGGAGCCAATTATCCAGTGGTTGAATAGTTTTAATGTAGAACAGAATGAAGACCATGTTAAGATTCAAAATAATGAATTAGATAAGAATGTGAAGCATACGAAAGATAATTTTCGGAAGTATTGCTTGACAGAAGTTCCAGAAGGGTATTCTTTAAAATCAGAAGATTTTGAAATAGGATTCCAAAGATATAAAGTTACTTATGTTAAGGCAGAGGATATGCTTTTTCTAAAACAAACATGGCAAGAAGATTTAGTAATAGAAAGCATTACCTCAGATTCAGAAGGATTAAAGGATATTGAAGTAAATGGTTTTAAGGGATATTATACAGAAGATGATGGAATTGGTTCTTTGATACTTTCCAATGGAGTGTACAAATTGGTTTTAACAGGCGCGTTTGGGAAGGATGAATTGATAGAGTTAGCGGGGAAGTTAGAGCTTGTTGATGAACCATTGAAGTGACAATATAGTGTGATGAAGAGATAATATTGAGTGTCTGTAGGTAATGGAAAAAGCATAATTTTCCAAGGAGTGTCATGTTTTCTAGGTTTCGTTTGTCTGAAATATGGGGTGTTATGCCCATATTGTATATAATACTAAAGATAAAACGGAAGGAGAAGGTTTATGAAACAAAAACTTGCGATGATGCTGGCAGTGATAAGCCTGGTAATCAGTATGTCTACAGTCAGCTATGCAGCAGAAGGGGGTACAAAGGCAGCGGCGCAGGCCAGGGCGGCAGGAAATTCAGGTGGGATACAGCCTTACTATATTTATATTTCTAATATAGCTGCCGGGTTAAAGATTGAGGGGAATACTGCATATTGCCTTTCAGAAGTATTTGCAAAAAAAGTGTGTTTTGTTAATTTAACTATGCGTTTGCAACGCAAGGAAAATGGCTCCTGGCAAACAAAATCTTCCTGGGTGGAATCTTCAACATCAGGGTCAAAGACAATGAGCAAGTCTTTTACTTTATCATCCAGAGGGACTTACCGGGTATACGCAATTGCCACGGTAGAGGGAGAACAGGTGACTTGTGAAAGCAACATAGTAACATATTAGTATAAATGTATAAGAGATATTCCGAGGCCATTAAAAGCGGGCTGCCGTTCCTTAGGGTGGAAATGAAATCCTGGTATTTGCTAACCACAAAGCTTTTCTGTTGTTGATGGAGAAACGTTTACGGAAAAGTCCAAAGAATAGAGTAAAATATAGAAAAAAGCAGATTGCCGTATGGAATGGGGTATGCTATAATTTGTGCCAGAGCAGCCGTGTTACAAGGTGGTAGCCTCCCAAACTTCATCGAAGAAGGGAGGTGGCGCATATGAATACATACCAGATTTTAAGCCTGTTGTTTTTAGGCGGTAATTTTCTAATTGCGTTGCTTTCCTATATTGATAGGAATAACAAGCGAAAATAAATAAGCCTACCTTGTCACTTGCCCGGTGAAGGTAGGCTTTTAAGCTACTGGAGGTCAACCACGCTTTTGTGGTGAACCCCAAATGTTAGACCATGATTCTTAAATCAAGTTATAGATTTTTCAAAATGTTCCCTATATTTTACAGGGGACATTCCTTTTAATCGTAACTTAATGCGTCTGTTATTATAATACTCTATATACTCTCTTATTGCAAGTTCCAATTCTTCTAATGTTTTAAATGTCTTTTCGTAGCCGTAAAACATTT
>CAJUDE010000038.1 GCA_910585295.1 uncultured Lachnospiraceae bacterium | reverse complement strand
AGGATTTGAGAAAATGAGTTTTAAGGGATTACGATAATTGAGTAAACTTCGCCGAAGATTGTGAGTATCCAATTTACTCAACAAAGCTGTTGAGTAATACTCAATTTGAAGTGATTTTAGACGGTTTTTAACGGTAAAAGATGGTATTTCCATCTTGACCTTTTTTGAATAGAAAAAGGCTCCGAATCAATGCCTTTTCAGCTCCATCCCCCCAATTTTATTTTGGTGGAAAATTCATTTTGTTTTCTAAAATTTCCGATTTCTGAAATTTTGGGGATAAGATTTTCCCCCAAATTTATAAACTTCACCACATCTTTATCTATTACTTTTGTTTTAAAGCTTTTATGGAAAAAGTTCCAAATCATCCAACTTACATCTGATGCGCCAACAACCAATGCAAAATATCTTCATATTGTTTCCTGTCCGCTGCTACATCTAATATTAAATCTGATAATTCTTCCTGCGTGTATTCCATCTCATAACCGTTTAATGCCAAAAAGACTAACATGGCATGGCACCCCAGTCTTTTATTACCATCTATCATTGCATGATTTTTAACCAGTCCATAACAAAGTCTCGCTGCCTTTGCCTGTATGCTTGGATATAATTCTTCTCCACCATAAGATTGGAAAGGACTTTCTAATGCAGATTCAAGCAGACCCATGTCCCTAATCCCATCGCTTCCTCCAGTAGTCTCGATTAACTGAGTATGAAGCAATAGAATCTGTTCTTTTGTCAGCTTTATCATTTTGCAAGCACCTCATAAGATTCCTGATTCTTCTCAATTAATCGTTTCGATATACTCAATACATCTTCATTTGACGCAACAGCATCATTCTCAGCTTTGCTGAAATCTATGACAAGGTATCTTGGTACATTATTTTTTAGAATGACAGCTGTTCCATGTTCATCCACTAATCGTGCTACTTTTGAAAAGTTCTGATTTGCTTCTGTAATAGAAACCATTGTATTTGTATTTATTGTCATCGTCCATACCTCCTGATAGTTTTATTATATCCAATTTATAGGATGAATTCAACCTATTTCTAGTCTCTAATTTCCTTTCGCAACATAAAACATTAAAAACCCCTGCAAATGGCATTCACACACCATCCACAAGGTTTTTTTGTCTCTATTCGCTTGTTTTCGACAAATTTCTACTGATTCATCTGTTTTGCGAACTTTCTCTTTTTGTGTCCTGGTCATATATCCCCGGAAGTATGTATTTTACTGGCTTTACAGTGATTTTTGACTGCTCTCGCTTAATGGCCTTTGAGCATCATCCCCAAATTTTATTTTTGTGGAAAATTCGTTTTGCTTTCCCATATTTCCAATTACTGACTTTTCAAATTTGGGGGATAAGATTCTTCCCCCCAAATCTTACTCTGTTTAATTTCTTAACAGATGTATGCTTCATAAACATATGTGGATAAAAAAATTCTGCATGATTATTCTCTATTCTCGTTGTCTTTCCTCTTATATCTTTTACACATAAATCATAAGTTATCTTTGACACATAATTCCAACTCTCTGCCGTATTAATTCCTAACCAGGATAAATCCTTAATTTTATTACCATTTTCATCTTTAAAAAATAATTTAAATGACGTTCCCTGATTAAATGGAAATTCTTCATCTTCACCATCTCTACACTCAACAAATGGCATATCGACATCGCCAGTTTTATCATCTATCCATTTCTTGGCATTATTTATTTCAGCATACTGTTTAAAAGATAGTGTTTTTGTATACATCTGCATCTTAAAACCCATATGCTAAATAAGTTGTTCCTACACCTTTATTTCCCCTTGTGTGACCATCCGTCTTATAGGAAACATTTGGAGACAAAAAAGCCCGAAACTGTTCTTTTTCAAATCCTATTCCATTATCTGTCACATATATACTGTTTTAATTTAAATCTATATATATTTTTATTCCTTTTCTATATTCATTACCAACATTATGTGCCATTCTATCTGTCGCATCCATTGCATTCTGTAGCAATTCACAAAAAGGATCATAATACCCAACATATGATTTCAAAATATTTCGTATTTGTTGTTTAGTACTACTTATAGCAAGTTTTCTATAATTTTCTTCCGCATTCATACTTATTATTTCCAAAGGATTCCATTTCTCCATATAATTATCCATATTCATTCTCCTATTATTATGATGTATTTTTAAAAAATACTTCTCTTTAGGCAATTTCAGTATCTAATAATCAATAAAGAGTTGTTTATAATCTTTCTTTTTCCTATTTTACATATTATCAAAACCTAATATTACATTCTTCAAAAAAATCGAAGTAATTGCAAATACTTTTTTTGATCTACATCTGATTCCCTCTCTCCAAATATTTTAAAGCGGTTACAACCATTTTGATAAAAATCAAGAACTTTTACCACATTTTCACAATCCAAATACACAACACCTCCACCAACACAATACTGAACATGCTTCAACAACTCAAATGTTAAATCCATCAATTCATTTCCAGTAATCGAATATTTTTTCGGTACGGCATTGTTCTTTCCGAACTGTGCAATAAGAAATGCAGAAATATTGTATTTATTGGTATCCTTGTCCAAAGCCGCATATCTCAACAGCTTTTTACGAGTTGTATTACTAATATTAGAATTCGTAATTTCGATAGCCTTATGAGATAACGTATAAATCCCCACAAGAATGTTTTTATCCTCATTCGTTCTCTTCATAACAAGATATGTAATGGAAAGTTTCCTTTGTGCAAAATCAATGGATTTATTTCGTACAAAATCCTCCACTTACCTATTTAAAGGACGCGAAAAATCGGAGAGAAGCTTTGATAATTTCTCCTCTCCGATTGCTTTAAGCATGTCCTGAATATTTACCGCTATACAATCATTCATTCTCTCTATTCTCCATTCCCATGAACTTTCGTATTTCTCCTATATTAGTAACTAATGAAATAATAGGTTTGGAAGGTATCCTTTCTGGTTCATGCGCTGAAATATCTAATGCTTCTACAAAATTTTCCACCTTTTTAGGATCTGTAATCTTTATATTAGTAAGTATACTTGATGTTGCCATATCAACACCTCCTCACGAATTGAATTTTATCATTATCTCTTTTTACTTATTATATGCAAAAAATATGTAAATTGCAATATTTTTTGTAGACAGACTCTATACCCATCTTTCCAATTGCTATTATAGAAAATACATAAAACCCCTGCAAATGGCACATTCATGCCACCTACAAGGGTTCTCATTCTGATCTCTATTCGCCTGTTTTCGACATATTTCTACGCGTTCATCTGTGCCGCAACCTCAGCCGCAAAATCTTCCTGTTTCTTTTCAAGGCCTTCACCTGTTTCAAAACGCACAAACCTCTTAACAGAAACAGTGGAGCCAACTTCTTTGGAAACAGCTTCCAGGTACTTCCCTACTGTCTGCTTCCCGTCCTCTGCCTTAACATATACCTGGTCGACAAGACAAATTTCTTTTAACTCTTTATTGACACGCCCTTCGATCATGCCGTTGATTACCTTCTCTGGCTTCTGGGACTCTTTCGGGTCATTCATAATCTGTGCCAAAAGGATTTCTTTCTCATGGGCGATATATTCATCGCTAATTTCATCCCTAGACACATATTTCGGAGAAAGGGCTGCAATCTGCATTGCAAGGTTAGTCAACGCTTCCTTAACAGCATCATTCACAACAGAAGTCTCAGCATCTACAATAACGCCAATCCTTCCGCCGCCATGGATGTAAGATACCACACATCCATTCTCTGCAGTGACCTTCTCAAACCTACGGATATTTAAGTTTTCCCCAATAACCGCAACTTTTTCTACCAAAGCGTCCTTTACTGTTTTGCTGGAATCTTCCACCCAAGCCTCTGCCATAAATGCATCCATATCGGCTGCATCAGAATTTACTGCCTGGGTTGCAACTGCCTCTACAAAAGCCTTGAAGGTATCATTTTTTGCGACAAAGTCTGTCTCAGAATTTACTTCCACAACCGCTGCTGTTTTATCATTCTTCACTACAACTGTGCAAAGCCCCTCCGCAGCGATCCTGCCTGCTTTTTTCTCAGCCTTAGCCTGTCCATTCTTCCTTAAAAATTCTATAGCGGCATCCATATCGCCGTTAGTCTCATTTAATGCCTTTTTGCAGTCCATCATTCCTGCGCCAGTCATTTCCCTTAACTCTTTCACCATTGCTGCTGTAATAGCCATCTCTATTCCCTCCATCTATGCCATCTTACTAAACTCTGTATTGCTTATCCATATATTGAGGACAGGCAATATTGTCTGTCCTCTCATCACTGAACCTCTTATCCTAAAATCAAATGGAAAGATATACCCTTATTCTTCTGCTGCCTCTGCTAGCTCTTCCATAGGCTCTTCTTCCACTGTTCCCTGGTTCGCTTCAACTACAGCGTCAGCCATCTTGGAAACAATCAATTTAACAGCCCTGATTGCATCGTCATTGCCTGGGATTACATAATCCAATTCTTCTGGGTCGCAATTTGTATCGCAAATACCAATTAATGGGATTCCCAGTGTATGGGCTTCCTGTACGCAAATTCTTTCCTTCTTGGGGTCTACAATGAAAATTGCATCCGGGATCCTTTTCATTTCCTTAATCCCGCCAAGGTTTTTCTCTAATTTTTCCCACTCTTTTTTCAGAGCAATAACTTCCTTTTTGGGAAGCACATCAAAAGTGCCGTCTTCTGACATAGTTTCAATTGCTTTCAACCTTGCAACACGGCTCTGGATTGTCTTAAAGTTTGTAAGCATGCCGCCCAGCCATCTCTCATTTACATAAAACATCCCGCAACGCTCTGCTTCTGCCTTAATTGCATCCTGCGCCTGTTTCTTTGTCCCAACAAAAAGAATTGTGCCGCCTTCTGCAGTAATGTCAGCCACTGCCTTGTAAGCTTCATCTACCTTGCCTACAGATTTCTGCAAGTCAATGATATAAATGCCATTTCTTTCTGTGTAGATATATGGAGCCATCTTAGGGTTCCATCTTCTTGTCTGGTGTCCGAAATGAACACCTGCCTCTAATAATTGCTTCATTGAAATTACGCCCATCTTTTTACCTCCATTGGTTAGATTCTTCCATATGCTTCCTCTCCCAAAGCTACCGACAGGGCACCAGCCCCAGGATCCACATATGTGATTTTTGGAAAAATATCTGCAGATCTGCAGATAAGCTACAACAAGTGGCTGTATTCTAAATATAACTATTCTGGACAGCCACGTACCGTCCTCAGAATTATATCACAGGAAAATTTTACTTGCAAGCCCTATTGTGGCTTTTCCTGCAGAATCTCTATTATTTCATCTGCGGTAGCATCAATAGGGATTAAATGCACCCCCACCCGCAGGGAATCGTCTACGCCTTTTTGCGTCATATATGCATTAAATTTATCTGCATCTGGGATCAATCCTGCCTGGAACAGCTTTTTGCTAACAACATCAGAAAATTCCCCTTGCTTAATTTCCAACTCCACTATTCCGTTTTCATTATTGGATGCATTGCTCCCAACATTTTCAGGGTTCTGGGCGGCAGTGTCTGGCTGTTCACCTGATTTTTCTTCCTCACCATCCTCTTCCGATTTTCCTTTGTCGGGCTGGCCATCCTGGGTTTTGGAGCCTTTCTCTGAGCCGCTTTCAGCCCCCTCCTCTGGCGCTTCCCCTTGCCCGGCCCCTTCCTGCTTGAAATCTTCCTTCCCTGAGCCTGCTTCTTCTTCCATCACCATGCCAAGAAGCCTGGCACGCTCAATAATCTCTGCATCCGTCAGGGTCTCTTTTTTATTTCCGGACAATGCTATGCCCATAATAATAGCAGTGCATATCACTCCAACTCCTAATCCCCGCAAATAATATTTCAGTTTCATAGATTATAATTCTTCCTCTCTGAATAGCCCGATTACCAATTTTACTTCGCCTACGCCAAGCCCTAACTCTTTTGCAATGTCTACCGCAGTTTTGCCGTCCCGGTACATATTCAATATCCTCTGGTTATGGTTCATCTGTTCATCTTCCGGCTCTTTGGGAGCCTCCACAGGATTCGGATCCAACTCTGGCTCTGATGCAGGCAAGGCCGGCTTTGGCGCTTTGGCTGGCTCTGAAGATTCCTGGACCTTATCCAAAATATTGTCCGATTGGTCTACAGTCTTTTGGATATTCTCCTGCAGCTCCTCCAAATGGATCGCAAGCTGCGCAAGGTTGCCTGCATACTTTGTCAGCTCTGAATGTTTGTCGTTCAGCATGCTGTAAAGGAACATAACTTCATTATGGGTTTTATGGATTGACTCCAATACCGTATCGGAATATTCTGTAATTGCACGCATTTTCTCATTGGTCTCTTTATCCAATGCCCGCTCTACAACTTCCATAGATTTCTCAATGGAATGGTCAATGACCTGATCCACCATATTGTCTACTTTAACTTGTGCATCTGTTAAGCTCCGTTCCAGAATATGCTGCATCTCCTCTGCACTGAGTTCCGCGATTTTATTTAACTCCTGGCCGGATAATTTTTCTGTAACGAAAAAACTTGCAACCATCATCACAACACCGATAATCAATAAAACAATTTCTATTGTCGTCATACCTGTACCTACCTATATTTTCATATCAAAACCACCCATAGTTTTGACGCTTACCTTTCCACTATTTTTTTCTTTCGCCTTTTTCTTTTTATTATGGCGGCCTTCATATTCATTGCTTCCTTTTTCACGGGCATCAAATTTTTTTTCGGGGTTGTCAGAATCATTGGCATGGGTAACCTGTTGCATATGGTGCATGGTGTCCTTTGCAAACTGCGTCTGCACATTCTGCTGCTGAAGCATGGACTTATTGTCCTCATTCTGTTTCAGGGCGCTTACGTCCTGGCTTCTTTGGACAACTCCGCTGAATTCCACTGGCCTGATTGACATATTTCACACTCCTTCTATAAAGAACGGACAACTACCTCGCCCTTTTCCTTCACAAACTTTGAGAATGACCTCTCACTTTTAATATTTAAGCTTACCTCAGAAATATTCACAGATACGCCAGGATAAATGCTTCCTTTCACTTTTATCTTGGCATTATGGGACATTTGAATCTGTTCGTGGAGTTCTTTCAATTCTTTCCTTTGTAAATTTAAGAGCTGCTGTTTCTCCTTAAAGGACCGGGCAACTGTCTGCACCTGCTGCACCCTTTCCGCACTCAAAGGCTCTTTCTTCTGCACTTTCTCATTAAAATTAACTAGGATAGGGCGAAGCTGCTCCATCTCCTTGCTGATTTGGATAATGCTCTTTTGCAGCTCCCCATACCGTTCCTTGACTTCAGGGTCTACCCCTACCTCAATTTTCGTCTGGGTACCCATGGTGGACCCTATCGTCTGGGCTTCCACTAGATTCCCGGCGCGGATCACGCCCCCATTCACAAAGCCTTTTTTCCCGCCAACACGTATATCATTCCCTGCTGACACCTGACTATGCAAAATAGACTCAGTTTCAATGTACCCGCCAGAAATTACAGTGGCGTTCTCTATAAATTTCGTAATGATATTATCCTTTGCCTGAACCCTTCCTTTGCCCATCCCATGGATGCCGCGCTTGACAATAATCTGCCCCCCTGCATTTAAAAACGCTGCTTCTACCACTCCATCAATTACAATATCCCCTTTGGCTGTCACGGAAAACCCACTTTTCACATTTCCTTTAATTGTGACATTCCCATCGTAAACAATATTCCCTGTGGAGGTGTCCACATCGGCAGGGACTTCAAATACGTCCTCTACAAAAACTTTTCCATTCACCAGGCTTGCATGCCCTGTCACGCCAGAATATATCTCTGTCTTATCTTCTGACAATGTGATATTGTTGCCAAATTCCAATTTCAGGGTTTTTTCCTGCCTTGCCTGGATATCCCCGCCAAAAACGTCTTTCCCCGGCTTCCCTGGCACTTCCTTATGGAGCTTTGCAAGCACTTGCCCGCGTTCCACACGGCTGATTGTATTTAATTCATGGTAGTTCACAGAGCCATCATCATTTTTCTTAGGCTTAAGGTTGTGGTTTGTATTGAAAAAATATTCAATCTTGGCATCTTTCCCATTGATGGGCGGGATCCCTTTTGCCAATATATAATTGGTGCAATAATGGCGGTTACTCAGGAATTTCTGGATTTCATCCTGTTTAATCCCAACGGTAACTTTCTGGGATGCCAATTCTCCAACAATCTCGTCTTCTGTCATTAATTTTCCATTGTTTGAAGGCGGGTAAAATCTGCAGAACACCAGCATTTTGTCAATCGAAATTGTGACTTCCATATGCTCATTCTCATAGAGCCCATTCCATATGCCTACGCAGACTTCCTGAACCCCTTCTGTGCTGTTCAATGCTTGGTTCAATACCTTCAAATCAAACATCCCATATCCTTTTTTCTCAAGGTATGCTGTTACCTCTTTGTATTCCAGCGGCTTTCCCCCTTCTTCTGGCGGATATACCAATAAGAATACATTCCCTTCTCTTATATCCAGTTTGAAATATCCATTCTTGCTCTCCATAGCATCAACCACCTAATCCGTTAATATATTCATATAGGGTCCCATTGTTCTCTTCATTTTCATCAGCGCCTTTGTATGGAGTTGCGATATACGGGATTCCGATACCTCCAGCACGTTGCTGATTTCTTTTAAAGTTAAGTCTTCATAATAGTACAACGTAATTACTTTCCGTTCTTTTTCTGTAAGGACATCCAAAGATTTTTCCAACACCTTTTTCAGCTCTTCTTCTGCAACGGCGTCCTCTGGCTGGATAAAATGGGAATTCCCCCTGGCATCCATCATCGGTTCCATCCCTTGCTCCACATATTCGTTTAAGGAGACCATATTAGTGATTTTGAGCTGGGACTGCCAATTCAGAAGTTCCTCGCTGCTCACTTCCAGTTCCTTGGCAATCTCTTCATCCAATGCAGTCCTTCCAGTCCTTGCTTCTATTTTCTTGATTGCCTCATCAATTTTCTTCTGTTTTTGGCGCACCGTTCTAGGAATCCAGTCCATTTTCCGGATCTGGTCCAATATAGAACCCCTAATCCTAAGGCTGGCATATGTCTCAAACTTTACATCTTTATTTACATCAAATTTATCAATCGCGTCAATTAAGCCAAAAATTCCATAACCTACCAAATCATCATATTCCACATTATATCCAAGATACATACTTAGGCGTCCTGCCACGATCTTGACAAGCGGTGCGTATTCTACAATAATCTGTTCTCTCAACTCTGCTGTTTGCTTCTTAAAATACTCTGCCCACAGCCGTTCTCTTTCTGTTGCATTCATCCAAAGCCCCCACGACTACAGGTGCCTTTACAAGCCACCTTCTTTATTTTTTTCTTCTTCTGCGGAGCCTTCCTGACCTTCTGAAGCCTCTGCCTCTTTCGTAGCTTCTGCCTCTTCGCCCTCCGCTGCCTCATCCGTGGCTTCTTCTGTTTCTTCTTCCTTGAAATTTTTATCTAACAACAGCTTCGCAATACAGCCCAGGATATAAAAAGATACCAAAACGGCAGCCCATATTTTTACAAACTGCCCTGTCTCCATTTGCGTCACAAACCCAATTATGCAAATTGTAAGCCCTGCAATCAAAGCAATAATGATTGGCACCTGTTTTGTTTTCATAGCCTGCCACCCTTTAAATAGATTTTATCGTCTTGCCTACTGCCTTAATACGGAATTCCCCTGTTTCTGGGTACAATTCCACCGTCCGCCCAAAATTCAGTCCGGTGTCCTCCGCCAGAAGTGGGATCCCAAGTTGCTTTAATTTTGCCCTGGAGGCCTGGGCGTTCCGCTCCCCTACATTCCCTACCGTGGAAAGCCCGCTTACTTCAAACATTTTTGCGCCCCCAGCAATTTTGGCCACCAGGCGCCTTTTGTTCGCGCCTGCCATAACCACCCTTCTTATCAATTCTTCTATCCCTGTATCTGCAAATTTGGCAATATTTGAATTATTCCTCATCTGTGTGCTGTCAGGAAGCATAATATGCGCAAGGCCCCCGATTTTTAAAACCGGGTCATACACAGCAATCCCAATGCAGGACCCAAGCCCTAGGGTCGTGATCATATCTGGCGCTTTGCAAATATTCAAATCTGCCATTCCAACTTTAATTGTAGCCATAACTCCTGCTCCTCTTACAGTGCAATCCCCAATGAAGACAAAATCTTATCATAGGAATCTACATCTGGCATTAAGATAAAAAATCCTTGTATTTTTACTTCATCCCCAAATTCTGTCTGTATCAAAAGTGCATTATCCCCATATTGCCCAAACTGAATTGCTGGCACGCTTAAAATAGCCGCTGCCATGTCTATCGCAAGGTATGGAACCGAAGATGTGATTACCATATTTGTCATAGATGACAATGCAGACAAATAAGAACCAGAAATTATATTCCCAATCTCCTTAATTGCCGACAAATCCATTTCATCAAATTCCCCTGCATAATCTTCAGGCCTGCCCATCAGATGGTTCACCAGATAATGTGCTGACTCCATTTTCAGCAAAAACATCATGCTTCCGCCAATATCGCTTTCCACTTCAAGGTAAATGCCCACAACCGTCTCTTCCTCTGCTGATATTGCAGTTGGGAGTTCCTGAAACGTCAAAAACTCTACTTTCGGCACTTCCATGTTCACTTTAAGGTTCAGCATATTTGAAATTGCAGTCGTGGCATTCCCGGCGCCAATATTGCCGATTTCTTTCAGCACGTCAAAATATATCTCATTTACCTGATCCAAATTAAACTTAGCCATGTTGTCTTCTCCTTAATTACGAACAGGCTGCCGCCGAAACTATATATTACTGCAACAGCCTTTCACAGTACAACTATACATTTTCTGATTCATCAATAATGCTGTTCGTGTCAAACAAAGAGATCAATTCCTCCCCATGCTTGCCAACCCCATTGATAAAATTGCTTTTATTATTCTTAGCGTCATATGCCACTTTGTCAATTTCATCCGGTCCCAAAGTCACCACTTCTTTCACTTCGTCCACTAAAATCCCAAGCACCCCATGCTCTTCCAATTTCAGGATAATAATCCTAGTGACGTCCGTAAACACGTCTGGCTCTAAGTCCATCTTAGTGCGGATGCTCATTACTGGGACAATTTCCCCACGCAGGTTAATAATTCCTTTAAAATAAGGCTGTACCTTGGGTACCCTGGTAATTTTCTGCATACGCACAATATTGTCAACATAGCTGATGTCAATCCCATATTGCTCACTGCCGATTTTTACTACGATAAATTGCTTTTTGCCATTTTCTAGCACAGATATATTGTTAGCCATGGTAACACCCCCCCCTAAAATAATGTATTAACATCCAAAATCAAGGCCACCTCACCGTCTCCAAGAACTGTTGCGCCGCTGATGATCTTGGTACTGTTGTTAATGTATTTGCCCAGGGACTTGATAACAATTTCCTGCTGGCCATTCAATTCATCTACAATAAGCCCGGCAAATTTATCCCCTTTACGTACGATAATCACCGTAAGGCTTTCTTTCTCTTCCTCTTCTGGCTCGCAATCCAATAACTGGTCCAAACGAATCAGCGGGATTACCATGCCACGGATATGTATTACTTCTTTTGCCTGTACAAACTTAATTTCATCTGCCATAATCTCCTCAATTGTCTCAATGGATCCTAGGGAAATGGCATATTTCTCATTCCTCACTTCAACCATCAATGCCTGGATAATTGCCAATGTCAATGGCAGGCGCACCGTAAATTTGGAACCTTCCCCAAGGACGCTCTTTACTTCCACATCACCGCCCAATGCCTCAATATTGGATTTTACCACATCCAAGCCAACGCCGCGGCCTGAAACATCAGATATCTGCTTCGCCATAGAAAAGCTTGGCATAAACAAGAAATCTATAATTTCCTTCTGGCTTAAAGCTGCCCCTTGCTCTGGTGTAATTAATCCCCGTTCAATGGCTTTGCTTTTCACGCTTTCCGTGTCAATCCCGTTCCCGTCGTCGCTTACCTCAATAATGACGTTGTTCCCTTCCTGGAATGCGTTCAGATGGATGGAGCCAGCTTCCGGTTTGCCCCTCTTGCGCCGAACCTCTGAGTTTTCTAAGCCATGGTCCGCAGAATTGCGCAGCAAATGCTGGAGGGGATCCCCAATTTGGTCCACTACGGTCCTGTCTAATTCAGTATCTTCACCCGTCATATACAATTCCATCTTTTTATCCAGCTTTTTGGACAAATCACGGATCATGCGGGGGAATTTCTGCACAACGCTCTCAATAGGCACCATGCGGACTTTCATAACAGATTCGTGGAGGCCAGTAGTAATGCGTTCCAAATATTCAATTTGTTCATGGAACGCCTGAGAATTTGAACCGCCCATCCCACCGTCTGAAGTGGAGCCGATGGACACTAAGGAGTTTTTTGCAATAATCAGCTCGCTTACCTGGTTCATCAATGCGTCCAGCTTCTCTATATCCACACGGACCGTCCTGTTTGTGACCGGTTTGCCGGTATTCTGCTTTTTCCCTGTCTGGGGTTTTGCCTGTGCAGGCACAGCCGGCTTCTGTGCAGCTTCTACTTCTTTCTTCTGCTCTGCGTTCTTAGCGGCCTCTGCCTCTTCTTCTTCTTTTTTGGCTGCCGCTGCGGTCAGGCTCTTGTAAGACACCTTCTCGCCCACTACCTCTTCAATTTCTGATACAGCTTTGGACACTTCCATAACTTTATCCAATTCTGCTTCACTGGCAAAAACGAAGCTAAAGTCAAACCCAAATTTTTCATCTTCAATATCCTGGGAACTTGGGTTATATACAATAATGTTCCCATAATCCTCCACTGCTTTAAAGACTAGGAAAGCCCTTGCTGCTTTTAACAGGCAGTCTTCCTGGATATATACTGTCATCCCATACAGTTTCATCCCTTTTTCTTCTGAAACGCGGAGTTCTTCTTTTTCTTTCTCGGAAAATTCTAATTCAAGGTATTTTTTCTGGAATCTATTCTCATCGCCATCCTTGGGCTTTTCTTCTTTTTCTGCTGGCTTCTCTTCCTTCTTTGGCACAGCCCCGGTGCCTGCCGCCAGAATGTCATTCAGTTCCTGGATAATTGCCTCGTTGTCATCTGTGCCTTCTTCTGAGCTTTCTTTCACGCTTTCCAGATATGCGTCGATCGCATCTAAGCATTGGAACAGGACGTCAACTAATCCGCTGGTCACGCTCATATTGCCGCTGCGCACTTCCTGGAATACATTTTCCATATCATGGGTCAAACGCTGCATACGTTTAAATCCCATAGTGCCTGCCATCCCTTTCAGGGAATGGGCTGCGCGGAAAATTTCATTAATGGTATCCATATTCTCTGGGTCTTTTTCAAGGCTCATGATACAATCTGACAGATTCTGCAGATGTCCATTTGTTTCATCAATAAAAATCTCAAGGTATTGGCTTACATCCATACTACTGTACCCCCACATTCTTTATTATCGTTTGGGCAACTTCTGTTAAAGGAACTACTTCATCTACAGCGCCAGCCTCAGCAATCGCTTTCGGCATTCCATATACAATACAGGACTGTGCGTCCTGAGCAATCACATGAATGTTTTTTTTCTGCTTCAAAGAAAGGATCCCGCCTGTTCCATCTGCCCCCATCCCAGTAAGCACTACGCAGACGATTTCATCATATCCGCTATTGCGCAAGGATTCATAAGTCACATTGGCACAGGGCCTTAACCCCCCTATTGCCGGCTCGTCATTTAGCCGAACCACATGCCTGCCATCTGGTTTCTTTTGAACCTCCATATGCTTTCCGCCAGGGGCGATATAGACGCATCCCTTTTCCAGGACGTCCCCTTCTTCGGCTTCCTTCACTGTAATTTTGCTGACTTCATTCAAACGGTCTGCCATGGACCTAGTAAAGCCCATTGGCATATGCTGCACCAGCACCATGGGCGCATCCATATTATCCGGCAAATATGGGATCACGCTTTGCAGCGCCTTAGGCCCTCCAGTGGAACATGCCAAGGCAACCAGCCTGTTTGCGCCTTTCCCAACTGTTTTCCTCGGAAGGCGGACTGGCTTAACCGCCGCCGGCCTTTCAGGGACTTTTGTATTTGTTGCAAGAAGGTTCTTTGTATTGTCAGACCTTACTACGGCTTTCAACACTTTTAACAGGCTTCCTTTGAAATCTTCTCCCTTTGCCTCAATAATATTGCAAGGCTTCGTGACAAAATCAATGGCCCCTAATTCCATGGCGCGGATTGTCACATCCGCATCTTTCACAGTCAATGTGCTCACCATAATGATGGTAGCTTTGATATTTTCCTGCTGTAATTTTTCCAGTAACTCCAGGCCATCCATACGAGGCATATTCACATCCAAGATTACCGCGTCATAACAGACCTTTTTTAACCTCTCATATGCCTCCTGGCCATCTCTACAAACATCTGTTGCCTGAAATGTACTATCTGTATTGATTATATCACAAATAAGCCTTCTCATAAGTGCAGAGTCATCAACCACTAAAATATTTTTTTTCATACTATCACCCTTTTTGTCTGCGTCTGCGTTCTTGTTCAAAAATATATTTAATAATAGTTTCCCGCTCTTTCTGATTCCTCATTATAAAATTCACACGATATTCATACTTCTCTTCTTTTTTCCCCGACTCTATTTTCTGACAGAGCATTACCCTGCCGGCAATTTCCAACAGATAATCCATTGTTTCGCTTTCCAGCCTAATACAAAGCGCCAGGCAGTCTCCCTTGTTTGCCGGCACACCCCCTACAAAACGGATCCCCCCTCCGCTAATATCCACTGCAACAGCATCTAAGAATATGTCGTTTGGGTAATTGAGCCTGTGATGCTCCTTCAGTTCTGTGATATCCTCTATTTTTGCTTCATCTTCCGTAACCATCAAGTATTGCATATCCATAACACATTCAAACCGATAATATTCCCTTCTTTGGAATTTCTCCATAGGGCTTTTAGGTTCCACAAGCATCAAACTCAAATGTTCCCTGACATATCGGTCCTTCACACGTGCCACGCAGCGGTACAGCCCCCTTCTGGTATAAAATACAAACTCAAGCCGCAAACCGCCGGGAATGGACTCTGCTTTGCCCGCCCTGGTTGGCGCCAACATCTCTATCAAACCATTTTCCTGCACGTCCTCCACCATGCTGTAATAAGCCGGAGGATTTTCCCCCAGCCTTTTTCCTTGTTCCACATGCTGTATTATTCGGATTTCAACTTTGTCCCCTGGCTTGATCACATTGTTATTCATGGCACAACCCTATTTAACCTTTTCTGATATTTAAGTTTTTTATCTTGGCTTTTCAGCCCTTTCGATAAATGAAACGTGATATTAATTGCATTATCCCTTTTTTTTCATGTAATGGGATTACATTCCCATCCAATAGATTGCAAGTAAGGGCTTCAAATGCTTTGGTTGACTTTGCTTCTGGATAGAGGATGCTTACTGGCTGCTGCTGGCGCACTGCTTTTTCCACAAGCGCATCCTGTGGTATCATGCCAAGGTATTCTAAGTTCCCTTTCAGGAACTGGCCCACAACTGCATTCAGCTTCTCAAATATCCCATTGCCTTCCTCTTCTGTGACGACACGGTTAGAAATCACTTTAATCTTTGTCTGCGCCTGCCGAAACTCTGGGTTCCGGTGCAGCGCTTTCAATAAAGAGTATGCATCTGTCAAAGAGCTTGGCTCGGATGTGGCAAGCAGCAGCACTTCCGGGCTTGCCATTACAAATTCAAGCACATGGTCGGAAATCCCTGCGCCTGTGTCAATCAAGACAATATCCGCAATCCCATCTAGTTCTGACAAATTGCGTACCAAGAACTTTAACTGCTCTTTTGACAAGTTATTTATCCCTGTGATGCCTGCGCCCCCTGAGATAAACCCCACATCCATAGGCCCCGGCGTGATAATTTCTTGTATGGTTTTCCCCCGGTAGATTACATCGCTTAAATTATACTTAGGGATCGCCCCAAACATAATCTCTACATTTGCAAGGCCCAAATCAGCGTCAAAAATTATTACTTTTTTTCCATGTTTCTGCATCTGCACCGCCAGGTTCACCACAGCATTTGACTTCCCAACGCCGCCTTTGCCGCTGGTAACTGTAAAAACACGGGCTTTCCGTGCAGACTGTTGGTTTTTCTTTACAATATTCCTTAACTGTTCTGCCTGGTCCATATTCATTTTCCTCCAAGCAGAAGTTTTACAATTTTCTGCGTATCAAAAATTTCAATATCCTCTGGAACATTTTGCCCATATGTGGAATAAGATAAATCTGACCCTGTATAAAGTTTCATATTTAAAATATTTCCAAAGCAGCTAGTTTCATCTAATTTGGTAAATATCAGCTTAAACTGGAAATTTTTCTTGTATATATCTGCAATGTCAATTAAGTCCCTGTACTTTGTCGTTGCGCTCAACACAAGGTATACTTCTTTCTGATATTCTCCCGGCACCCGGTCAATTAATTCCCTTGTCTCATTCCTCTGCTCTTCATTTTTATGGGAAAACCCTGCAGTATCCACAAGCACAAGGTCATATTCTTCTGATTTTTTCAGCTCTTCATTCAATTCTTCAGAAGAGTATACAATATTTAAAGGCGTATCTAGGATATTGGCATAAGTCCGAAGCTGCTCTGCGGCCGCAATACGATAGGTGTCAGCAGTCAAAAGCGCTACCTTTTTCCCTTTCTCCACCTTAAACCGCGATGCAATCTTAGCGACTGTCGTGGTCTTGCCAACCCCTGTGGGCCCTATGAAAAATACTACTTTCGGCTTACGCTCTGACATTTCAATCGGCTGGGGCTGCCCAAACTTAAGGATCATTTTCTGGTAGATGCTGGACAGGATTAAATCAACGCTTGCGCCACCCTTCATCACTTTCTCCACCTCATCCATAATCTGGTTTACATATTTCTCATCCACTTCATTGTCAAGCAGGATGCTGTAAATCATTTTGATAAATTTAAAATTCTCATCCATAGGCGCTTCCTTTGGGAGTTCTTCTGGCTGCTGTGGAGCCAGTTTTTCCTCCAGGAGTGACTGAAGGCTTTCTAGCTTTTCTTCCAGATTATTATTCTCCGCCATACTCTCTTTTTTCTTCTCCTCCATGCCCTGCGCCTCCACGGAGGACGCCCAGGTATTTTCTACAGAAGCAAACATTTCTTTCACCGGCTCTGGCTTCGGTATGGCAATCGGCTCATCCGCCGCTATATTGATATTCCTGGTCACAGATGGAATTGGCGCAGGAATTTTTGCCTGGACAGGCTGCTCCACCTCTTCAATGGCGGCCGTCACCTCAAACGTAGGCGTTTTAAAAGAACGCAGGATACCCTTTGGCCGCACTTCCTTCACATTCATAATAACAGTCTGTGGGCCAAATTCTTCTTTTGCCTTTGCAGTGGCTTCCTCTTCTGTTCTCCCCTGAAATTTCTTTATCGTCATGAAAGGCTCACCATCCCTACTGATTGTAATTCTATATTGGAATCAACTTCGTTGTACGAAACAACTATCAAGTCCCTAAAATAATCTTCTGTCAATTTCTTAAAATACATACGCACAATTGGCGATGTAATGATAATTGCGTTCTTCCCAAGATTTTCCAGTTTGGCGATTTCTTCCTCCAAGGATGCCATAATGGCTTTCGTTTTCTCAGGGTCAAGCGTAAGGTATGCCCCCTGCTCTGTCTGTTTCACAGACCCCATAATATCCTGCTCCACTTTGGGGTCAAGGGTAATAACGCTGGTCACCTCATTTGCTGGGAAATACTTACTGGATATTGCGCGTTTCAAGCTTTGCCTTGCATATTCTGTCAAGACATCCGTATCACGGGTTGTTGCCGCATGGTCTGCCATAGTTTCAAAAATTGTAAGCAAATCCCGGATAGAAATCCCCTCTTTTAATAAATTCTGCAAGACTTTCTGAATTTCCCCAATCCCCAAAAGCTTCGGGATCAACTCATCCACAAGGGTTGGGTTTGTCTCCTTAATGTTATTGACAAGGTTCTGCACATCCTGACGTGACAGCAATTCATCAATATGCATCCGAATGACTTCTGTCAGATGGGTTGCTATAATAGACGGCGGGTCCACTACAGTGTAGCCTAAGCTCTCTGCCCGTTCCCTCTGGCCCTCGGTAATCCAAAGGGCTGGCAAATGGAAGGAAGGCTCAAACGTTGGGATACCGGAAATTTCTTCCTCTACAAACCCTGGGTTCATCGCCATATAATGGTCAAACAATATTTCCCCCTCTGTCACCTGGATCCCCTTAATCTTAATAATATATTGATTGGGGTTTAACTGTATATTGTCCCGGAGGCGGATAATTGGCACAACCATACCAAGCTCCAAAGCAATCTGCCTTCGGATCATAACCACACGGTCTAACAAATCCCCACCCTGGTTCACATCCGCCAGGGGGATAATCCCATAACCAAATTCCAACTCAATTGGATCTACCTGCAGCAATGAAACCACATTCTCCGGCCGCCGTATCTCTTCTGCCTGTTCCTCCGCCATATCCACTTCATCTTCAATGGCTTCTACTGCAAGGCTTGTGTCCATGCTGCGCCCTGCAATCAAAAAAGCAATGCCCAAAGGCAAGAACAGCCTCCAGTCCAAGGGTGTTGCAAGCCCTAGGAAAATCAATACGCTCCCAACGATATACAGTACCTTGGGGATCCCAAAGAGCTGCCGCACCAAGGTATCCCCAAAATCTGCTTCTTTAGAAGCCTTTGTGACCAGGATACCAGTTGCCAGTGAAATCAGCAAAGAAGGGATCTGGCTGACAAGCCCGTCACCGATTGTAAGGATCCCATATTTTGTCAATGCCTCGCCAATTTCCAACCCTTGCCGTGTCATACCCATGGCAAGCCCGCCTACCAAGTTAATCAGAGTAACCACTATACCTACTGTGGCGTCCCCCTTTACATATTTCGTGGCACCATCCATGGCGCCAAAGAAACTGGATTCCTGCTGTATTTTATCACGCCGTTCCCGCGCCTGTTTCTCATTGATTGTCCCTGTGTTCAAGTCGGCGTCAATTGCCATCTGTTTACCAGGCATGGCATCCAGCGTAAACCTTGCAGTTACTTCTGACACACGCTCAGAACCTTTATTGATGACAATTAACTGTATCAAAATCATTACAATAAAGATAATAGCGCCGATAATTAAATCATTCCCGCCTACAAACTGCCCAAAGGTACGCACCACATTACCTGGATCCCCTGTATTCAATATCAAACGTGTGGAGGAGACATTCAATGAAATACGGAAAATGGTAGTGAACAAAAGCAATGTCGGAAAAAAGGACATATCCAGCACTTCTTTTACAAATAAGGCATTCATCAATATCACTAATGCGATGGATACGTTAAATGCCAGCATGATATCTAATAGAATAGAAGGAATTGGAACAATAAAGAATATAATCGCTGCAAGTAAATACAGCGCAATCCCTATATCTGCCTTCTTCATGCCGCTTTCTCCTTTCGTCTTATCAGTTACAAATTATCTATTTTCCCTCAGGCTATAAACAAAAGCAAGCACTTCTGCGACTGCCTGATACAATTCCGGCGGGACTTCTTCCCCTACGTCCACATTGGCGTAAAGCATCCGCGCCAGAGGCTTATTTTCTACAATTTCTATTTGATGCTCTTTTGCAGCATCTTTAATTTTCATGGCAAGGAAATCCTCTCCTTTTGCCACTACAATCGGGGCAGAATACTGGCTGGCGTCATACCGGATTGCCACCGCATAATGGGTAGGGTTAGTAATTACCACATCTGCGCTGGGAAGGTTCTGCATCATGCGCCGCTGGGAAGCTTCCCGCATCCTAGAACGCTGCCGCCCCTTAATTTCAGGGTTACCTTCTGTATTTTTATATTCGTCCTTCACTTCCTGCTTGGTCATTTTCATTTCTTCTTTAAATTTATGCTTCTGGTAAAACCAATCCGCAATCCCAAGCACCAGATACACCATGCTAATCTTTAGCCCGGTGTCAAGCACAATGCTGCCCACCAAAAGGACTACTTGGAGCAAAGGGATATCATATACTAAAAACAGCTCATCCTGGTGTCCCCGGATTGAAGTGTATGCCACATATGTAATGACCCCTACTTTTGCAATCGACTTTAACAGCTCAAACATAGAGTCTTTGGAAATAATCCTTTTAAACCCACTAAGCGGGTTCATTTTGCTGAACTTCGGCTTCATAGGCTTGCCAGTGACCTTCCAGCCTACTTGGAAGATATTTGACAATAGGGCAACCAAAAAACCTATAATAAATACTGGCGCTAAAATCTTCAAAATAACAATCAACGTATTGTTGACCACCATTGCCGCCAAATAGGGAGTCATGCCGCCAATGCTTTCATCTATGATATCAGGGATCTTATTATATATCAATGCAAAAATCTGGAACAAATTATCCCCTATATAAGAAATAAATATTTTCAACATTATAAACAGGGCAATTAGGCTTAACGCGCTATTTAGCTCCTGGCTCTTAGCTACCTGCCCCTCATTCCTGGCATCTTGCAGCTTCTTTGAAGTAGCAGGTTCTGTTTTCTCTCCCCCATTCCCTTCTTTTGCAAACCACTGAAGTTCATATTCCATAAAAAAATAAGGTTTCTCTCTCAATTTTAATACATTCCTTTAATTACGGAAACAATCATTTTCTTCATTTCCCTAAAAATAAAACTGGAAATATCAGGAAGCAGGACAATCGTGAGGAACAATATCGTCAATCCCACTATAATTTTTATCTGCATTCCCACCGCAAACATATTCATTTGAGGCGCCACTTTCGCCATAATCCCCAAAATACAATTTAATATCATACTGGTTGCAAATATGGGAAGTACAATACGGAACCCAATCACCATTAAATCTGTAATATACATCACCATGGTGGCCATAAGGTGTTCCCAGTCAAAAACTGCGCCGTTCACTGGTACAATTTGATATGTGTCAATCAATGCCCGCAAAATATAATGGTGCATATCTGTAACTATCAACAGCAACATAATAAAATAGTTGTACATGGTGCCAGTAAGCCCTGACTGTGTTTTGGTCGTTGGGTCATACATATTCGCCATGGCAAGCCCGATTTCCATATCAATCACTTTACCTGAAAAGACAATAATGGAATTACAAATATTTGCTGCAAACCCAATTAGCAGCCCTGTAATTCCTTCTCTCAGAACGATGATGGCGAATTCAATTACTCCAGAATATTCCAGAACTTCTTTGGGCAGTATCACCTGGTACAAGATCAATGCAAGAAATGCCGAGAAGCCAATTTTCACCCGGGCTGGGGTATTACTCATTCCGAAAAATGGAGCAATAAAGACAAAGGAAGCAACCCTTACCAATATCATCAAAAAATATTCAAATGTATATAACGTAAAAGCGTAGTTTACCATACTGTCCCAACCTAACGCAGGTACAGGCCGAAATTACTCCATAAATCGGTCATAAAGCTTGTCAGGTTCTCCATCATCCATCCTCCCAGCAACATTATCCCAAGGAAAACAACAAGGATCTTGGGAACAAAAGTCAAGGTTTGCTCTTGGATAGAAGTGACTGTCTGGAAAATACTGACAACCAGCCCTATAATTAAAGAAATCAACAGCAAAGGGGTCGACACCTTAATAATCAAAAATAATGCTTCCCTTGCAATGTCTAATACCTGTCCCTCTGTAATCATATGTTATCACCTCTACACTCTGCAACCACTTGCTTCCACAAGTGGTTGGAATTTACAATTACCTATATGCCCATACGAAAACGGCTATGTTCAATAAAATGTCCTGATAAGGCTGCCAATCACCAGATCCCATCCATCCGCAAGCACAAAAAGCAAAATCTTAAAAGGCATGGAAATCGTAGTAGGGGGCAGCATCATCATACCCATGGACATCAGCACCGAAGCAACCACCATATCTATTACAATAAATGGGATGTATATCAAAAATCCAATAATAAACGCTGTGCGAAGCTCACTGACAATAAATGCTGGAATCACCACATTCATTGGCACAGGCTCTAATGTTTCCGGCTCACTTAAGTCCATACCTGTCATGTCAATCTCTGCAATGTCACAGAACAGTTTTAGGTCTTTCCTTTGTATTTCTTTGTACATAAAACTACGAAGCGGGCCTTCTAACCGTTCCAAGGCTTCTTCCTGGCTGATTTCATTGGCATCGAAAGGTTTAATTACTGTCTCGTTAATCTCAGAGAACACTGGGTTCATAATAAAGAGCGTTAAAAACAAGGCCAAACCCACCATCACCTGATTGGGCGGAACCGTCTGGGTTCCCACAGCAGTCCTTACAAAATGCAATACGATAATAATCCTTGTAAAGGATGTAAGCATAATAAGGATGGATGGAGCCAGGGAAATTACAGTCAGCACCAGGAGTACCCTGATATTTCCAGATAAATTCCCTTCTTCATTGTTCCAGCTGAACGTCATGCCATCGGTATTTTCAGTATCGGCCGGCCGTGTATTGGGTGGGTCCAGCTCGCCTATTTCCCGCGCCCTGTCATCTAGCGCTCCCTGGCCGCCTTGCGTATCTCCCGTTGCATATGCACTCTGCCCAAAACATAAAAATAATGCAAGAAGCAATGTTACCGTCCCAAAGGCAAAGGAAGTCCCGCAACATATTTTTTTCAGCTTTTTCATAGTGCTTTTCCTACTTCCTGGGAATTTTTTTCTTCAGGTTATTTAGTATTTCCTGAAAACTCTCATTTACATTGGCCTCCTTCTTCTCTTCCATAGAAGGCATCCAAGTCAACTGTTCTTCTGTCAGTTCCGTTAGGACATTGATGGTATCTTTACAAACGGAAACAGCCAGATATTTCTCCCCAACCTGAATAATCTGAATAAACTTATTGCTGCTTACCCGAAATGTCTCGATTACGCGTATATTCTTATTCGCCACAATCCCCTGCTGGTACCCTGCAATCCATTTTGTAACTAGATAGGTAAGCGCCAGCACAAACAGGAAAACCAACAATATGCCAACCAGTTGGAAAAAGCTCTCCCATCCGGAGGAAATTTCCAGTAAAACCATATTATCCAACTACTTTTTTTACCGCTTCCAATACGCGCTCTGCCTGAAATGGCTTTACAATAAAATCTTTTGCCCCAGACTGGATCGCTTCAATAACCATTGCCTGCTGCCCCATTGCGGAACACATAATCACGCATGCAGAAGGGTCTGCCGCCTTAATCTGCTTCAATGCCTGGATCCCATCCATTTCTGGCATGGTAATGTCCATCAGTACCAGGTCTGGCTTTGTCTCATTAAATTTCTCTACTGCTTTCAAGCCATTCTCGGCTTCCCCAGCAATATTGTAGCCATTCTTTGTAAGAATGTCCTTAATCATCATTCTCATAAACGCTGCATCATCACAAATTAAAATATTCTTTGCCATGTCTTTTTCTCCTTGATATTACTTTTCATTATTTTTTAGTTATCTATAATCTCGGTAATACGCACCCCAAAGCTTTCTTCAATTACGACTACTTCGCCTTTTGCTACGTATTTACCATTAACTAACACATCAATGGGTTCCCCAGCAATCTTATTCAATTCTATAATGGTCCCTGGCGCAAATTCCAGGATATCATGGATTGACTTACTGGTCCTGCCTAGCTCCACTGTGACATCCAGAGGGACATCCATAATCAGCCCGATATTCTCCTGCTGGGTAATAGGGTTAAAATCACCGGCAAACGCCTGGAATTGGGCAGGCTGCACATTTACTGGCTGCTGCGCATACATCTGTGACATATCCCCCATTGGCATTCCCATCATTGGCTGCTGCATCGGCTGGCCCATCATCGGCTGACCCATCATTGGCTGCTGCATCGGCTGCGGCGCAGCCCCTTGCATTGGCTGTGGCGCAGGCTGTGGAGGAGCCTGCGGCTGCGGCTCTGGCTCAGGCACATTTTCTGCCTCCATATTCTGCGCCACCCCAGAACACATTTCCTTTGCAAAAGAAAATGGATAAAGCTGCATAATCTCGCTGTTCACCAAATCCCCAATTTCCATCCGGAAAGAAATTTTTACAAATGGGCTGGCCAGAAATTCATCAATTTCCTCCCCGCTTATCGTATCTTTTAAATCTACCAAATCTGCGGAAGGAGGGCTAATGTCAATCATTTTATTCAACATGGACGACAGGGACGTTGCAGCGCTTCCCATCATCTGGTTCATAGCCTCACTAATTGCGCTCAAATGCAGTTCCCCAAGCTCACCATCCAGGTTCGTGCCATCGCCGCCCATCATCAAATCAGTGATGATCTTAACGTCATGCTCCTTCAACACCAGAAGGTTGCTTCCGTCTAACCCTACTGTATAAGCAATCCGAATAAATACACAGGGTCTTTCATATGCCTCTACAATATCATCCCAGGTAGCAAAGGTGACTACCGGTGTAGAGATATCAACTTTCCTGTTTACAAGTGAAAACAGCGTTGTGGCTGCCGTTCCCATACTGATATTTGAAATCTCGCCTATCGCGTCAATTTCATCTGGCGTCAGTTCATCCAGACCATTTGCCCCGTTGACTGCATCCATACTGGAATCATCATTCAACAGAGCGCTTATTTCTTCCTGTGATAAAACTCCATCCATAACCTCACTGCTCCTCTCTGATTACTGATGTAACTCTTACTGCATACTGATCGCCAGATGCACCAGGCAAAGCAGTAAATTTTCTAATATTCCCAACATATACATCCAGTTCATCTTCTACTTTCCTATCCAGGCGGATAATGTCCCCAACCTGAAGATTGATAAAATCACTGACTGAGATAACGCTTTTTCCCAGAACAGCTTTGACTGGCATTGGGGCTTTGTTAATTACTGACTCAATAATTTCTGTATATTCTTTGTCCCCACGTGCCTGCATGGTGGAAAACCAATACTTTGTATTTAATTTGTCCATCACGTCTTCTAATGTCATATAGGGAAGGCAGATATTCATCATTCCCTCTACATCGCCAATTTTAATATTGATTGTTATAATTGCAATCATTTCACTGGGAGATATAAACTGTGCAAACTGAGAATTCGTCTCAATACGCTCCAACCTTGGGTGTATCTCTGACACATTCTCCCATGGCTCACGGAGAAGGTTGATGCACACATTCATAATACGTTCAATAATCAGCAATTCAATCTCTGAGAAGTCGCGGCTGCGTTCTAAGGGAACCCCCATCCCGCCTAACATACGGTCTACCATGGCATATCCCAGATTAGACGCTAAGTCTATAATAATGCTGCCTGGCATTGGCGCAAAATTAACAATTCCCAATAACACTGGATTGGACATGGAGTTGGAAAATTCCGAATATGTAACTGCCTCCGAGTTCATCACTTCTACTTGTATTGTCTTCCTCAAATAGGCTGGAAGGTTCGTAGACAGCAGCCTGCCATAATGCTCGAATATAATTTCCATTGTCCTGAGATGTTCTTTGGAAAACTTCGCAGGCCTTGCAAAATCATAATCTTTTACTTGCTTTTCCCCAGAGTCCTTAATCTCATCTGCATCTAATTCCCCTTTGCTTAAGGCACTCAGCAGACTGTCTATCTCATTTTGCGATAAGACCTCGCCCATTCTCACTCACCACCTGACATCTATCCTGTAATTTTAGCCCCTTATCCATTATCGCCCTATTCATAATTATATGTCGGGAACGACACGCTCACAATGAAATCTGATTCAAACATCCTGCGCAGGCGTGATAATATTTCATCCTGTACCCCCGCCTGGTCTGCCTGCATTTCTTCTAAGGTGTGGCTTCCCACGATTTTAACAACCTCAGCCTCAATCAGTTTCTGTTTGGCAGTGATGCCGTCTGGCCCATAAGTTTTATACCCATCGCTTTTGGTATTAAGGGAAAGGGTCACAGATATTACTGCATGGTGTTTCTCCCCATCTCCGCTATCCTTTAAGTTGATTGTGAGGCTGGCTCCCTCTGAAAGGTCAATTGGCTCCAACTGATCCATTGGTATATAGAGGGAAGAATTGTCTTTGCCGCCTTCTAACTCCAGATCAATGGCCGAGCATACTTTTGTTACCAATTCATTTGCTTTTTTTGTCTGAGGCACAACGGAAATCATCAGGATTGCTGTTAAAACCAAATTCGCAACTACCAGTGCCAGAATTAAAACACTCATTAAATTCTTTTTCATTGCTGTTTTTCCTTTCTAATTTGAATTATACGAATTGTAAATCTTAATCTCCACCCTCCGGTTCCTTGCCCGTCCCTCAGGTGTCGCATTATCCGCCACAGGGGTATACTCCCCACATCCGGTCGCATTGATCTTCCCTGCTTCCAGAGCCGTCTTCCCTAACACATAATTCTTCACCGCAAAAGCCCGGTAAGCAGATAATACATCGTTATTTTCGTATTTTTCATTACTTATAGGAACATTATCCGTATGCCCCTCTATATCAATCAGACTACTGTCGTAATTTTCTAAAATTAATGATAGCTTATCCACAAGCGGAAGCGCGTCTTCCCGTATTTCAGACTTGCCAGAATCAAATAGCAGCGCCCCATTTAAGGTCAGCCGCACAAACTGGGCATTGGAATCTATCTCCACTTGGTCGCCAATCCTCTGTTCTTCCAGCATTTTCTCTATCTGCTCCGCCATCTCTTCGGATTCCTTTAACCCGGCTTCCGCCATCTCTTCCTTCAATGCCTGTTCTGGGTCATTTTCTTCTTCTTCGTTATCTTCCCCATCTTCCTTGCTTGAGGAGTTGGCAGCTTCTTTATAATACTGGTCCAGCAGTTGGAGCTGGTTGACGCCAGCCGCCACCATCTGCCCGTCCCCTATGGAAGAACCGCCCTGAGGCAAGATGCTGAAGCTGTGTTCCAATGACTGGACCAATGCCTCAAACTTATCCGCATCTACCGAGGACATAGAGAACAGAAGCACGAAAAAGCACAGCAAAAGATTCATCAGATCTGCAAAGGTATTCATCCAATTGGCTGCGCCTCCGCCGGAATCCTTTTTCTTCTTCTTTGCCACTATTCTTCACCTCCACCCTGTTCCGTCATGCCTTCACGCATCTTCGGGGACAGGAAGGACTTCAGTTTCTCTTCAATTACACGGGGGTTCTCGCCCGCCTGAATGGACAACAAGCCTTCCACTGTAATCTCTTTCATCCTAATTTCTTCATCGTTATTCACTTTCAGCTTCGCCGCTGTAGGGTTGCAAAGCCAGTTCGCAATCAAGGAACCATACAATGTCGTAACCAACGCCACTGACATGGAAGGCCCTACCGTTGATGGGTCGTCCAGCTTTGCCAACATGTTAATCAAACCAATCAGGGTACCAATCATACCCCAGGCAGGGCCTAACCCTTCCCATGCCTTCCATAATCCAATATTTACATTGTGGCGCTCTTCCACGCTGATTAGGTCCGCCTCCATAATTCCCCTTACCAGTTCTGGGTCGGTACCGTCAACGACAAGCATGACGCCTTTTTTTAAAAATTCATCCTCAATTCCATTTGCGGCTTCTTCCAATGCCAGAAGCCCCTCTTTCCTCGCTATGTTTGACAAATCGATAATATTCTTGATTACTTCGCTTACATCTGCCTTTGTGTCTTTAAATGTCAGAGTAATGGATTTCAACCCATTGATAAAGTCTGGGAGCTTGTGGGACGCAAGCACACCTACCAAAGACCCACCAATTGTAATAATTACCGAAGGGACATCCCAGAAATCCCTGACAAGGTTACCGCCACCTTGGATAACCCCAAACACAAACAACACAATTCCAAGTACAATTCCCAATATAGACGCTATATCCACTTTAGCCACCTGCCCTTTTCATCCATGAAATATATTCTATCCGTAAATCATGCTTATTGGACTGTTATTTCCCATAAGCTACTCTCTTTCCAACCAGGGAAGACCAGTCGCCATAATTTCTCTCTTGTATAATAGTACTAAATTTTTTACTTCTTGTCTACTTTCTTTTACAATTAATTTCTTCCCTGTTACAAAAGAAAGGACAGTATCCGGTGTTTCCTCCACGCTCTCAATCAATTCTGCATTGACCAACACCGTCGAACCATTCAGTTTCGTAACTTCTATCATGGAGCTTCACCTCGTAATTATGCATATATTGGGGGGAACTATATTGCATAGCCCCCCAATATGTATTATAAACTATAACCCTATTTTGCCAGTGCAAAAAGGCTGCCAGCAATTACCGCTTCAGGTTCACCAGTTCTTCTAACAAGGTGTCAGATGTTGTGATAATCCTGGAGTTAGCCTGGAACCCTCTTTGGGTTGTGATCATTTCTGTGAATTCTGTGGAAAGGTCCACATTGGACATTTCCAGGACGCCGCTTGTCATCTTGCCGCCGTCTGCTGTGATTTCCTGCCCAATCCCGTCAAAATCACCAGAGTTCAGTGTTGTCCGGTAGCAGTTGTCGCCTAATTTCTCCAAACCGGAGGGATTTGCAAATACTGCCACTGCAATCTGCCCCAGCAATGTGGTGTTCCCATTGTCATAGGTGCCAAAAATCCTGCCGTCTTCCGCCACGTTTAAGCCGGTCAGGTCGCCCAGCTTCTTTCCCGCCCCATTCAGCTTGCTTACATCGCCTTTTACCAAATCAAGGGTACAGTTATCCCCGTTTTCATAACAAGTGGACGTGCTAAAGTCAATATTAATGTTCTGGAACTGGGTGCCAAGGGCCCCCATATTGAACCCTACGCTGTTATTCCCTGCAGTCCCAATATAGTTGAAAGTCCCTGGATTAATGCCGCCCTGGTTATAATCCAGCTCGTACCCGATAATCTGGTCTGTATGGGCATAATTTGCGGAAGTCCCTACCTGAGTGATATTATTGACATTAAACTGCTGCACCTGATTGCCCGTCACGCCAAATACGTCCGTAACAGAATAGGTCACAGTCCCGTTGGAATATGTCTTATCTGCATCATTATACGTCAGCTCATTGTTGTCTTTATCCCTAATCACGGTCTGGCTTACCCAGGTAAACCCTTGAGCCATTTTAAAGTTCCTGGTAACATTTGTCTCTGCCCCAAACAGGTTCGCCTTCGCCTCATTCAATGTCAGGTTGTTCTGTGCAGCATAATCGTTTAAGATGGAACGGTTTGTGGAATCTGTAATATCTGTAAGCTCTACAGAATAATTCTTTTCTTCACTGTCAATTGCCTTTACTGCAAACTTCGCCGTATATATGTACCCCAGCCCATCATAGAAACTCAGGCTCAAAGTATACCCGTTATCAGAATTTACCTGCTTGTTATGGATATCCAAAACGCCGCTGACCGTTGCCTGGGTAGTTGCCTCTGGCGGGGAAGTGAGGTTTTTCTCATTCATAATATTCAGCACGGAAACCGTGTCTTTCCTAATTTCCCCAGTATCCGGGTCTACCTGCCAGCCCATGACATTGTAACCATTTGCTTTGGTTGCAAGGTTACCGGCGCCGTCAACGTAGAATGCCCCTGCTTTGGTGAACAAGTTCTCAGAACCATTATTTACCACAAAAAAGCTGTCCCCAGTAATCCTCAAGTCCCAGCCATCCCCAGTGGTCTGTGTTGCGCCCGGAGATGAAATATTGATGGAAGTGGACCCTGTAGTAACGCCAAGCCCGATTTGCTTGGCATTCACGCCGCCTTTGGTTGCAGTTGCCCCGGATGCCCCGGACATGTTCTGATACATAATTTCACTAAACGCCGTGCTGGATGATTTAAATGCAACCGTGTTTACGTTTGCAATATTATTACCAATTACGTCCATTTTTGTCTGGTGGGTCTTTAACCCTGACACACCAGCATACAATGCTCTCATCATAACGAAATGACCTCCTGATTCTTATTGGATTGCCGCATGGCCCCTTCTGTCATTCCAGGGCCTTCTGCCTCCTCTTCGGGTCCGGCTAGATAATTACGGCTCCGTCAATATTAGTGTACACATTTTCACCGGACTCGGTATGGTCCATTGCTGTCACCACAGTTTTATTTGGCACATTCACAATAAACGAGTAAGAGTCAACGATGACAAGGGATTCTTTCATTCCCTTCGCTTCTGCTTTTTCCGCCCCTGTTTCCAGCCGTTCTTTCTGCTCTGTGGAAAGCTCGATGTTCCTGCTTTGCAGACGCATGGAAGCATGTTTGGAAAACTTCAGTGCAGAACTTTCGTCCACAGACTGTTTCTGTTTCAGAATCTCACCAAAGGACAGTTCCCCGTCTAAAGCGGCTGTTCCCTGGCTGCCCTTTTTCAGATATTGGTCTGTAATTTGTTCAATGGAAGAGAATTGTTTTGAAATCTTATTCATAGCCTCTCTCCAATCTTAGCTTCCCTGCCGTCCCCTGGATTATTTGCCAGAGGTGTCTTCCTTGTCCTCAGTAGCCCCGCCTGTACCTTCGGTTGAGCTATCTTTGTCTTCTTCTGAGTCGCCTTCCCCTTCTACCTTATCTGTAGAATCGTCAGAGGAATTGCCCAACAACTCATTCATGCGATTAATCAACTGCTTAAACTTATCCAACGCGTCTTTGCAGTATTTTTCAATATGCTGCTTCTGGTACGTGGTTAAGCTGTCGTATGCCTTTGCAATCGCAGATAATTTATCTTTGTCTGAAAGGTT